>NZ_SJXI01000061.1:0-128648 GCF_004337455.1 Parafrankia sp. BMG5.11 | reverse complement strand
CCCGCCGGCCCCGCCGGCCCCGGCCGGCTTCGCCACGGCACCGGCCGACCTCACTCCGGCACCGCGACCGATTGTGACGGCCTGATTCGCCGGACACGTGATCCCGCCGGAACAACCGGATTCGTTCCCGGCCGCCGGCGGTTTCCACGAGAACCCGTCCGCGCAGGTGAGAAACCCGTACTTCCCAGTTTCCCGCCCGCCACGCCGGACACAGCAGCGCCGATCTCGACGAAGAACGGTGACGGGCAGCGCGGAAGATCTCGCGCCGAATGTAACCAAACGTAGCGTGTTGACAAGTCTCCACCCGCAATCCAAACTCCTAATCGAGTTGGCGAGAAAAACATTTCACGGACGGCAATGAATCGACCGGCAATGGCAGCGGGGAAAAGTGGGACCCTGCCGCGGATCGGCCGGCACCTCTGTCCGCCAGTGGGCACCGCCGGCGGGCGGCGGGCGCCGCTGCGCGGATACGGGATTCCAGAGCCCCGCCCTGACTGGCGACGTGAGGACAGACCAGGTTGTTTCGGAACCACCAACGAAGACGGCCGCCGCGAGAAAAACAGATAACGGCGCTCCTGCGGAGCGCGCGGGGCGCGGGGCGCGGCGGTGACCTGCACCTGGCGGTCACGTTCCAGTCGAACGCGGGCCGGCTGGCGCGCGTACTCCACGCACAGTCCCCCGGGGACGTGCGCGGAGCCCAGCTGCTCGGTGGCGTCCTGTATGACCTGGCAGCCCTGCTGCATCGGGCCGGCAGTGACGGCGAGGCCATACGGGCACTCGATGACAGTGAGCGGGCGTACGCGACCCTCGCCGGGCGCGTACCGGCGGCGGGCGGGTGGATCTCCGACGTGTACGCCCGGCGCGCCGTCCTGCACGCCCAGCGGGGCTGCGGCGCGTCCGCGCTGGCGGATGCGCAGGCGGCGCTGCGCGCCCGCCACGTGCTCGACGGGGCCGACGGCCCCGATGAGGCCCGGACCCTCGCGCTCGGCAGCGACGTCCTCGGCGCGTTCGGGGACCCGGACATGGCGGTCGCGGCCGCCGACCGCGCCGTGCGCGGCTACCTGAGCTGTTTCGGCCCGGCCGGCGTGGCCGGCCCCGGCCTGCCCCGTACCTCCCCCCACGTGGGCTACCTGGCCCGGGCCTGCCGGGTGGCGGCCGTCATCCGGCAGGCCCGCGGGGCCGGCGAGGAGGGCCGGGCCGCCCGGTTGGCGGTCGCGGCCGCCAACCTCGGCGCCTCGGCGCCGGCGACCGTCCTGGAGCGGCGGTTCTCCTCACCGAACCCGCCGGATCTCGCCACCGGCCTGGAGGACGCGCTGCGCGTGGTGCCCCGCTGTGGTGGCGACGGCCGTCGCGCCGAGCTGCTGCGCGCGGCGCTGGTGCGCGCACGGGCCGACCGAACCGCCCTGACCTGGTACGAAGGCATCACCGTCGACGCACCCGAGACGACAGCGGGCACGGTGACCGGCGCCACGATGGGCATGGGGCCGCCCGGTGTCGGAGGGTTGCTGGCGCGGCTCGCCACGGCCGTCCTGCCCACCGACGCCGCGGCCGGGATGCGGCTGGCCCTGGAGGCACACCGCCTGCGCGCCGGCGCACCGGCGGCCCGCTCCGGCCGGGCGCACGCGGATGACGCGGCCTGGGCGGAAGTGCTGCTGACCGCCAGCAGGCAGGTCGCCGGCACCGGGGACACACTGTTCGCCCTGGATCTCGCCGCCTGGGCCGCCCGAGCCACGCAGGCCCCCGCGGACACCTGCCCGGCGGGTGCGATCGACGGTCTCGACGCGTGCGAGGGGGGACCACCTCGACACAGCTCCCGGCCGTCCGACATCCACTGCCGGCCGGATCTGGGTACCGGGGCCTGGGAGGCCCTGCCGTGCTAGCGGCGGCGCCTCGGGACGCGCCAAGGGCATCCATCCCGGTCAGATCACCCGATCGCCCTGGAGGACCGTTGAAGACAGCCGGAACGGACCAGGCCGGCGGGATCCCCCGGTTCCAGCTGCTCGGCCCGCTCGAGGTCCGAGACGGGCACGACCGCCCGATCCCGGTCTCCGCCGCGAAGCAACGCGGTGTGCTGGCCGCGCTGCTGGTCGACGCGGGCACCGTCGTCTCGACGGACCGATTAGCCGACCTGCTCTGGGACGGCTCGCCACCACCGTCCGCCAAGAAGACGCTGGAGAACTACCTCAGCCGGCTGCGCCGGCTGCTGGGGCCGGCGGTGGGTGGGCACCTCGTCACCCGTTCCCCCGGCTATGTGATCGAGCTCCGGGACGGGCTGGAGGTCGACCTGGTCATGCTGGCCGATCTCGCCGGACGGGCGCAGGAGGCCGCCGACCGGGCGGACTGGACCCGTGCCGGCCGCGACGCCCGCGAGGCGCTGGCGCTCTGGCGCGGCGACCCGTTCTGTGACGTGCCGGTGGAGCGGCTGCGGTGCGAACAGACACCGCACCTGGCCGAGGCCCGGTTGCGGCTGCGGGAGCTGGCCCTGACCGCCCAGGTGATGCTGGGCGATCACCACATCGCCCTGCCCGGTCTCCGGCGCCTCGTCGAGGAGACCAGAATCCGGGAGCACCCCTGGGAGCTGCTGATCAGCGCCCTGTACCGCTGCGGCCGCAAGGCCGAGGCGTTCGAGGCGTACCGCCGTGTCGGCAGGATCCTGCGGGATGAGCTCGGGGTGGATCCCGGCCGCGGGCTCCAGCGCCTGCACGGCCTGATGCTGGCCGACGACCCGCATCTCCTGCCCACGGCGGACGTCCACGCGCGCCTGCCCCCGCCGGGCACGCCCGGGACTCCGCCGGCCGACACCCTCCCGCCACCGGCCGACACCCTGTCGCCACCAGCCGGCACCCTTCCGCCACCGGCCCCGCCCGGGGCGTCCACCCGGCCCGGACCGCCCGTCCTGTCGGCCGTGGACGCCCCGGCAGCCGAGGTCCGCCAGGGCGTCGCCGCCCGCTACGGGAGCCTGCCGGCACCGCGCACGGCCACCGATCCGGACCCGGCGCGGGCGCTGCGCCTGCTCAGCGGATGGGACGGAGACGACCTGCCACTGGCGGCGGCGGGTGCCATGCTGCGCCGGCCGGTGGAGATCGTGCGGCGTGAGCTGGGCATCCTGACCGATCTGCGGCTTCTGGAGAGCCCCGCCCCGGGCCGGCACCGGCTGCCCCCCGCCGTGCGGGTGTTCGGGCGCACGGTGGCCCGGGCCCAGCACACCGACGCCGAGCGGCAGGGGGCCCTGGCCCGGCTCCTCGGGTGGTATCTGCAGACGGCGATCGCGGCCGAGGACGTGCTGCATCCCTACGGCCGTCGGCAGGTCCCGGGTACGGGCGTGGCCGAGTTCCCCCGCGAGGGCTTCGCCAGCTACGGGGACGCGTCGGCCTGGTTTTCGGCCGAGCACGCGAACCTCGTGACCGCGGTCCGGGTCGCCGCCTGCACGGCCGAGCACACCATCGCCTGGCAGTTGGCGGCCGGTCTGACCGGCTATCTCCATCTCAGCAAGCGCTGGACGGACTGGATCACAACCGCCCAGATCGGCCTCGTCTCCGCCAGGCACCTGGGCGAGCGGTCCGGCGAGGCCGCGCTCCTGCTGAGCGCCGGCCTCGCCTATCGCGACCTACGCCTGCTCGGCCGCTCCGTCGACCTGATCGAGAAGGCGACGGCGATCCGGCAGGAGACGGCGGACCCGTGGGGTGAGGCGTGCAGCCTGCTCGGCCTGGGCCAGGTGCACGGACCGGACCAGATGATCGTCCACCACCGCCGCGCGGAGAAGATCTTCACCGAGGCCGGGAACCTCTGGGGCTACGCCCTGACCCAGATCGAGCGGGGGCGGGCCCTGCGCAGGCTGCACCACCCCGAACGGGCGGTCGCCTGCCACCGCGGCAGCGCCGCCATCCTGGCGGACCTCGGTGACCTGTGGGGAGTGGGGCTGGCGCACCTCGGCCTGGCCGAGGACTACCTGGCCTACGGAAGCCACGAGGACGCGGCCACCTCGTGCCGCCGCTCGCTGGCGGTCTGCTGCGAGATCGGCGACCGTCACACCAGCGCGCGCGTCCTCGCCCTGCTGGGACAGATCTACCTCCAGCTCTCCGATCCGGCTGCCGCCCACCAGGCATGGAGCAGGGCGTTGCGGATCTTCGAAAATCTCGCCGACCCGCGCGCCACGCAGGTCCGGGTGGGCATGGCGAACCTCGACGCGGCGGTGGCGATGGCGTCCTGACCGCGGCTGGTCGGCGACGGGCGTCAGCGAAGGGCGGACGGCGGAGGGCATTCCGTGAACGGGCGGCCCGCCGATGTTCCGTGGGCGGAGACACGCACCGAAGTCCTACGGGAAACGGAAGGTCCGGGGGTGCAGCTGGGGGCGCAGCGGCAGCAGGAACGGGAAGGCGGTGCGCCGCTGCGGCCACTCGTCGCGCGGCCAGGTCCGCCAGGACGGCCAGGGCACCGCGTGTACCGGCCGCGGCGGGCCGAGGGCTGACGGCGGTTCCACCGCGGGCGGCAGCGGGGTCTCGGCCCAGTCGACCGTGAGGCTGCCGCAGAACGCGCACGGCGGACCGCCGCGAGGCGAGGGGACCGGGACCCCGTTGTACCGGTAGACCTCGACGAGGCCGCCGTCGTCGTCGAACCAGCGGGTGACACCGAACGAGCGCTCCCACGCACGGCCGCATCGCCGGCATCGGTAGAAGATCTCCACGTTCGCGTTCTCCACGTCCACCACAGGGTGTTCGACGCTCATGGACCGAGCCCTTCGTCCGCTTCGGTGGGGTCAGGCCTGCCCCCACCTCTGCCCGACAGGGGCGGAGTTAACCCGGGACGGGAGGTCGTCACCCAACTCGCCGCGCGGCGACCTGGGTGATCACACCGGAGGGCGGGCGTCTCCGCGCACTGGGCGGACCTCGTCAACCAGGCCCCAGTTCGCCGCGGTGGCGGCGTCCAGCGGCCAGCCGGTCAGCGACAGGAACGCGGCGCGCTCCCGACCGACCCGGCGCACGACGCTGGACGTCCCACCCGCGCCGGGCACCAGCCCCATCGCGAGCTCGGGCAGCCGGAGGGTGGTCGCCGGATCGGCGATCACCCTCCGGGCGAAGGCCGGGACCTCCACCCCGGCTCCCACGCAGGTCCCGTGCATGTACGCGGTGACCCGGCGCGCGCAGCGCAGCAGCGACAGCGGGATGCTGCGGGTGGTCCGCACCGCGTGGGCGCGGGCCGGGTCGGGCAGCGAGCCGAACTCGGTGAGGTCGCCGCCGCTGCAGAACGAGCGGCCGGCCCCCCGCAGCCGCACCTCGGTGACGGTCGGGTCGGCCCCGGCCAGGGCGAACGCGGTGGCGAGGCCGTCCCGCAGATCGCGGCTCACCGCGTTGTGCACGCGCGGCCGGTTCAGCACGACCCACAGCTCGTCGCCGTCCCGCTCGACGAGAACCGCCGGCTCCGTGGGCTGGCCGATGGGCTCGGCGCGCACCGGCGCGGTGGCGGCCCCGGCCTCGCGACGCTCCCGCGCGGCACGGTGCCCGGCGAGCCAGGCGGCGAACTCGGGGCCGCCTTGCAGCGTCGAGTAGGTGAACGACTCGGCGATCACGGCGTCGCGGACGTCGATCCCCGCCGAGTACCGCACCAGCTGGGTGAACGCCACGCAGGCGCCGGGGACGGCACGGGTCATGGCTGCGATCGCGCCGAGGGCGGCCGTGAACCCGTCGCCCGGCCGCAGCGGGCCGACCCACGGGGCGGGCGGCGTGGCCTCGCCGGTCAGCAGCACGTCGTAGCCGGCCGACTCGATGCCCGGGGGGAGATCGGCGAGATCCGGCGCGACACCCACCAGCACGCACGGCAGCCAGCGGGCGAGCTCGCCGACCTCGACCGCCAGCGGGCCGTGGGCGCGCACGGCCAGCAGCGGCCGTCCGGTGTGCGCGGCGAACATCTCGGGGTCGGCGCGCAGCAGGAGCAGCGCCTCCTCCGGCTCCAGGACATCGATCTCCGGGACAGCCACATCCGCGGCGGCGACATCCGGGGCAGCGACGCCGGGGACGATCGTCGTACTCCCCCGCCCGGTCGGGTGGGCCCCCGCCTGGTCCTGACGAACATCCACGGCGCCCACGTTAGGCCCGTCCCGTGCCGTCGTGCCGGGCACGGGCCCGCGCACCGTACTCTCGGGCTGCCGCTCCCCCGCGCCCCGAGGTGATCCCGTGCTGGTCAGACGCGCCGAGGCTGTCCTGGGCCGCGGTGGGCGGCCGGCGGGCGGGCTGGTGGACGTCCGGATCGGCGGCGGGGTCGTCACCGAGATCGGGCCGCCCGGGCAGCGCCTCGCCCGGCAGCGTGGCGAGGACGAGCTCGACGCCGTCGGCGGGGCCCTGCTCCCCGGCCTGCACGACCACCACATCCACCTGATGTCGCTGGCCGCGGCCGCGTCATCGGTCGTGCTGGGCCCGCCTGAGATCACCGGGCCACGGGATTTCGCGAACCGGCTGCGGACGGCCGCCGCCGCGGCGCGCGCCGGGACGGCCGGCGGCTGGCTCCGCGGGGTCGGCTACCATCCGGCCGTCGCCGGGGACCTCGACCGGGTGGCCCTGGACGCGCTCACCGGCGACGTCCCGGCCCGGGTGCAGCACCGGGGCGGCGCACTGTGGGTGCTCAACTCGGCCGGTCTGCGCGCGGTGGGCCTGGGCCCGGAGTCCTTTCTGGACGTCGAGGGCGTCGAACGGACGCCCGACGCGGTTCCCACGGGGCGGCTGTGGCGGCTCGACGGCTGGCTGGCCGGCAGGGTTCCGCGTGTTCCGGCCGATCTCGGCGCGGTGGGCCGGGCCGCCCTCGCCGTCGGTGTCACCGGCTTCACCGACGCCACCCCGCAACGGCGGCCCTCCGATGCCGCCGCGCTCGCCGACGCCGTCGCCTCGGGCACGCTGCCGCAGCGTCTGACGCTGATGCGGCCGTTGGACGGCGGACCAGCCCTCCCGGACGGGATCTCACCCGGCCCGGTGAAGATCATGCTGGATGACACGAACCTGCCACCGCCGGACGCGCTCGCCGAGCGTGTCCGGTGGGCGCACCGGGCCGGCGCCTCGGTGGCCGTGCACTGCGTGACCCGCGTCCAGCTCGTGGTGGCCCTCGCCGCGATCGGCGACGCGGGCCCGCCGCCGCCGGGCACCGCCGACCGGATCGAGCACGGCGCGGTCGTCCCGCCGGAGCTGGCCGCGCTGGTCGGCGCCGCCGGGCTCACCGTCGTCACCCAGCCGAACTTCGTCGCCGAGCGCGGGGACGCCTACCTCGCGGAGGTCGACCCGGACGACCTCGACTGGCTCTATCCCTGCCGGTCGCTGCTGGCCGCCGGGATCGCGGTAGCGGCCGGCACCGACGCACCCTTCGGTCATCCGGACCCGTGGCGGGCCATCCGGGCCGCCCGCGAGCGGCGCACGGCGTCCGGTCGGGTGCTCGGCGGCGGGGAGCGGGTCGACGGGCGGACCGCGCTCGACCTGTTCCTCGGCCGCCCCGGCGACCCGGCCCGCCCCCGCCGGCTCCACCCGGGTCTGCCCGCGGATCTGTGCCTGCTGCGAACACCGCTGGACGACGCGCTGGCCGACCCTGACGCCGCGCACGTCGCGGCCACGATCATCGACGGCGCGCTCGCGCACACGGCGCCTTAGGGTCCGTCACGGCACCCGGCCCGCATGCTCCGCCGGGCCACGTCTCCCGCCGGGCGTGTCGACTGCCGGGCCGGGTCCACCGCTGAACCGGGTCCTCTGCCGGGGCGCGTCAGCCAACCACAGACCGGGACTCCGCGCCGGGGAACCAGCTGCCAGGCCCTGACATGTTTTGACCCGAGGCAAATCGGCAGTCTTGCTCTCCCGCAACGATCGCCTCGCTAGGGTTATTTCGACGCAACTGCCCATGTTCGAGGGGGTTTGTGCGATGACGGACCCGGGCCGGCACGACCACCGGGCGGGCGGTCACCACCCACCGCGGATGAGCACATCCCGGCCGATCTGAGGGCCGAGCGCGTACCACAACGTCACGCCCGCGCGGCGGCGCGGCGGCGCGGCGGCGCGGCCGTCTCCGCCCGGCCCGGCCCGAGCCCGCCCGGCCCCGGCCGGCACCCGCGCACACAGCACCGGCAGCGATCCTCCGTCAGGCCGTGCGCGGTGCGTCGTTTCCTGACCCTGACCGTGAAAGGATCCATTTCTCCCATGTCGGTCACCGAGACTGTGCCTCAGGATCAGGACCAGGATCTTCCGTCCTTTCCTTTTCCGGACACCTTCAGCCCGCTCCCGTCGGGAACACTGGCCGAGATCGCCCGGCGCGCGCCCGCGATACGGGTTCGCTTCGGCCCCGGGCAGATCCCGATCTGGCTCATTGTCCGGCATGCCCCGGCCCGGGCGATGCTCAGCGACCCGCGCTTCTCCCGTACGAAGACGCTTGAGTTCCGGCCCCCGCTGACCGGGGCGCAGATTCCCGACCCGAACTCGCTGCTGTGGCTGGATCCGCCCGACCACACCCGTATCCGACGGCTGGTCTCCACCGGATTCGCCCACCGCCGCATCGAACAGCTCCGGCCGTGGGTCGCCGAGACCGCCCGCCGGCACGTCACCGCGATGACCGCCAAGGACGCCCCGGCCGACCTGCGCGCCGCCCTGGCCGCCGCGCTGCCGGTCGACGTCATCTGCCAGATCCTCGGCGTTCCGGAAATCGACCGGGAGAACGTCCGGACGTGGAGCGAGACGCTTTTCCGCTTCGCCACCAACCGGGAGGCCGCCGCCGCCGGGCAGAAGGCCCTGTACGGCTACATGGACAGCCTGGTGCGCGAACGGCAGGCCCAGCTCGCCGCGGGAGAGCCCGTGACGAAGCTGTTCGACGTCCTGATCACCACCCAGGACACCGACGACGGCCGGCTGAACGAGGTCGAGCTGCGTTCGCTGGCGCTGACGCTGCTCATCGGCGGGTTCGAGACGACCGCCGGCGTGATCACCAATGCGGTCACCACGCTGCTGACCGACCGGTCGCAGTGGGAGTCGCTGGTCGGCAACCCCGCGCTGCTACCGAACGCCGTCGAGGAGCTGCTGCGTTACCACCCGCTGTCGATGACCTTCCCCCGGGTCGCGACCGAGGACGTCGATCTCGGCGAGTTCACCGTGCGGGCCGGCGAGGTCGCGATCGCCCCGTTCGCCGCCACCAACCGGGACCCGGACCTCTACGACGACCCCGACCGGCTCGACCTCACCCGGGAGCCGGTGGCGAACCTGGCCTTCGGCCACGGGGCGCACCACTGCATCGGTGCGCACCTGGCCCGGGTCGAGCTGACCGAGGTGCTCTCCGCGCTGATCGACATCGTTCCCACCCTGCGCCTGGCGGTGCCGGTGTCGGAGCTGCGCTACGAGCTCGCCGCGCCGATCGGCCGTCCGGAGAAGCTACCCGTCGCCTGGTGACTCACCCGCCGGCGCGCCTGCCCACCCCGGCGTGGCCCGTCCGGCCACGTCGGGGTGGGCGCCGCGACCGGACGGGCTCCCTCGTCACGAGCGCAGACCTCAGGCCCGCCACGCACCCGTCGGCCCACCCGTCGGCGACCTCACGCCGAGGCCGAGGACGGAGCGCTGCTCGCGGGACCCTTGGTGGGATCACCGTTCGACGACCAGGCCGACCACATCCGCGCGTAGTGACCACCCGCGGTCACGAGCGCGTCGTGTGAGCCGCTCTCCACGACCCGGCCCCGGTCGAGGACGACGACCCGGTCGGCCGCCGCCGCCTGCGTCAACCGGTGGGCGACCAGCAGGACGGTGCGGCCACTCAGCGCCCGCTGTGCGGCGAGCTCCAGTCGCCTGGCCCCGGCGCTGCCCGCCTCGGCGGTGGCCTCGTCGAGGATGACGATCGGGGCGTCGACGAGGAGGATGCGCGCGAGCGCGAGCTCCTGGGCCTGCGTCGGGGTGAGCCGGTGGCCACCCTTCCCCACGACGGTCCGGATGCCGGACGGCAGCGCGGTGACCCACTCCAGCGCGCCCGCCCGCTCCAGCGCCCCCTCGAGGTCCGCTTCGGTGGCCTCCGGCCGGGCCAGCCGAAGATCCTCGATCAGCGGCCCGGCGAACACGTGGACCTCCTGGGTGATCAGGCCCACCGACCGGCGCAGCTCGTCCGGGCCGAAACGGTCGACCGGCTGGCCGCCGAGCCGCAGCTCACCGGACGCCGGCGGGTGGAGCCCGGCGACGAGCTTGGCCAGCGTGGTCTTGCCGGCGCCGCTGGCACCGACCACCGCCAGGCGTTCCCCGGCCGGCACGGCGAGGTCGACACCGTGCAGGACCTCATGGCCGGCCCCGTAGGCGAATCGGACGTCGCGCAGGTCGATCGACGGCTCGGTGAGGACCGTCTCCTCCCGCTGCTCCGGCAGCGGCACCCCGGCGACACCGACGAGACGGGACAGTGCCGCGCCCGCCTCCTGCACCATGTCGATCATCATCAGCACCATGTTGACCGGTTCGAACAGGCGGCTGAAGTAGAACGCCGCGGCCGTGGCCGCGCCGACCGTCACGGACCCGTCCCGGACCAGATAGAAGCCGGCGACCAGGACGGCCGCCACGCCGATGGCCTCGGACAGGTGCATCCGGCCCCAGAAGCGCGTCCGGAAGCGCATCGCCCGGAAGGAGCAGTCCATCGCCTCCTCCGACCGCCCCGCCATCAGCCGCAGGTGGTCGGGACCGAGCCGGAAGGCCCGGACGGTGTCCGCGCCGCCAACCGAGTCGAGCAGCTGCTGGGCACGGGCGCCCTCGGCCACCCGCTGGGCGGCGAACACCGGTCCCGATCGCCGCAGGTACCACCGCAGCGCGTAGAGGTCCGTCGGCACGGCCAGCAACGCGACGGCGGCGAAACGCCAGTCGATGACCGCCAGGCCCACCGCCGTCATCCACACCAGGAAGACGGACATGGCCAGCGTCGGCACGATGTTGCGGATCGCCGTCGTCACGACCTCGACGTCACCGCTGATCCGCGCCACGAGGTCGCCGGCGCCACTGCGCTCCACCGCGCCCGAGGGCAGGTGCAGCGCCCGCTCGACCACCTCCTCCCGTAACGTCGCCAGAACGGGCTCGGCGACGAACGCGATCAGCGTCCTGGTCAGCACCTGGAAGACGCCCGTGGCGACCGCGACGAGCACCAGGACCTGGACCGGCCAGACGATCGCCCCCCGGTCACCCTCGATCGCCGCGTCGATCACCCATCCGAGGGCCCGCGGCGTGACCAGCTGGACAGCCGCGCCGACCGCCAGCGCCAGGACCGTGAGCACCGCGAGATACCAGCGGGGCCGCAGCAGGCGGAGCGCGTACCGCCAGGTCTCGCCTGCTCCCGCCTTCGGGAGGAGACCGTCCTCGGGCTCCGGGCCCGCGGACGGGCCTGGGCGGCGCCTCATGCGAGCACCAGCTCGCGGTAGCGGGGGTGCGAGCCGACGAGCTCCTCGTGGGTCCCCTCGGTCGTGATCACGCCGCCGTCGAGCACCACGACACGGTCGCAGAACGACAGCACGGCGGGGCTCGAGGTCACGCAGACCGTGCTCGCGCCGTCGCGCAGCTGTCTGACGCCCTGCGTGATCTTCAGCTCGGTGAGCGAGTCCACCGCGGTCGTCGGCTCGTGCAGCACCAGCACGGGGACGTCCGCCGCCAGGGCCCGGGCAAGGGCGACCCGCTGGCGCTGACCGCCGGACAGCGACACCCCGCCGTGCAGGAGCCGGGTCCGCAGGCCCTCGCCGAGCACCTCCTCGAGGTCGTCGAGCCCCGCCGCCGCGACCACCGGGCCCAGCTCCGCCCCGGGCGCCGCGGAACGGATGTTGTCCGCCACCGTCCCCTCGAACAGCTCGGCGTCGTGCGGGGCCACCAGGACGACCGATCGGGTCTCGTCGGGGTACAGCTGCGCGACGGACTCACCGTCGAGCAGGACGGTTCCGGTCTCGGGGTCGGCGTCGCGGGCCAGGACCGCCAGCAGGGCCGCCGCCTCCTTCGGATCGGAGGCGACGATGCCGACGAACTCGCCCGCCGCCACCTCCAGGTCGAGACCGCGGATGGTGCCGGCCGAGAAGCCCTCGAAGCGGAGGCGCCCGGGGCCGGCCGCCGTGGCCTGGCGGGTGCCGCCGACCGCGTGGGGGGCGTCGAGGATCGCGGCGATGCGACCGGCCGAGGCCAGCGACTGCGCGCGCTGCGAACCGAAGCCGGTGATCCGGTTGAGGGGATCGACGAGGAACTGCGCCAGGCCGACCGCGGTGATCAGCGCGCCGATGCTGATCGACCCGCCGGCGGCCAGCCGCCCCGCCACCAGGGTCACGGCGGCGAGCAGACCACCGGCCAGCACGACGGCCACCGCCCGCACGGTCGACTCCGCGGCCGCCGAGCGCAGGGTCGCACCCAACGCCTCCCGGCTGGCCGACCGGTAACGCGCGACGGCGGGACGCTCACCACCGAAGCCCTTGAGGACCCGCAGGCCGGCGATCAGGTCCGCGGCCAGGCCGGTCGCCGCGGCCATCTTCGCGCGTTCCGCGGCGCTGCGGTGCTCCAGCGGCCGGCCGAGCACATGCGTGATCACCAGTAGCAGCACCGAGCCCGCGGTCACGAGGGCGGTGAGCGGCAGGGAGAACCGGACGAGGGCGACCACGGCCACGCCGACTCCCGCGAAACCGGAGATGGCCATCGCGGTGGCGTAGTTCAGCATGCCGACCTTCAGGGCGTCGCCGGTCGCCAGGGAGACGAGCTCGCCGGGCATCCGCTCGGCCCCGGCGGCGCCGCGTGGGTCGAGAACCCGTTCGGCCAGCAGCATCCGCAGGTCGTGACCGGCCCCCTGGGTCGCCCGCAGGTTCGCCCGGAAGCCCCACCTCATCGCGCAGGTCAACACCACGAAGAGCCCGAGGAGCGCCGCCAGCCACCACAGCATGGACGGGCCGTCCCCGGTCGCGACCGCGCGGTCGACGGCGAGGCCGATCGTGACCGGCACGAGTGCCTCGGCCACCTGGTGGCACGACAGGAAGAACGACGAGGCGCCGAGGTGGCGAAGCTGGCCCCTTCTCGCCCGGCGCAGGATCGACGCGGCCGTGTGGGTCTGACCGGTGGAATCAGGTGCCACCGCCGCGTTCACGGAGCGTTCCACCCGGCGCCATGAGTTCCTCGCACCGCGCGCGCGGGTTCTCTTTCCTCCCGCTGCCGGGCATACAGCCGGGACCGTTTGGTCGGCAGGTTCTTCCATAACAGGTCTGGCGGCTCGACCACGTTGCCGTCAATGCCCACCAGGACCGGATCGTCCCACTTAATTTTTGTCTCCTCGGCCGTCGGATCGGGAAGCCGTCGGCGCGCGCATCGAATCAACGGGAACTGTGATCGCACCTTTCGACTTCCCCATACTTGTACGCTTTGCAGCCGTGACCGTCTCTGCATCTACGGCCAGATAGCCAACACAAACGGCCAACATCAACACACGGATCCGGGCGCAGGCCGCCGACCTGCACATCCAGCGCGGCCGACGGCCAGACTGATCGCCTTCCGGCGCGCGACCGCGACCGGTAGACCACAGCAGGCCCCGTTTGTACACTCTCGACCATGACCGCCTCCGCACATTCCGCCAGGAGAGCGCCGGAAACGGCCAGAGCCAGCCTGGTCGATGTGCGCCGAGGGGGGCAGGCCCTCGGCGGCAGCTACCTGTACGAGGGCGAGCGGCTCGTCACCGGCTGGCACTCACACGACCTGCACCAGATCGAGTACGCGGTCGCGGGCGTGGTCGAGGTGGAAACCGCCACCGCGCACTACCTGCTGCCGCCGCAGCAGGCCGCGTGGATTCCCGCCGGCCTCGAGCACCAGGCCACCATGAACACGGCGGTGCGGACGGTGTCGGTGATGTTCGACCCGCGGCTCGTCCCGCATCCCGGAGACCGCGCCCGCATCCTCGCGGTGGCCCCACTCATCCGCGAAATGATGATCTACGCCCTGCGGTGGCCGATCGCCCGGGCGGAGCACGACCCGGTGGCCGACGGCTTCTTCCACACGCTCGGCCACCTCGTGTCCGAGGCACTCGACCACGAGGCGCCACTCAGCCTGCCGACCTCGACCGACCCGATCGTGTCGGCGGCCATGGCCTACACCCAGAACCATCTCGACTCGGTGACGGTCGGTGAGGTGAGCCGGGCCGTCGGCGTGTCCGAGCGGACGCTGCGCCGCCAGTTCCGCTCGACGCTCGGCCTGTCGTGGCGCAGCTACCTCCTCCAGGCCCGCCTGCTGCGCGCGATGGCGCTGTTCGCCGTGCCCGGGCAGTCGGTGCTGGAGGTCTCGACGGCCGTCGGCTTCGACAACGGCAGCGCGTTCGCCCGCGCGTTCTCCCAGTACTGCGGCGAGACGCCATCGTCCTACCAACGGCGGATAAGCACCGCGCCGCAACCATTGACCGTGTCCGGCACCGCGGCCGGGCAGCAGGCCTGACGCCGCGGCTCCGGCACGCCCGACGGCTCCGGCCAGCCGGGGCGAAACTGAAAAGCCGGCAGCGCCTCCCGCATTTCACCCGGCTGCCCGGGCGACCGAGATGACGGCTATTAACGCCTCTCGTGCGCCCTTTTCGATTCCCGATCGGGGAGCATCCCAGATGCCGCAGCCCATTCGGCGCCAGACATCCCAAGTGCGACCTTGAGTTCGCATTCCGGCGGCGCTTCAACGCCATCCGAAGCAGCTGGGGTAGCGTTCGCTGCGCGCCTTCAGGCGCGTCAGGAAAACGACCACCGAGAAGGGGATCCAAAGAAAATGATCCAGCAGCAGGAGCAGCGCCAGATCGAGCAGCAGCGGCGCCAGGTGGAGCAGCAGCTGCGCCAGAACTGGCGGCAGCTGCGCTACCGCATCCTCGACCAGTTCGGCCAGGTCAGCACGGCGGACCTCGACGCCGCCACCAACATCAACGACCTCGTCGCCCGTATCGCGGACAAGACGAACCACAGCGAGCGGTACGTCGAGAACCGCCTGCGCGAGCTGTCCGGTGTCGCGGCCAACCAGGGCGGCCTGTTCGTCTGAATGGACTGTCCAGCGCATCTCGGCGCTGGACAGCCGGGCGATCGGCAGCGCCAGCCGTCCGGCACCCCACGGTAGAGGAATGCCAGGCCGGCCAGGACTCGGCACATCCTGGGGGAACGTGACGTAAGCCGGCACCCCGCCCGAACTTCGATCGCTACTCGGCGCGTGCTCTCACTCCGCCGCGCCGAGTAGTGACCGAAACTCGAGAAGATCGTCCATCAGCTTGATGTTCTCCGGGGTCCTCGGGAGCTGACGCAGCTCCTCGAGGATCACGTCCGTTTCCTCCATGGTGGGAACATCATTGATCGACTCGACCAGCCTGACGATGTCCGTCATGGGAATACCACTCTCCCGCCGTTGTGACGCGGATGGGCCGACCCGGTACCACACCACCGGATGTCACGCAAACCAAGAGTCGCACACGGCGATTCACCGGAAGTTAAGCTCCGGGCTCCTTCCGTGTTAAATGCCCCTCTGGAACCGCTTCGGTACGGTGGGCTACATCTCGCCCGCAGTGCCAGAGCCGGTAGCGGCAAGGCCGCTACCGGTCCGCTGGCCGCGCGCTACCTGCGCCAGGGACCCTCGTCGCACCCGGTTCACCCGGCCGTGTGATCCGCGGCGGCGTCCCGGTAGCCAGCGCCGAGAGCCCGCGGCCCGAGCGGCCCGCGCCAGAGAAAGGCTCCAGTTCATGCCCATCGATGTGTCGCAGTACGCCGGCGTCTCCGCGACCGACTACCTGCTCGAGCTCGTCGACCTGTTCGAGAACTCGAACATCGGAATCATGGTCACGGGCTTCGACGGAACCGTGCGCCGGGCGAACCGGGCGCAACACCGGATCGCGGACTGGCCCGACGCCAGCTCGTCGCCCTCCGGGCTGTCGGCCAGGGCGCTCCTGGACGCCGCGACCTGGGACCGGCTCACGGCCACCGCGGCCGACGGGTACGCGCTCCACAACGTGCCGGTCACGGTCCGCCGGGCCGACGACTCGACCGCGGACTGCCTGCTCGACGTCAACGGCGAGCCGGACGGCGGCATGCTCCGCATCGTCACCCGGCCGGCGTTCCAGGCGTCCCTGCCGGGGCCCGACAGCACCGACGCGTCGGAGTGGCACCGCGAGTGGGACCAGGCCGACGTCACCCCGCTCATCGAGCCGCTCGACGAGGCGGGCGTCCAGTCGCTGACGAAGGAGCTCGACGATCTCTTCGAGCTCCTGCCCGTCCCCGTCCACGCGATGGCCCGCACCGCCGAGGTGCGGCGGACCAACCAGGTTCACCTGCGGTTGCTCGGCTGCGAGGACGAACCGGCGCGGTTCGTCGGCCAGAACCTCCTCCCGATCTTCGCGGTCGAGGCGGACCTGGTGGCGATGGGCGAGGCCATGACCGGCCAGAGTGGGATCGTCAACTTCCCGACCACGATCCGCCGGCTCGACGACTCACTCCTGCCGATGATCGTCTATTCGAGCATGGTGATGCGGGACGACGCCTTCGTCGGCACCCGCTGCTTCGTCTTCTTCGCCGACGCGTCGGACGCCCCCGACAGCGCACCGGCCGGCGAGCCTGCCTGAGAGCCGACCCGGCGGGGCCGATCAGTCGGGGCCCGTCAGGCGGGGTGGCCCGGTTCCATGTCGCGCACGTCCTGGAACCCCAGCTGGCGCAGCGGACCGTGGAACTCCCCCGCGACCGGATCGATCACGAACGCCGTGTGGTCACCGACCTCGACTGTGGTCATCACGGGACCGGCGAACCAGGCACGCGGACCCGCCAGCACCGGCATCCCGAACGGCCCACCCGACCAGCGACAGCGGGCGAACTTGTCGACCTCGTCGCCGGTGAGCTCGCCGAACAGCTCCGACAGCTCCCGGTCGGCGACGTCGAGGAGGTGCACGGCCAGGTGCGTCGCCCGCCGGGCCACGCCGAAGGTGTGGTTGCCGCGTGAGACGCAGACGAGGTAACGCGGCGGATCGATGCTGCACTGGGTGTGGAAGCCGACGAGGCAACCGCTGCGCTCACCGCCCGCCGCGGTGGTCACGATCGCCATCGGATAGCTGACGACGCTCACCGCCTCGTGAAACGCGCTCGGTTCGACCATGGATCGCCCAGCTCCTCTCCTGCCCAGGTACGGCATCCCCCGCCCAGGTGCGACGTTCCCCGCCCCGCACTGCCGGCCGCCGGGTCGGCCGGGTGCCTGGGACATTCCCAGAGATCAGCGCCTCACGCCCGTCCCGGCGGTCGCACGGCGCGCCCCGCCAGGCGCGCCCAGCGGCCGGGCCGCACCGGCTGCCTTCCGGACCCCGGGCCGGGCCAGCTCGACGACCGGGGCGTCCCGATCGGGATCTGGTTCTGAGCCGTCCGCGAGCACGTGGCGTACCGTCGGGAACACTGTGGGCGTCGAGAACACGCTGGGCTCCGACAAGGCGATCCGGGCCGGCACACCGCCACGGGCGGTGGTGATCGTGCACGACGTCACGGATGGGGCCGCCGTGGCCGAGATCGGCAGCGTCGGCGACCGACTGCGCCACCACGGCATCGACTTCACCCTCGTCACCTCCGGCTCACCGCCGCCCTCGCCGCGGTCGCTGGACCTGGTCGTGGTCATGGGCTCGGACAAGTCCGCCTACGACGACACCGTGCCCTGGCTGCCGTCCGAGCTCGCCTACCTGCGGGCCGCGGTCGAGGCCGGGACACCGGTGCTCGGGATCTGTTTCGGCGGCCAGTTGCTCGCCCGCGCCCTCGGCGCCGCCGTGCGGCAGGCGCCGCGCCCCGAGCTCGGCTGGCGCTCGGTGACGACAGCGGCGCCGGATCTCGTCCCCGCGGGCCCATGGCTCGAGTTCCACTTCGACACCTTCGACGTCCCGCCCGGCGCCGAGGAGATCGCCTGGACCGCGGACGCCCCGCAGGCGTTCCGCTCCGGGCCGCACCTGGCCGTCCAGTTCCATCCCGAGATCACGCCGGCCAGTTTCGAGGGGTGGGTCCGCGGGTGGCGGGAGCAGGGGCTCGAGCCGTGGCTGCGCGGTCACGGCGTCGACGCCGCCGCCCTGCGCGCCGAGATCGCCACCCGGGCCGACGAGGCGCGGCACCGCTCGGACGCCCTGTTCGACGCCTTCTGGACGAGCATCCGCACCACAGCCGGTTCCAGACGGCCCCGGGCGAAGTGAGCCAGCCGCGGTTGCCATCCGCCCGGGTGCCCGCCCGGCGGCCGGCGGCAGCGACGGCGACGCCGGTGGCCGCGACGGCGGTCGCAGCGGCGGCGGCACGGCCGATCACCCCGGTGCGGGCGACGCGGCGTGGTCGGCTCCCGCCCCGGCGACCCGCCCGCTCGGCGCGGACCGTCTCACGCCGCCGAGCCGGGCCGCGCCGTTCCCGACGGCGGGTGGTCCCGATCCCGATCCCGGCCGGAGTCTCCCGCCCGCTCCGGTCGCCGGCCGGGCCCGGCCGGTGTGGCGATCACCGGCGGCGCTGGTCGCCGCCATCGTCTCCGCCGTACTGGTGCTGGCCTTCAGCACCTCGGCGGGCGGCATTTACCTGATCAGTCCGAGCGGCGGCGACGTCCGCCAGGTCGCCGGCCCGGACATCTGGCACCCGGGCTGGTCCCCCAGGGCACACTCGTCTTCGTCAAGGACGACAGCGCCGGCGACTTCTCGCCGCCACCGGCCCGGTGCACGTGATGAACCTGGACGGGACCGGCGAACGGGCGCTGGGCGGACGAACGGCCAGCGGCGTGGTGCGGTGGGCGCAGTCGGCTCGGCAGTGACCGTCCGGGAGTTGTGGACCGCCGCCGGGCACAGGCCGCGACCGCGGCGGTGTTGGGAACCCGAATAGTGATCGCCGTCGGTATAGCAGCATTGTGCTGGGCCAGCAGCACAATGCCGAACGCGCGGCCTGTGTCAGGACGGAGCCCGGCGGCGCGCGGGAGCCGGGCTCCCGCGCGCCGCCGGAACGTGCCGACTCGCGCCGGCTCGAATTCGCCGCGGTTCAGAATCCGTCCGGCTCGGTGAAGGGGCCGTCCGGGCCGTAGGCGGCGACCTCGGTGAAGATGGTCGCGCGCATCGCCGGGTCCTGCAGCGGACGCAGCGGCGAGGTGGCCGGCTTGTGGTCCGCTCCACGTTCCCAGGTCACGAACTCGGCCATGCTCGCCCACTCGCTGACGACGGCGAACTTCGTCGGCTCGGCGGCGGAGCGCAGCAGGCGGTTCCCGAGCAGGCCGGGCGTGCCCACCAGCTTGGAGCTGATCTCGTGGTAGGCACGCTCGACCGCGCCCTGATCCTCGGCCGGGTCGACCGCCCACAGCATCACCCGCACCCGGCCACCGTCACCGGCCTCAGCCTCGACCGGGCCGGACGCGGGCGACCCGGCAACAGCCGACTCGCCAGTGGACGACTCGGCCACAGCCGGCTCCGCGGTCGCCGACTCCGCAACGGCCGGCTCCGCTGGAGCCGACTCCGCTGAGGCGGTCTCCTGCGGGTCGGTCTCCGGCGGGGCATCCGCCTTCTTCTTGCGGCGGATCACTCGGCCGCCGCGCCGACAAGGTGGGTGAGCACGGTCCCGGTGACCATCGAGCCGCTGGCCCGCAGGGGGTGGAGGATCTTGCGGTGCTCCAGGTGGCCGGGGCTCAGCTCGAACTCGCGGAACTTCGGCTCGTCCACCCAGTCGCTGATGATGTAGTACGTGCTCGGCTCGTCCTCGGAGCGGATCAGCCACTGGCCGAGGTTCGCCGGGTGGCTGGTCACGCCGTCCCCGATCCGCAGCCAGGTCTGCTCGAACTCCTGCTCGCGGCCCGGGTGGATGTGCATGGTCAGCATGATGCGGAACGGCTGGGGGTGGCCCATCAGATTCCTCCGTCGACCGTGAAGGTGGCGCCGTTGACGTAGCTGGACACGTCGCTGGCGAGGAACAGGACGACGGCGGCGACCTCGTTGGCCTCGCCGAGCCGGCCCAGCGGGATGCGGTTGGTGTACGCGGCGCGCGCCGCCGGGGGCATGCCGGCCGCCTGGTCGGTCTCGATGACGCCCGGCGAGACCAGGTTCACCCGGATGCCCTTGGAGCCGAGCTCCTTGGACAGCGAGCGGGTGAGGCCGATCAGGCCCGTCTTGGCCGCCGTGTAGTGGGCGCGCAGCGGCACGCCGACGAGCCCGGCGCCGGACCCGATGTTGACGACCGTCCCGGAGTCGCCGAGCAGCGGCAGCGCACCCTGGGTGACGAGGTGGGTCGCGGTCAGGTTGGTGGTCAGCACCTGCGTCCAGGCGTCCAGCGGCAGGTCGGCGTACGGGATGTGGCTGATCGTCCCGACGCTGTTCACGACGATGTCGAGGCTGCCGCCGAGGTGGGTGCCGGCCGCTGACAGCAGCTCGGTGATCTGCGCGGGGTCGGCGACGTCGGCCTGCACCAGCAGGTGGTCGTTGCCGGTGTCCTTGAGCTCGCGGCGCAGGCTTTCGGCGTCCTCGGTCTGGCGCTGGTGGCCGACCACGACGGTGGCGCCGGCCTGGGCGAGCCCGAGCACGACGGCCCGGCCGATACCGCGCGTGCCGCCGGTGACCAGGGCACGCTTGCCGGCCAGGTCTGGGAACATCAGTGATCCTCTCGAAAGGTGAGTCCGGAACGTTCCGGTGGCCTTGGCCACCCGGGATCCCCCGGCGCGCCGACGGCGTCGTCAGCGCACCGGAGAGGCAGGTCAGTCGGTGTCGACCGCCCGCAGGACGAGCGAGCTGTTGAACCCGCCGTGGCCGCGCGCGTTGACCAGCGCGACCCGGACCCGGCCCTCGCGCGGCGAGCGCACCAGGTCGAGGCCGTGGGCGGGGTCGGGCTCGTCGAGGTTGCCCACGGCGGGGATCACCCCGTCGCGGATCGACAGCAGCGCGGTCGCCGCGGCGAGGGCGGAGCCGCCGGCGCACAGCCGTCCGATGAGCCCCTGCGGGGCGGTGACGGGCACCGCTCCGGCGCCGAAGACGGCCCGGATGGCCTCCGCCTCCAGCGCGTCGAGGTCCGGTGAGCCGGCGCCGTCGGCGAACACGACGTCGACGTCGGCGGGGGTGAGCTCCGCGTCGGCGAGCGCGCGACGCATCGCCGCGGCCAGCCAGCGCGAGTCCGCCGGCGCCTGCTCGTGGTGCGCGCCGTCGTGGGTGGCCGCGTAGCCGGCGATCTCGCCGTAGACGCGGGCGCCGCGGCGGGCCGCGGCAGCCGGGTCCTCGACGAGCAGGGTCGCCCCACCCTCACCGGGCAGGTAACCGTTGGCGCGGACGTCGAACGGCTTGTAGCCGTCCGCGGGGCTCGCCGCGGAGCTGACCCGGCCGCTGCTGAGGTGGCAGGTCAGCGCGTACGGCGTCAGCCCGCACTCGGCGCCGCCGGCGAGCACCGTGGGGGTGCCGCGCCGGATGGTGCGCCGGGCCTGGGCGAGGCTGTCGACGCCGCCGGCGCCGTCGGAGACGAGGACGCCCGACGGGCCCTTGAGCCCGTGCCGGATCGAGGTCTGGCCGGTCGTCGCCGCGTAGAACCAGGCGATCGACTGGTAGACACTGACCGCGGTGCGCCCGCGCGTCCACAGCCGGGACAGCTCCCGCTGGCCGAAGTCGTTGCCCCCCGAGCCGCTACCGAAGACCACCGACGTCTCGTACGGGTCGTGCTCGGCCGGGTCGTAGGCGGCGTCGGCCAGCGCCAGCTTGGACGCGGCCATGCCCATCCAGGTCCAGCGGTCGGTCTGCACGAGGTAGCGGTGGTCGACGAACTCCTCGGCGACGAAGTCGGGGACCTCGCCGGCGATCCGGGTGTCGTAGCGGCTCGCGTCGAACCGGGTGATCGGCGCGACGCGCAGCTCGCCGCGCAGCGTCGAGGCCCAGTAGGCGTCGAGGCCCACCCCGCTGGGCGCGATGACCCCGAGCCCGGTGATGACCGGCCGCACCGGGCCCGCGGCCCGGCCGGCCGTACCGGCCGGCGCGGTGTCCAGGACGGTCATGCCCGGTCCGCCGAGGCCAGGACGATGGCCGACTGGAACCCGCCGAACCCGCTGCCGACCGACAGTGCCGCGTCCACCGTGTGGTCGCGGGCGGTGTTCGGGACGTAGTCCAGGTCGCACTCGGGGTCGCGGGTCGACCAGTTCGCCGTCGGCGGCACCACGTTGTGCTCGATCGCCAGGGCGCAGGCCGCGAGCTCGATGGAGCCGATCGCGCCGAGGGAGTGGCCGACCATCGACTTGATCGAGCTGACCGGCACCTCGTGGGCGTGGGCGCCCAGCGACCGCTTGAAAGCGGCCGTCTCGTGCCGGTCGTTCTGCTTCGTCCCCGACCCGTGGGCGTTGACGTAGTCGACGGCGGACGGGTCGAGCCGCGCCTGGTCCAGGGCGATGCGGATGGCCTCGGCCATCTCGACGCCGTCCGGGCGCAGGCCGGTCATGTGGAAGGCGTTGGACCGCGAGGCGTACCCGCCGACCTCACAGTAGATGTGCGCGCCACGGGCCCGGGCCGACTCCAGCTCCTCGAGGATCAGCACGGCGCTGCCCTCTCCCATCACGAAGCCGTCGCGGCTGGCGTCGAACGGCCGCGAGGCGTGCTCGGGGTCGTCGTTGCGGGCCGAGGTGGCGCGGATGGCGTCGAAGCAGGCGATGGAGATCGGCGAGAGCGGCGCGTCGGAGGCGCCGGCGATCACGATGTCCGCCTCGCCGTCGACGATGAGCTGGTGGCCGTAGCCGACCGCGTCGATGCCGGAGGTGCACCCGGTGGAGACCACGAACGACGGGCCGTGCGCGCCGAAGCGGCAGGCGATCTCGGTGGCCAGGCAGCTCGGCACGAGCGCGTGGTAGAGGAACGAGCTCGCGTAGCGCGGGTCGACCTCCCAGTGCTTCCCGCCGTCGCTGACGACCACGTACTCGTTCTCGAGCCGGGTGGTCGCCCCGACGGCGCTGCCCATGCTCACCCCGACGACCGGCCCGTCGCCCGGCTCGCGTTCGGTGCCGCCGACACCGAGGCCGAGGTCCAGCCCGCTGTCGGCCACCGCCTCCGCGGCCGCGGCCAGCGCGAACTGCACGAACCGGTCGTTGCGCGCGATCTCCTGGCGGGTGAGGCCGGCGGCGAGCGGGTCGAAGTCGCATTCGGCCGCGACCTGTGACCGGAACGGCGACGGGTCGAAGAAGGACAGCCGGCGGGTGGCGGTGCGGCCGTCTGTGAGCAGGGTCCAGAACTCTTTGCGGTTCGAGCCACCGGGGGCGACGACGCCGACCCCGGTCACCGCGGTGCGGCGCGGACCCCCGTCCCGTGACGCCGGCCCGTGAGCGTCGTCCGGCCGCGACCGCTGCGTGGGTTTGTTCACTGCTGCGACTGCTCGGGTAGCGGCTCGGTGTCCACGTGCCCCAGGTCGGGCCGCGGCGCGAGCGGGCTGAGGTGGAAGACGAGGAAGGCCACCTCGTCGCCGGTGTTCACGATCCGGTGCCGCATGCCGATCGGGATGAGCAGGCCGTGCTCGGCGGGCAGCGCGGTGTGCTCGCCGTCGAGGCGGGCGGTGACCGCGCCGCTGACGCAGTAGAGGAACTCCTCGGAGTAGGGGTGCCAGTGCTCGGTCACCACTTCTTCGGGCTGCAGGGTGAGGGTGCCCAGGAACCCGGACTTGGCGCCGACGGTCGCCGGGGACAGCAGCGTGCGGATGTCACCGCCGCGGCGCCGGTTGGCCGGCACGTCGTGGATCGAGAGGACCTTGGGGACCGTCAGGGGCGCGGGGGTTGCGATGCTCACCGTTATCTCCTCAGACCTGCTCGGGAACCTGGACCTGGTCGGCCGCCGGCGCGGCGGCGCGGGCCGCCGCCTCGACCTTGCCGCGGATGGCCGCCTGCTCGCGCGGTGTGTTCGTGTTGATCCGCTCGGTCATCTGCTCGGTCGTCACCGGCGCCGTCGGGCGCATCTTGAAGTCCTGCACCCAGCGCATCCGGGTGCCGGTGCCCTCGGGCAGGTACGTCCACTCGATGTGCATGTACTCGAAGGGCCCCGTCTCCACCCGGTAGGCGCGGACCTTGTGGTTCACCGGGTCGAGGGTGCGCTCGGACACCCAGCTCCAGGACGTCCCGTTCTCGTCCGGGTGCATCGTCAGCCGAAACTTGAAGGTGTTCTCGGCCTTCTCGAGGATCTCGACCGAGGCGTACTCGGTGAACAGCGACGGCCAGGACTCCAGGTCGTTCGTCATGGACCAGACGAGGTCGATGTCGGCATCGATGAAGATCGAGTTGTCGGTGTGCCCGCTCATGTGTTTCTCCGGTTCGCTCACTGGAGGGGAATGGTCTCGGCCTGGAGTCTCAGGCGACCTCGGACTGCAGGAGCGCGCTGTTCACCGTGGTGAGGATGTCGGCGAGGGTGTATCCCTCCGGCGCCTCGTTCGGCAGGTCGACACCGAACCGCTCCTGTACCTCGGCCTGGAGCTGCAGGTAGGCGAGCGAGTCCAGACCGATGTCGGTGAACGTCACGCCGAGTTCGGTCGGACGGTCCTCCGGCGGCAGGCCGGCCTGCTCCACGAGGAAGTCGAGAAGCTCGTCGGCGGTCCACTGCAGGGGCATCTGCGTTCCCTTCTCACCATTCCCGCGTCCGCGGGATACGGTTGTGACATCAATCTCTGAAACTCGGGCAGCCTGAAAGCTCGAAAGACAGCGCTCCGGAGACCGGGCGGCCTGAACCCAGGGCACCCGAAACCACGGTGACCTGCGTTCGGGGGGCTGGGAGCGGACGGCCGGCGGACCGCCGGCCGCGGGCGCGCGGACCCGGCCCGGACAGCGGCGTCCGAGGCTCGGGCAGGGCGGCCTGCGGGCATGGCGGGGCCACCAGCCGCGCGGGGCGGATGGCTGCGGCGCATGCGACGAAGGTCGGGACGGCCCGTTCGTCCTGCGGCGGCCGGCCGCGCGGAGGCGGAGCCCCGGGGCCGGCGCGGAACCTGGTCCCGCGCCGGCGCGGGCTCAGGGACCGC
Source organism: Parafrankia sp. BMG5.11 (assembly GCF_004337455.1). NCBI lineage: Bacteria > Bacillati > Actinomycetota > Actinomycetes > Frankiales > Frankiaceae > Parafrankia > Parafrankia sp. BMG5.11. Next base: position 103,732 of record NZ_SJXI01000061.1, on the reverse strand, counting down.
TCTGATCGGCCACCCAGGTGTAGAAGCTGTCGGCCATCGCGTCCCGGGGGCCGCGCCAGGTCTGCGGGTCGTACGCCGCGATGTACTTCTCGAGCTTGCTGTTCACGTCGACGAACAGCGGGTGCTCCCGAACCGGCGGCAGCGTGCCGTTGATGTCCGCCCGGCTCTCGATGAGATGGAAGTACAGCCCGTGGAAACGGAAAAGGTCGCGCCGGGCGACGCCGACGAGATGTGGAAGCTCGCCGGCGTCCGACTCCGCGAAGACGTCGGCGACCGCACCGGCGTCTTCGGGGTTCATCCGGGCGACAATCAGCGTCCGCTGGCTGGTCGTGCGTTGGTTCGGAACCGAGCCGGATTCCGTCGGCACTCGATCTCCTCTTTCGGAGTCACGATGAACAGGCTGCGCCGCGCGTGTTCGAACACGGCCGACCGCTACCGAAGGGCCGGATCGACCCGAAGGCACCGGCCATATCGGATGCGCTCGGCACCGACACGCGCAAGTGACCGGTCTCACGCGTTCGCCGGTCGGCGAAGCCACCTGGCCGGTTCCTGCTGTGGTGGTCCGCGCCAGTTATACGTAATTCCGGTTGCTCATCGGAATCATGCGGCCCATCGGAACTTCTGTCCGGCATTCCGGGTGGCAGGAAGTTGCCCTGACCATCTACTGCCAACGATCCGACCAACTGATCACAACGCGGTTACAACCAACCCCGCCGGGCCGCGACCGTCCCGGCCTGAAAGCGGCTACGGGCGTCCAGGCGGGTCATGAGGTCGGCGACCATCCGACGCACCGTACGGACGGACACCCCGAGATGGCGGGCCGCCGCCTCGTCCTTCACACCCAGGCTGAGCAGCCTTAAAAGCAGCCGCTCGGTGTCGTTCGGCCGGTCGTCCGCAGGGCTCTCCAGGTCGCCGTCGGCCTCCGCGGCCAGCGGCTCGGCGCTGTCCCAGACCTGCTCGAACAGCATCGTGACCAGGTTCGCCAGCGCGGGCGAGCGCACGATCAGCGCGTGCGGGTCGGTGCCGTGCTGCACGAACTGCACCAGCCCGACCCGGCCGTCCACGGTCGTCGCGTCGATGCGCGGGTCGTCGGCGAGCCGGGCCTCCAGGCCGTGCGAGGCGACCGTGCGGACGTAACCGACACCCGTCTCGTCGGTGCTGACCGTGCGTGGGAGGACGCTGCGCATCGCCACACCGCGCTGCAGCGCCCGCAGCTCGACCGGGAGAACCTCCGCGGTCAACGCCGGCGGGCGGCCGCGCCGGGTGTGCAGCGCGAGCACCTCCTTCTCGGCCCGGCCGACAAGGGTGAGCAGTTCGGCCCGGGCCTGGTCGGCGCTGTCGATGTGCTCGACCTCCGCGCCGTCCCCACCGGGCCGGTTGTCCAGGTACTCCGAGACGAACGTGCTCACCTGCGCCCGGGCCCGGACAAGCCGCTCGTGGCGGCGGATGAGCGCCTCGTGCTGAGCCTGGAGCAGATGCTCCAGACCGGCCTCCGGGTGGACGGCGACCAGGTGGCCGGGATGTTCGGTGGAGGGCAACAGCAGTGACAACTCGACGAGCCGGTCCCGTGACCGGCGGACCGTGTCGTTCGCCTGCCCCACCGCCGTGGCCACCCCGTCGACATCCATGTCGGGATGTCTCAGCCACAACCGGTAGGCCGACAGCGTGACGTCGTCGAGACCGAGAAGCTCGAGCAAGATCCCCTTCCCAGGTCGAAGCGGATGGTCCGCGGGCGCTGGGGCGGCACGCGCGGTGTCGTTCACCGTGAGCCGGTCGGCAGCCCCGGTCGCTGGCTCTCCGCGGAGACCACCTCCAGGGCGTGGCGGACCAGCGCGATGAGCGACTGGCGCACCGACTCCCGCTGGCGGGCGTCGCACAGCACCATCGGCCGGCGGGGGTCGAGGTCCAGCGCCGCGCGGATGTCCTCGCTGCGGTAACGGCGCGCGCCCTCGAAGTGGTTCAGGGCGATGAGGAACGGGATGTCACGTTCCTCGAAGTAGTCGATGGCGGGAAACGAGTCGGCGAGACGGCGGGTGTCGACGAGCACGATCGCGCCGATCGCACCCAGGACGAGTTCGTCCCACATGAACCAGAAGCGGTCCTGGCCGGGGGTCCCGAACAGGTAGAGAATCACGCTGTCGACCAGGGTGATTCGGCCGAAGTCCATGGCCACCGTCGTCGTCGTCTTGGACGCGACGGCGCTGGTGTCGTCAACACCGATACTCGCGGACGTCATCGCGGCCTCGGTGGTGAGCGGGGGAATCTCGCTCACCGCGCCGACGAACGTCGTCTTCCCGACTCCGAAACCACCGGCAACGATGATCTTGACCGGATGCGGCGCCGGTGTATCGGCCGCTCGGGTCCTAGAGAGCCTGGAGTCCACTGAGCACCTTTTCGATAATCGCCACGCTGGGGCGGTCCGACGTTCGTTCGGGCCGGTGCACACTCACCAGCCCGGCGTCGAGCATGTCGCCGACGAGCACACGTGCCACGCCGACTGGGAGGTTGAGTCGGGCGGAGATCTCGACGACGGACTGGAGCCGCTGGCAGAGCACCGCTATGGCACGCTGCTCCGGTTCCAGCGTGGTCGCGATGGCCCGCCCCTGCGGAGAGGTGGACACCAGGGCCACCAGATCCAGGGTCCGGTTACTGGGACGGGTGCGCCCCCCCGTGACGGCGTAGGGCCGCACCACCGGCCCGGCCTCGTCGTCGAACCATTCCTCATCCCCTGACACCGCGGTCCTCCTGCCTGGGATCGTCATTTGCCCGCGGTGGCGCGTCACCGGTTCCAGCCCGTGGGGAACGGGCCGGAACCGGTGACGCGCCACCGCGCGTGCATTCGGACAGGTCCTAAATCGGCAGCGCCGACTGCATTTCGGCGCGAAGCTCCGGCGTCAGAAACTCACCCACCCTCGTCACCAGCAGCGCCATCTCGTAGGCGATGAGACCGATATCCGCGCCCGGGCTGCTGAGAATAGCCAGGCACGAGCCGTCACCGACCGCGGTGACGAACAGGAATCCCGCCTCCATCTCGACGATGGTCTGCCGAACGTTACCGCCGCCGAAGAACCGGCCGGCGCCCCGGGCGAGGCTGTTGAATCCGGACGCCACCGCGGCGAGCTGGTCAGCGGTGGCCCGGTCCATTCCACGCGAGGTCGCAAGCAGCAGACCGTCCGAAGAAAGCACGATCACATAGGTGACCTCGGGGACCTTCTTGACCAGGTTGTTGAGCAACCAGTTCATGTTCTCCGACGGCCCCAGCGGACGCATCAGGTTACCTTCCTCACATCATCTCCGTCATTGGACACCGTTCCGTCCTCGATCCCACGGCCGAAGTTGGCCTGGAAGGACGACATCATGCTGCGGATCTCCTCGGGTGAACGAGGGCCCGCGGCGAGCGACGAACGGCCCGCGTCCGCGTTCTCCCGGCGCAGCTGCGGCGCCAGGTTCGCGCGCCGCCGCCGCTTGGGCAGGCCGAGCTCGTCGAGACCGTCGTCGGCGGACTCCTCCGCCGCGGCGGCTCCCGTGTCGAACGGGGGTGCCGCCGGCGGCGGGTTGGCCCCGGGGTAGGCGGAGCCCCCACCGGTGGACTGCCCCGGGTGCGACGACCGGGCCGAGCGGCGGAAGGCGCCGTCGCCGATGCCGCCGTCCTGGCGTCCGGGGTAGGCCTGTTCCGCCCCGCCGTACCCGTTCTCCCGCATGGGACGGCCGAATTCCTGGCCGCGGTCCGCGCGGGGCTCGCGGTAGCCGGTCCCGTCCCCGGCCGGGCTCTGCTGGCCCGGTGGCGTGTAGTCGGCGCGGGCGTAGTCGCCCGAGGCCCGCCCGGTCCGTGAGCGGGACGGCAGCCCGGCCCCGGGCTGGGAGTCACCCGAGCCGAAGCCGTCACCCGAACCGAAACCTCCGGCCGAGCCGAAGCCGTCGCCGGTCTCCTGCCCCAGGCCGCCGCCATTCCCGAAACCGCCGTCGTTCCCGGGACCACCATCGGTCCCGAGGCCGCCGCCGGTACCGAAACCGGACCGGCTGAACTCGGCGGTGTGGTAATCCGAGTCAGCGAAGCCACCCGATCCGTTGCCGGCCATGCCGTTGGCGCCGACATCGGTCGCGCCGCCACCGAAGCCGCCGGCGTAGCCGCCGCCGTCACCGAAGCCCGCGTCACCGTAGCCGCCGCCGTCACCGAAGCCGTTCGGACCGAAGCCGCTGAACTGACCGGTGTCGGGCGGAGCGCTGAACAGCGAGCCGCCACCGAACTCGCCACCACCCGGAGGCGGACCGAACAGCGAGGCCGCCGGGTCGGACCGTCCGTCGGACCAGCCCGTGTTCCTCCCGGCCCCCGCGTCGTCCGGGTAACCGGCGCCGTCCCGGGACGGCGGGAGCTCGGCCCGCCGCGTCGGGCCGGTCAGCTCGCCCGGACGGCGCGGCGGTACCGGACCGTCGTCGTCTCCCTCGTCGTCTGTCCGGTTCCTGCCACCGGGCTTCTCCGCGACGAACCAGCTCGACCGCGCCGTGGCGAAGACCGGGAGGTCGTCGATCAGCGTCTCGTCGGCGCTGGTGCCGGCACCGTTGACGGCTCCGCCCGCCGACAGCGCCGCCGCGTCCAGGGCGTCCCCGGGGATGTCCCCCGCCCAGTGGCCGTTGCTCTCCGGGCTGGCGCCACCGGCCCCGTTCACCCGGTCACCGATGCCGTTGAGCGAACCGGCCAGGTCCGAGCCCTGCGTGCCGGCGCTCGACGCGCCGACCGCGGCGAACTCGCGCGGACTGCTGTCCTCGCCCTTGTCGTCGGAGGCACGCAGCAGGGTCGCGGGCAGCAGGACGATCGCCATCGTGCCGCCGTACGGCGACGGCCGCAGCCGCACCTGGACGTCGTGCCGCTCCGCCAGCCGGCTGACCACGAACAGACCCAGCCGCTCGCTGGTCGACAGGTCGAACGGCGGCGGGTTCGCCAGCCGGTTGTTGAGCGCGTCGATCTCCTCCTGGTTCATCCCGAGTCCGCGGTCCTCGATCTCGACCACGAAGCCGTTGGAGACCGGGTGCCCGGCGACCTGCACGGGCGTGTGCGGGGGCGAGAAGGAGGTAGCGTTCTCGATCAGCTCGGCGAACATGTGGATCACGTCACCGACCGCGTGGCCGGAGACGGCGCCACCGGTGATGGGCAGGACCTTGACCCGGGTGTAGTCCTCGACCTCGGCGACCGCACCGCGGACGACGTCCTTGATCGGAACCGGCCGGCGCCAGCCACGGGCGGGCTTGGAGCCGGAGAGGACGATGAGGTCCTCGGCGTGGCGCCGCATACGGGTCGCGAGATGGTCGAGGCGGAACAGCTCCTCGAGCTCGTCCGGGTCGGTCTCCTTGCGCTCCAGCGCGTCGATGATCTTCAGCTGGCGGTGGATCAGGGCCTGGCTGCGGCGGGCGAGGTTGAGGAAGGTGTCCCCGATGCTCTTGCGCATCGCGGCCTGCTCGACGGCGGTGCGCACCGCCACCTCGTGCACCGTGGCGAACGCCTCCGCCAGCTGGCCGATCTCGTCCTTGCTGGTCGCGGGTACCGGGAAGGACTCGGCGTCGATGTCGACGGGCTCACCCCGGTGCAGCCGGTCGACGACGCTGGGCAGCCGCTCGTTGGCGACGTCGAGCGCGCCTCCACGCAGGCGGCGGAGCTGGCCGATCATGGGGCTCGCGACGAGCAACGAGATCACGACCGACAACACGAGGATGATCGCCACGCCGATGCTTCCGAGCAGGGCGTCCCGCGAGGCCGTACTCGCGATGTCGCGGCTTATCGCCGCCAGGTCGGTCGCGATCTGCACCTCGACGTCGTGCATCTGGCCGATCTTGCCGTCGGCGGCGGTCAGCCAGTCACGAAGGCCGACGGTGGGGGGTTGCTGCGCGCTGAGCGCGCTGACCACGTCCTCGCGCATCTGGTTGACGCCGGTGGCCGAGCGCCCGACCGTGTTCGTGAACAGCTCCAGCTCGGACGGCGTCGCCGTGGTGCGGAACTGCTCGGTCCAGGCGGTCTCCGCGCCGGCGGTGGCCAGCAGCGCGCGCAGCATCTGCGGGTTGGCCCCGCCCAGGGAGAGCATCTGGGCGACCGAACCACGCTGCTGGGAGGCCTGTTCCTTGGCCTGGGAGATACCGGCCAGCGTGGTAGCACCGTTGACCAGCTTGGCGTCGGAGCTACCGGCCGCGACTCGCGCGTTGAGTAGCAGCAGCTCGTTCACGGCCTCGTTGTAGAAGGCCCCGTTCGCCGCGATCTGGGTCTGGCGAGCGTCAATCTGCTTGCGGTGCTCGGCCAGCTGGTCGAGATGTGTCCGGATGGAACTCAGCGTCGAGCCGAGGGCGTCGCGCGCGGACGCGGGCAGCGTCTGCTCGTCGGCCTGGTAGGCGGCGAGGGCCTCGTCGACGGGCTTGCGCGCCGCCACCGCCCCCTCCCCCAGCACCGGGTTGGTGAAGCCCGATCCGACGTAAGAGTTGGTCGCATAGCGTTCGCGCTGAAGCACGTGGACCAGGTTGTTACCTTTGATCGAGAAGTCGGCGAGCGCCTCGATGCGGTCCGCGGCCCGGACGTTGTCGACGTCCCCGCGCACCTGTATCGCGCTCAGCACGGCCAGCGCGGCCAGCGGGACGATCAGAATCACCACTAGCTTCGAGCGGATGGGCCAATTCCGGAGCATCCAGTCCTCTCGTCCGACGCCCCGGGGTTGGGCGCCTCGTGTGCGGGTTGAGCGAGTCGCTCATTCGATGCCTGGTCCGCGACGGACGGCGCGCGACAAGGGCGGACCGCGATCGAATGACACCCGGCCCGCGCCCGCCTGAAAGCGTCCGACGTCGGACAACTGTAGCGAGCCTGCCTGCAAGTCCCCTCAGCACGTCCCATCAGCACACCGATGAGGACGGCGAGAGTGGGCGGCCTTTGTCAACCGGCTCACGGAAGGGGTATTCCCGGCAGGAATCACGGAATCACAGGCTGTAAGCGCTCCCCGCCTTGGCGCCAGCGATTGTTGGACGCCCTTTGATATACAGGAATACATACGGCATGGTGATGCACATCACATCAGGCGTGGTCTAGATCCTGTCCCGATAGCCGTCAGCAGGCGTACTACCTGCGCATTCGCAAACAGGAACCGATCACCGTCGACGAACGGCGCAGCGGACGGGGAAGCCCCGGCGGCCCATTCGCCCACGGCGCAGGCCACCATGCCCGGCGCCCGAACGCGGGCCGACACGCCCGAGGCATCCGACGGCACGGAGCGCCCCGGATGAGCAAATTTGCCGCCCGTTGGGTTGAAGTCGGGTTTGGGTTCGCGATCCGGAGCGCTGCGCCGACCCGCCGCGCGACCCGGCGGCCATCCACCGCCGGCGCCTCGGACGGTCGCTGTCGCGGCGGCCGAACTCACTGCCGCGCGACGGCGATCCCGCGCGCAACCGCGTGAAGACCCAGGTGGGACGTGCCCCGGAGAGACCGGCCGGGACGGACCGGGTCCCGCCCTCACACCCCTGGATTTGACCGAAAGCGGCATTCTTCGTGTAGCAGCTTCGACCAGGCCGCTCCCCGCCGACCGCACCGCCCAACCCGGTTTGCACTGCTGGCCACCAGACATCCTCGCTGGCCACCGGACGTCCCGCCGGCCGCCGCGCGCAACCCGCGGACCCGCACAACCCGCAAGCCGCTGTCCGAGCACGGGATGGTCGCAAGACCGCGGACAGGGCGCGAGCGATCAGGCTCATTCGATCGGGCATTACGCGGGTACCGGCCGTCCGCCGTTCGACTCCGGTCCCACGGACGCGGTGCTGTACCGCATCATCCACGGCACACCGCGCCTGGACGGCCTGCCCGGCTGTCGCACGGCTGGAGCAGAGCGCGGCCGGGCGGCGCCGCCTCGCCGTCGACGGTGCCGGGACGACCTTCGCCGCCGCGGGCGGCGGGGGCGGCCCGACCGTGTTCACCGTGGACCCGGCGCGGCTCGTCCGGCTGGCCTGCGCCGGTGAGGACGCGCCCGACGAGCGGTGGTGGTCCCGGGAACTGCCGGACGTCCCCTTCCTCGACCCCTGCACACGCTGAGCGAGCGCCCATTCTCGATACGGTCGCCCGACGCGGCAGGCAGGCGCTCAGCGCCAGGTACCACCCACGCAGCGCGACCAGCGGCGGCCGCCCCCCGTGGATGCAGGTCACAACACTTTCCCCGCCGCCACCTGGCACGCCACCGTGGACATGCAGGACACCGGGGCGCAACGGGGCCGACGCGGCCAGACCACCATGAGCAGCCGAATCACACCGACGCCCGCCATCCGTTTGGAGAAGGAGCGTTCGGTCCATGACTGTCGGGGAGTGGCTCGTCTCGGTCGGGGTGCGTCATCTGGTGACGATGCCGGACGGGCCGTCCCCGGGTGCGGCGCTGACGGGGCCGGGCTCGCCCCACCAGATCACCGCCCCGGATGAGGCCTGCGCCCGCCTGCTGGCGACAGCCGCCGCCGCACTGGGCCACGGACCTGGCGCGACCTGGGACGGCGAGGTGCTCACGCTGCTGTCCGCGCCGGCCGTGGCCTCCCCCGGGGCCCCGCCCGCCGCACCGACCCGGGTGGATCCGATCCCCTCACCGGCCGCCCTGGTCGCCGCGCTCGAGGCGGCCCGCGCCCGCGGCACGGCCGAGATCCGGCTGCGGCTGGGCTTCCCCCTGGACTTCCCCGTTCCCGTGTCTGCCGCCGCGCCCGTGCACGCGCCCGTGGCCGTGGCGACGGCGACGGCGACGGCGACGGCGACGGCGACCGAATCGGGCACCGCGGCCGGTGCGGCGTCCGAGGTCGTCGGCTCGCTCCTCGCACGGGACGACGCGCCACTCAACCCGGCCCGCGCCGCCGCCGACGTCGCCGAGACGCTGCCGGCGAACGGGATCGTCCTGGCCGAGCCGGGTGCCGCCGGGCTGTGGGTGGATCACACCGTGCCCACTGTCGGCGGAGAGGTGCGCGTCGCGCCAGCCGGGGGCGGTGTGGCGGTGGCCGGTGCCCTGCTGGCATGGCGGCAGGGCCGGGTGGGGGTGGCGGTCGTCGAGCAGCCCCCGACCGGTACCGCCGCCACCCTGCTCGAGCTGGCCTCGGATCTGGATGCCAGCCTGGTCGTCGAGGTGTGGGGCCGCAGGGGCGGGCTCCGCTCGGCCGCCGACCACCGCGAACGCCTGGCCGCCGCGCTGGGTGCGGGCGGGGTCCGGGTGATCGAGGTCCCGGTCGATTTCACCGCGACGAAACTGCTCATCGACGCGGTCGGCGACGCCGCGGCCGCGCAGGCACGCTAACGCCGGGCTACCGGCACCGGGGCTCTGGCGGCGGGACACCGAGGCCGCCGCCCGGCGACCGACCGGGCCGCGCTGGCGAGAACATCGCGGGAACAGGCGGGAACGCGCCGTCACCTACGCTCACAGACCCCTCAACCCCATTATCACGAGATGAAGTATCAGAGGGGGCCAGGCAGGCCGACAGGCAACTTCCTGCCAAACCTTTTCGATACCCTTTTTATGTCTGATGATTGCTTTCCTGTGACCTCCCCTGCTGCGGGGTGGTCCTGGTTCGTCCGCGCCTGGGCGGGCACACCGCAGGGCGTGACCGCTCCAGTGCCCCGGCAGCGCACCGAACGCCCCGCGCACCCCCCACCCTGGTGGCGCACACCGTGGTGGCGCCGGCTGGGCTCGCTCGGCGACGCGCGGACGGGTGCCGCGCCGGCCGCCAGCGCCCTCGGCCTGCGCCGGGCGCTGGCCGTGTTCGGCCTGGTCTTCTGCGGGGTCTTCAGCGGTCTGCTCGCGGTGGCCGGCCGAACCGTGCCGGCGGTCGTTCTCGGGATCATCGCCGCCACGGCGCTGGTCGACCTCGTCGTCATCCATCGCCGCGCGGGCGCGGCCCGCCGGGCTGACGGGCCGCGCCCGTAGGGTGTTGCTGTCTCCCCGCCGGAGCGGGTCGGCGCCGCCGCGCGAGCCCGGCCCCCAGGCCCGCGCTCTCCGGCAGGGTCCTGCGGAGGGGCGGGCGGGCGCGGATGACACCGGTGGGCGGGCGATGACACTGACAGCGACGGGCGGGGCCCCACGCGATCTCGGCGGCGACCCGTTCAGCGAGGCCCGCATGCGCCAGGGGCTGCGCCGGATGCGCACCATCGCGACCGGGCTGCTCGCCTTCATGGTCACCGTGTACGTCGTCGCCTGGCGGTGGGACGCCTCCGGCGCGCCGGGCTGGGTCGGCTACGTGGCGTCCGCGGCCGAGGCCGGCACGGTCGGCGCGCTGGCTGACTGGTTCGCGGTCACCGCGCTGTTCCGGCACCCGCTCGGGCTGCCGATCCCGCACACCGCGATCATCCCGCGCCGTAAGGACGCCCTCGGCCGCGGCCTGCAGAACTTCGTCGGAACGCACTTCCTCGCCGAGGAGGTGATCCGCGAGAAACTGGACCAGCTCGGGGTCGCCAGCCGGGTCGGTGGCTGGCTGCGCCGCCGGGAGAACGCCGAACGCGTGACCTCCGAGGTCTCGGCACGGGTGGCCTCGATGATCTCCGGCATCAGTGACGACCTCGTCCGCGAGCTGGTCGAGAAGACCGTCCTGCCCCGGCTCGTGGAGCGGCGGTGGGCGGGGGTGCTCGGGGTGGCCCTCGACCGGGTGGTCGCGGAGGGCACGCATCATCACCTGGTCGACCTGCTCGTCGCCGAGATCGAGGACTGGCTGAAGCAGAACCCGGACACGGTCGTGCGGATGGTCCGGGAACAGGCGCCGGCCTGGTCGCCCAAGTGGCTCGACGAGGCGGTCGCCGCCAAGGCGTACGCCGAGGCGCTGCGGTTCGCCGCCGACCTGCGGAGGGACCCCGACCACCGGGTGCGCCGCGCGCTGGACTCCTTCCTCACCACGTTCGCAGAGCGCCTGCGCACCGACGACGAGCTCGGCGAGCGGGTGGAGGCGCTGAAGCGGCGGATCATCGCCCACCCGGAGACCGACCGGGCGGTGTCGGCGATCTGGGCGACCGCCCGCGGCGTACTGCTCGACCTGACCACGGACCCGGACGGAACCGCGCGCACCAGGGCCACCGAGGAGCTGGCGGCCTTCGGGAACCGGCTCGCCACCGAGCCGGCGCTGGCGTCCACCGTGAACCGGGCCGCCGCCGACATCGCCGCCCGCACCGTCGGCCGCTACCGCGAGGACATCGCCGCCGTCATCGGGGACACCGTGGCCCGCTGGGAGCCGGCTGACACGTCCCGGCGGATCGAGCTGCACGTCGGTCGCGACCTGCAGTTCATCCGCATCAACGGGACGGTGGTCGGCGCGCTCGCCGGCCTGGTCATCCACCTGCTCACCGAGCTGCTGCTCTGACGGGTGGGAACATGACCGACGCAGCACACGACGACCCTGGGGGTTGGGTGGAGCGCCGACCGGAGCAACGCGGCACGGCCGCCGGCGCCGCGGGCCCGCTCGTCATCGCCGGGCTCCTCGCCCTGATCTGGGTGGGCTACGTGGCCCCGATCGCCCACTTCGACGTCGACGTCTTTCTCCGCGCGGGCGCGGCGGTCGCCGACGGCCGCGACCCCTACCCCCCGCCCGGCACACCCGAGGTCTACTCCGGTTTCGCCTTCGTCTACCCGTACCTGGTGTCGCTGCCGTTCGTCCCGCTCTCCGCCCTTCCCGGCGCCTCCGAGCTGTTCATCGCGCTGTCGGTGGTCGCCCTGCTCGCCGCCTGCCGGCTCGCCGGCGCCGGCCGGTGGACGTTCGCCCTGGTGCTGACGGCGTCCTGCACCATCACCGGGCTGCAGATGGGCACCCTCAACGCGCTGCTGTTCTGCGGGCTGGTGGCACTGTGGCGGCTGCGGGACGTCCCCGTGGCGGCCGGGGTCCTCACCGCGGTGCTCGTGTACAGCAAGCTCTTCCTCGTCCCGGTCGCGCTCTGGCTCGCGCTGACCCGCCGGCCGCGCGCGACGGTGGTGGCGCTCGTCACCCTGGCCGCGCTGTTCGGCGTCGGGGAGATCTACAGCCCGGTGGCGGCGCACACCTACGCCGACATGCTGTCCGTCCTCGCCCGCGAGGAGGCGCCCGACGGGCTGAGCCTCACCGGGCTGCTGATGAACGTCGGGCTCGGCCTCGGCGCCGCCACCTGGGGCGCCCGCGCCGCCGCCGGCCTGCTGCTGGCCGGATGTCTGTGGCGGGCCCGCGGGCGGAGCCGCGCCGGCGGCGACGGGCTGCTGTTCGCCGGCGTGGTGGCGGCGGCACTCGTGGCCTCGCCGATCGTGTGGAGCCACTATCTGCTCCTGCTGGTGGCCCCGCTGCTCGCGATCACCCGCGGCGGCCCGGGCCACCCGGCCGCCCCCGGCGACCCGGACCTGCCCCTCGCTCTGTTCACCGGCGGCAGCTGGCTGCTGGTGACCCCACATCTGAGCACTCCGATCGACCTGCTCGTGGCGGCCGTCGTCCTCGGTCCGCTGGTCGCCCTGCCGCTGGTGCGCACGGCCCGTCGGCGGCGGGAAGGACGTCCAGCCGACCCGGACCAGGCGGCCGAGCCGGGCCATGTGGCTGGGTCGGGCCATGTGGCCGAGCCGGCGGTCGCGGCACCGGCCGTGGCGGTGCCTGAAAGCCCCGTACCCGGGCTGGCCGCGTCCGAGCCGGTGGCGGCGCCACGGATGGCCATGACGGCGCTACGGGCTGTCCTGGTGGCCGCGCTGGTCGGCGGGGTCGGGGCGGTGTGCTGGATCGCGGCGCGCGCCCGCGGCGAGGACGCGCGGGTCGTCGGCGCCTACGGGGCGCTCGTCGGAACGCTGGCCCTGCTGGCCTGGGCGGTCGGCGCCAGCCGGGACCGGGGGGCCGCGCAGCCTGGTCCGGCGGGCCCGCTCGGCCCGGTGAGCCCGCGCCGGCGCCGGGTCCGGTGGCCGGTGCCGATGCCCGCCACCGGCGCGCTGCGCACCCGAACGGGCCGGGTGCACCCCCAGTAACAGATGCCCGCCAGGCATGGGCAATCCGGCGTATGCTGAGGTCTTCAAGGTCATCTAAAGAGGAAATGTCGTCCAACCGACTCCGAACCGCAGTTCGGCGCTTCACTGGACCAGATGTGACGTAGAACCTCCTCCCCTGATGGTTAACCACACACCTCGCGCCCCCCGATCACGGCCCGGTACGAGGTAACGTCTTCATGTCGGCGTCACCGAGGGCAACCACCCACGGGGCGGCGACAAGATCTCTGGGGCATCCGGCCAATCGGGCCGGATGTCCGAAGGTCGGTGCGAGCGCCATGGCGGTCTCAGACCGCGGTTGGGTCCGGTCGCGTGAAAACCGGCCGCCCCCTGGCCGCCGGACGACACTTTCCGCGCTTGTAGACCACGCCGCATGGCGCGTGGAACCGACGTGGCGTTGTTCTGTCGGCCCTGACCTGATCGGCGGATCCCCTGACTCAGCCCCGCAGCACCCAGCCCACCCCCGCCCACCGTCCGGCCCGTCCCTCCCGGGGCGGCCGTACCCGTCCCACCGGACACGGCCGCGGCGGGCCTCGTCCCGCCCCGTTCCGCGGCGGTGAGCGCCCGGCGGCGCGCCCGGCGCTCGCCACCCGCTCCCCCCGTCCGCCCGCCGAGTCCTTCGCCGAGGCGGGCCTGCCCCCGCGGCTGGTCTCCGCGCTCGCGGACAAGGGCATCCACGGGCCGTTCCCGGTCCAGGCCGCCACGTTGCCCGACGTGCTGGCCGGCGAGAACGTGCTCGGCCGGGCCCGCACCGGCTCCGGCAAGACCCTGGCGTTCGGCCTGCCGCTGCTCGCCCGGCTCGCCACCACCGGCGCCGCCCGCCCCCGTCAGCCCCGCGGGCTGATCCTCGTCCCGACCCGTGAGCTGGCCCAGCAGGTCAACGACGTGCTGGCCCCGCTCACCCGGGCGCTGGGGCTGTGGATGACCCCGGTCTACGGCGGAACGTCGATCAGCCGGCAGATCTCGGCCCTGCGCCGGGGTGTGCACCTCGTCGTCGCCACCCCGGGCCGGCTCACCGACCTGGTCGAGCGCGACGCCTGCATCCTCGACGAGATCGAGATCACCGTCCTGGACGAAGCCGACTTCATGTGCGACCTCGGGTTCCTCCCCGCGGTCAAGGCGCTGCTGGACATGACCCCGTCCGACAGCCAGCGGCTGCTGTTCAGCGCCACGCTGGACCGCGAGGTCGAGGTCCTCGTCCGGGGCTACCTGCCCGAGCCGGTCCTCGTCGCCGTCGACCCGGAGGTGTCGCAGGTCTCGACCCTGGCCCGGCACGCGATGGAGTCCGTCGACCGCACCGCCCAGCTCCGGCTGGTCACCGCGCTCGCCTGCGGCGCCGGCCGCACCCTGGTGTTCGTGCGCACCCAGCGCGACGCCGACCGCGTCGCGCAGGCGCTCACCGAGGCCGGGGTACCGGCCGAGCCCCTGCACGGCGGCATGCCGCAGGGGGCCCGCACCCGGGCGCTCGCCGGGTTCACCGACGGGTTCTACCGGGTTCTGGTCGCCACCGACGTCGCCGCCCGCGGCATCCACGTCGACGGCATCGGCCTCGTACTGCACCTGGGCCCGCCCGAGGACGCCAAGACCTACCAGCACCGCGGCGGGCGCACCGCCCGGGCCGGGGCCGACGGCGCCGACGTCCTGGTGACCGTGCCGGCCGAGCGTGGCAAGGCCCGGTCGCTGCTGCGGGCCATGGGCATCCCGACCCAGCCGGTCCCGACGCAGCCCGACGACCCGATCGTCGCCGAGCTCGCCGGACCGCCGGCGCCGCCGGTCGACCCGGCGACCATCCAGGCCCGCCGCCAGCGCAGCGACGGCCGACGTGGTGACGGCCGACGCGACGGTGGCGGCCGCCGGGACTCCGCCCGGCGCGACGGCGCGCCGCGTGAGGGCGGCCACCGGCGCGGCGGGCCGGGCGCCCGCACCGCCGGCTCGACCTTCACCGGGGCGGCCCGCGACGCTCACCGCCCGGGCCGCCCGGCCCGGGGCCTGGCCCAGACGCGCCCCGCGCCGCGGGCGGACCCCCACCCCGCGCCCGGAGCCTGATCCCACCGCCCCGGGCCTGACTCCGACTTCGGGGTCAGGCCCGGGGATGGCTCTCATACGAACGGTGCCCCGGAACGCGGAAGCGTTCCGGGGCACCGGTGGTTTCGTCTCGGCTTCCTGGATCAGTCGCGGGCCGCGACCTCCGGAGGATCACCCGACGGTGGTCACAGCGAGCGCGAGACGCCCAGTCGCAGCCGGTTCGGGTTCGCCACCGGGCCCAAGGAGAGCCCATCGGTGCTCGTCTCCGAGAGGTCGGCGACATCCGCCGTTACTGAGACCACCTCCCGCTGACCTGGCACCACAGACCCCATCTCGGGGCCAACCGACTCGTCCTGCTCCATGCGCAACACCTTTCCGAAGAGGCGCCGAATCGACACTGGATACCAAAACGGTATCGAGTGGACCCACATCCTTACGCACCAGGTGTCTGCGGTCACAGTGATCCCGACCCGCCCCCGGCGCCGGGTCCGATGTGCTCGCTCCGGACGTTCCGTGCCACTCACAGCCACCACCAGCACGGACGATTGGCCGGCCGCGTGGCGCCGGCATCCAGTCGGGAGGGTCACGCCGGCGCGCGGGTGGGCCCGGATGTCCGGCATTCTCGGGACACAGCTCGCGGACGGGCCGGAACGGCCGACGGGAAGCAGGCGGCTCGGCGGCCGGCGCGGACCGTCCAGGACTGGAGGGGTGACCGGTGGCGGGAGGCCGACTCGACGGCACAGACACGCTGGACGGCACAGACGCACCGGATGGCACGGACACACTCGGCGGCACGGACACCCCGAACGGCGCGCAGACTTCGACAGCCCAGGCCGCGCAGGTCCGGGCGGCGACGGTCCGGGCCTTCGAGCATGTCGCGGGGTACCTGGACGGCCTGCGGGAGCGCCCCGTCGCCCCGGCCTCGGGATACGAGAAGATCCGCGCCCAGCTCGGCGGGCCGCTGCCGGCCGGGCCCTGCGATCCCGTCGAGGTCGTCGACACGCTCGCCGCCGCGGCGGCCGACGGGCTCACCGCCACCGGGTCGCCCCGCTTCTTCGGGTACGTGATCGGCGGGATCGTGCCCGCGGCGCTGGCCGCCGACGTGATGGCCGTCGCCTGGGACCAGAACGCGGGCCTGTCCAGCCTGGCCCCGGCGGCTGCCGCCGCCGAGTCGGTGGCCGGGTCGTGGGTCAAGGAGCTGCTCGGGCTGCCCGCGTCCGCCTCGGTCGGAATCACCACCGGCACGCAGATGGCGCACGTGACCGCGCTGGGCGCCGCACGGCACCGGGTGCTGGCCCGCCACGGTTGGGATGTGGAGGCCGACGGCCTGCACGGGGCCCCGCCGGTGCGCGTTCTCGTGGGCGCCGACCGGCACACCACGGTGGATGTCGCGCTGCGCCTGCTGGGGTTCGGCACCCGCCGGCTGACGGTGGTGGCCGCGGACGAGGCGGGGCGGATGCGGCCCGACGCGCTGCGCGCGGCGCTCGCGGACGGGTCCGGCCCGGCGATCGTGGTGGCCCAGGCCGGCGAGATCAACACCGGCGCCTTCGACCCGCTCGCGGAGATCTGCGCGATCGGCCACGAGCACGGGGCGTGGGTGCATGTGGACGGCGCCTTCGGGCTGTGGGCGGCCGTGTCCGCGTCGGCCCGGCGCCGGGACCTGGTCGCGGGGATGGCGGCTGCCGACTCCTGGGCCACGGACGGGCACAAGTGGCTCAACGTGGCCTACGACTGCGGGATCGCGATCGTCGCCGACGATCGGGCGCACCGGGCGGCGATGTCCACCCGGGCGGACTACCTCGTCCACGCCACGGACGGCGAGCTCGACCCCCTGGAGTGGACGCCGGAGTTCAGCCGGCGGGCCCGCGGGTTCGCCCTGTACGCCGCGCTGCGCTCGCTCGGGCGGTCGGGCCTGACCGAGCTGGTCGACCGCTGCTGCGCGCACGCGCGGCGCTTCGCCGTGTCCCTTGCCGCGCTGGACGGCGTCGCGGTGCTCAACGAGGTCGAGCTCAACCAGGTGCTGGTGCGGGTGGACGACGACGACGCGACGACTGCCGCGACCACGGATCTGGTGGTCGCGGGCGGGGAGGCGTTCGTGTCGGGCACGGTGTGGCGCGGCCGGGTGGCGATGCGGGTCTCGGTCTGCAACTGGACGACGACCGAGGCCGACGTCGACCGGGCGGTGGCCGCGGTGGCGGCCGCCGCCACCGGGGCCCGCGCCGGCAACCGCCCCCGCGCCGCCGCCGCCCACACGACCAGCCATCCTCGCGCGGGCTCGGCAGGCGGGTAGCCCGACTCGGCCCGACCAGCGCCGCACCGTCCTCGGTGCAGTCCGATGCGCAGTCCTACGTGTAGTCCTGCGTGTAGTCCGATGAAGGGCCGGCGGGTGTGCGACGGCCTGTTTGCGTGCCCCCGGGCGGGACACGTCGGCATCTTCCCGAAGTCCGTCCAGCGGGCCGGGTTAGGCTGCTGGGAAGACGCCGGACGACGACCGGCACCCCACACGGACACCGAGAGACACAATGCCGTCACCGCCACCCCGAGAATCAACCTGAGGACAATTGAACGAGGGAACTACCTAAATCTCGTCACACGTTTCTCAGCGCGTCACCGAACACCCTGAGCCACCGCCCCAGTACCGCCTCCCACAGAGCATCGACCGGCGTGCCCTCCGCGCGCGGGAAGGTCCGACGACATGCCGAACTCTTTCGTCCACCTTCACGTTCACACCGAGTACTCGATGCTCGACGGTGCGGCACGACTCAAGGACATGTTCAACGAGGTCTCGCAGCAGGGCATGCCCGCCGTGGCGATCACCGACCACGGCTACATGTACGGGGCGTACGACTTCTACAAGCAGGCGACCGCGGCTGGCGTGAAACCGATCATCGGCTGCGAGGCGTACGTCGCGCCGGAATCACGGCTGCTCAAGCAGCGCGTCCGCTGGGGCGAGCCGCACCAGAAGAGCGACGACGTCTCCGGCGGTGGCTCCTACACCCACATGACGATATGGGCGCGGAACGCCGAAGGCCTGCACAACCTTTTCCGGCTCAATTCCCGGGCATCCATCGAGGGCCATTACATCAAGTGGCCGCGCATGGACCAGGAGATCATCACCGAACACGCCGCGGGCCTGATGGCGACGACCGGATGCCCCTCCGGAGAGGTCCAGACCAGGCTGCGGCTCGGCCAGTACGACGCCGCGCTGAAGGCCGCCGCGACCTACCAGGAGATCTTCGGCCGCGACAACTACTACTGCGAGATCATGGACCACGGCATCGAGATCGAGCGCCGGGTCCGTGACGGGCTGGTCGACATCGCCCGCGCGCTCGACATGCGCTTCGTGGTCACCAACGACTCGCACTACACCTACGAGGCCGAGCGGACGACCCACGCCGCGCTGCTGTGCGTCCAGACCGCGTCGACGGTGGCGAACCCGGCCTTCCAGTTCGAGGGCTCGGGCTACTTCCTGAAGAGCGCCGAGCAGATGTACGCGATCGACACGTCCGACGCCTGGCAGCAGGGCTGCGAGACGACACTGATGATCGCCGAGCGGGTCGACCCGGCCGGCATGTTCACCAAGCAGAACCTGATGCCGCGCTTCCCCGTCCCCGACGGGGAGACCGACGAGTCATGGTTCCGCAAGGAGACCTGGGCGGGCATGGCCCGCCGCTTCCCCGACGGGTTCGACGAGGAGCACCGCGCCCGGGTCGAGTACGAGCTCGGGGTCATCCTCGCGATGGGCTTCCCGTCCTACTTCCTGGTGGTCGCGGACTTCATCATGTGGGCGAAGAGCCAGGGAATCCCGGTCGGCCCCGGGCGCGGGAGCGCGGCGGGCTCCATGGTCGCCTTCGCCCTGGGCATCACCGACCTCGACCCCATCCCGCACAGCCTGCTGTTCGAGCGGTTCCTCAACCCCGACCGCGTCTCGATGCCGGACATCGACATCGACTTCGACGAACGTCGGCGCGGCGACGTGATCCGCTACGTCACCGAGAAATGGGGCGACGACCGCATCGCCCAGATCGTCACCTACGGCACCATCAAGGCGAAGGCCGCCATCAAGGACTCCTCCCGGGTCCTCGGCTACCCCTACGCGGTGGGCGACCGGATCACCAAGGCGATGCCGCCGGCCGTCATGGGCAAGGACATCCCGCTCGGCGGGATCTTCGATCCCAAGCACCCCCGCTACAGCGAGGCCGGCGAGATCCGGGGTCTCTACGAGTCCGACGCGGACGTCCGCAAGGTCATCGACACGGCGAAGGGCCTGGAGGGGCTCATCCGCCAGGCGGGCGTGCACGCTGCCGGTGTGATCATGTCGGCTGAACCGATCATCGACCACATCCCGGTGTGGCGCCGCGACGCCGACGGCGCGATCATCACGCAGTTCGACTACCCGACCTGCGAGAACCTCGGCCTGCTGAAGATGGACTTCCTCGGCCTGCGCAACCTCACCGTGATGGACGACGCGGTGCGCAACGTGGAGGCGAACCGCGGCTTCAAGATCGATCTGATGGCTCTGGAGCTCAACGACACCGCGTCCTACGAGCTGCTCGCCCGCGGCGACACCCTCGGGGTGTTCCAGCTCGACGGCGGGCCGATGCGCTCACTGCTGCGGATGATGCGCCCGGACAACTTCGAGGACATCTCCGCCGTCCTCGCGTTGTACCGGCCGGGGCCGATGGGCGCCAACTCGCACATCAACTACGCGCTGCGCAAGAACGGCCAGCAGGAGATCACCCCGATCCATCCCGAGCTCGCCGAGCCGCTGGCCGACATCCTGGACACCACCCACGGCCTGATCGTGTACCAGGAGCAGGTCATGGCCATCGCGCAGAAGGTCGCCGGCTACACACTCGGCCAGGCCGACCTGCTGCGCCGCGCGATGGGCAAGAAGAAGAAGGAGATCCTCGACAAGGAGTTCGTGCCGTTCTCCGACGGCATGAAGGCCAGCGGATTCTCCGCGGCCGCCATCAAGACCCTGTGGGACATTCTCGTCCCCTTCTCCGACTACGCCTTCAACAAGGCACACACCGCCGGCTACGGCCTGGTCTCCTACTGGACGGCCTACCTCAAGGCGAACTTCCCGGCCGAGTACATGGCGGCGCTCCTGACCTCGGTACGCGACGACAAAGACAAAAGCGCGATCTATCTGAACGAGTGCCGGCGGATGGGAATCCGCGTCCTGCCGCCGGATGTGAACACCTCCGACGCTGACTACACCGCGCACGGCGACAACGAGATCAGGGTCGGCCTCGCCGCGATCCGCAACGTCGGCATCAACGTCGTCGAGTCGATCGTGCGCAACCGGAAGGCGAAGAGCCGGTTCACCTCGTTCCCCGACTTCCTCGACAAGGTCGACGCCGTCGCCTGCAACAAGCGCACGATCGAGTCGCTCATCAAGGCCGGTGCGTTCGACGCCCTCGGCCACACCCGCCGCGGCCTGGTGGAGAAGCACGAACAGGCCGTCGACGCGGTGATGGGCGTGAAGAAGAAGAACGCCGAGGGCCAGTTCGACCTCTTCGCCTTCGACGGCGAGGACGCCGAGGAGGACACCGCCCCCATCTTCGGCGTGCAGGAGTTCTCCGACCAGGAATGGGACAAGTCCGTACTGCTCTCCCACGAGCGGGAGATGCTCGGGCTCTACGTCTCGGACCATCCGCTGCTCGGGGTCGAGCACATCCTCGCCGCGAAGGCCGACTGTGGCATCGCCTCCCTCAACGGCGGCGACTACCCGGACGGCTCGGTCGTCACCATCGGCGGGATCATCTCCAGCCTGCAACGCAAGGTGACCAAGCAGGGGAAGCTGTGGGCCCTGGCCACCGTGGAGGACCTCGAGGGCGGCCTGGAGGTCATGTTCTTCCCGGCGACCTACGAGACCTGCTCGACCCAGCTCGCCGAGGACGCGGTCGTCATCGTCAAGGGGCGGGTCGACAAGCGGGAGGACACCCCGCGCCTGGTCGCCTCGGATCTGACCGTGCCCGACCTCAGCGAGCACTCCCTGAGCCCGCCGGTGGTGATCACTCTGCCGGCGTCGCGGGTCAACCCGCCCACCGTCGATCGGCTGCGCGAGGTGCTCGGTGACCACCCCGGCACCACCGAGGTCCACCTGCGCCTGCAGTCGGCGAGCCGCACGACCCTGCTCCGGCTCGACGACGCTTACAAGGTGCAGCGGACGGCCGCGCTGATGGGTGACCTCAAGGCCCTGCTGGGGGCCTCCGCCGTCGCCTGAACAAACCCCCGGCCGGGGCCCCTGCCTGGGGCTCCCGCCGCGGTCCGACGCCTGCCGTCGCCTCCTCCGCGCGACGCTGGCTGGTGGCCCATCACCGCGACACGCGCGACGCGATCCGCGACACCGTTTGCGACACCCCTCGCCGGGGGGAGCATGGGCGGTGACGTGGGTTCGCGTCGCCCTGCCTTCGCCGACGCCACCCCTGGCAGACTGATGGGCCGAGTTCCGCGTGCACCGCGAGACCGGCCTCCGGGCCGCGTGGCGCACCGCGCGGGCCCGGTGGCGGCGCCTCCGGCAGGCGGACCCGGTATCCCGGGACCGGAGGAGAATGTGACGGTCGATCGTCCCGTCGACACAGAACCCGACCAATCCGCGCTCGACCAATCCGCGCTCGACCAGCCCGCCCTCGACCAGCCCGCGCTCGATCACCAGCCCGCCGCCGCGACACGGCCGGACCGGCCCTCAGCGCCGCCGCTGACGGCCAACGCGGGGCCGCCTCGGCAGTGGAGCCCCCTGACGACCCGGCCCGCGGGCTTCGACTGGCCGTCCGAGGTCGACCGGGCCGGCCGGGACCTGCTGCTCGACCTGTTCGGGCCCGACCCGGAAGTCCGCGTCGAGATGTGGGACGGGTTCATCCTCGGGCCCGACACCTCGACGAAGGTGGTCATCCGCTCGCCGCACGCGCTGCGACGGGCGCTGTTCCACCCCGGCGAGCTGGGGTTCGCCCGCGCCTACGTGGCCGGCGACGTCGAGATCGACGGGGACGTCTTCGCCGCGCTGGCGCTGCGGGAGCGGATCGCGCGGCTGCGGCCGTCCCCGGCGGCGGTGCGGGCGCTGGCGGTGCTCGTCCGCCAGTTCGGCCCGCGGCCGCCGCAGCCGCCTCCGGAGGAGGCCCGGATGCGTAGGCGCGGCCGGCAGCACAGCCGTTCCCGCGACGCCGCCGCGATCTCCCACCACTACGACGTCTCGAACGACTTCTACCGGCTGGTCCTCGGGCCGTCCATGACCTACTCGTGCGCGGTCTGGGACTCACCGGCCACCAGACTGACCGCCGCGCAGACAGCCAAGCACGAGCTGGTCTGCCGCAAGCTCGGTCTGCGGCCCGGCGAGCGGCTGCTGGACATCGGCTGCGGCTGGGGCAGCATGGCGCTACATGCCGCGCACCACCACGGTGTCCAGGCGGTGGGGATCACGATCTCCGCGGAGCAGGCGGCCGAGGCACGCCGCCGGGTCACCGAGGCGGGCCTGGAAGACAGGATCGAGATCCGCCTGCAGGACTACCGGGAGATCACCGACGGCCCGTTCGACGCGATCAGCTCGGTGGGCATGGTCGAGCACGTCGGCCGGGCGAAGCTGCCGATCTACTTCGACAACCTGTTCCACCTGCTCCGGCCGGGCGGGCGGCTGCTCAACCACGGCATCTCCTTCCCGGGCGACCCGGTCGGGGCCGCCCGCGGCCGGCCGCGACTCGGTCCGCTCCCACTGCCCCGCGATGCCGACTTCCTGCACCGCTACGTCTTCCCCGACGGGGAGCTGCACGAGATCGGCGCGCTCGTCACGCTGATGCAGGGCGGCGGCTTCGAGGTGCGCCACGTGGAGAACCTGCGCGAGCACTACGCGCTGACGCTGCGGGCGTGGGTCACCAACCTGGAGAACCGGTGGGACGAGGCGGTCGCGCTGGTCGGGGCGGGCCGGGCCCGGGTGTGGCGGCTGTACATGGCCGGCTCCGCGCTCAGCTTCGAGGCCGGCCGGTCGCAGATCCACCAGGTCCTCGGCGTGCGCCCCGACTCCGGGGCCTCGCACCAGCCGCTGAGGCCGTCCTACTGACCGACTGGGCGTCCTACTGACCCCGTCTGGGAGGTCGGACGACAAGGATCCGAGGATCCCCCGGTGTGCCCCGTCGGCCCGGACTGGGATCGTGCCACCGTGAGCGAACTGGTCGAGCACGTCGACGGGCAGGACCACGTGCTTGGAGTAGTCACCCGCGGCGATGCGGTGCGTCAGAGTCTGCCGCACCGCATCGCCGCGACGATCTGCCGCGATGGAGCGGGCCGGATCCTGGTACTGCGGAGATCCGAGCGCCTGACCCGGTTCCCCGGACACTACGACGTGCTGGTCGGCGGCGCGGTTGGGGTGGGTGAGTCCTACGAGGACGCGGCCGCCAGAGAGCTGACCGAGGAGCTGGGCCTGCGCCTGCCCGTCCGCTTCATGTTCAAGTTCTTCCACCGGGATGCCACCGGTCCCGTTTGGATGGGAGTGCACGAGGCTCTGGTGGTGAACCACCCCCTGGCCCCGGACCCCGAGGAGATTTCCTGGCACGGCTGGCTGACCAGTGCCGAGACAGACGCAGTCGTCAACCGACCGCGCTTCGCGCCCGGAGGGCGAGAAGCGATGTACCGGTATCAGGAACATCGGAACCGTCCAGCAACGCCCTGACCGCCCGCCGGCCACCGCCAGGCCCACCGCGCACATTTCCTGCAGGCGATGCCATCCGCGCCCCCCGCGGAACCACCAACGATCATGCGCAATCCAGCTCTTGTACACGGCCAGCTCCGCCGCCGGGCGATGTGTGGCCGTTCAGTGAGTCCAGGCTGTCACTCAGCCGCCGCGGTTCCTCGACGCTGTGCATAGCGACCACGCTGGCCTGATACTCATCGCTTCGAGGCGTCAGCGCGGCAGGCGGAAGCCGAGGTCGGCCGGGGGGACGGAGACGTCCATCTGGGCCTTTTGGAGGCGGCCGGAGAGTTCCCAGGTCAGGGACTGCCAGCGGGTCACCTGGTCGAGGACCCACTGGCCGGACTGACGGGCGCCGTTGCCGGAGCGCCCGTTGCCGCCGAAGGGCAGGTGCGCCTCGGCGCCGGAGGTGGAGGTGTTCACGCTGACCATTCCGGCGCGCACCCCGCGCCGGAAGCGCCGGACGGTCACCGGGTCCCCGGTGAAGATCGACGAGGACAGCCCGTAGCCGGGCAGGTTCGCGAGCTCGACGGCCTCCTCCAGGTGGCGGTAGGTGGTCAGCCCGACGATCGGGCCGAAGGTCTCCGCGGTGAACAGCTCGTCGTCGGGGCGTACCCGGTCGACGACGACCGGGTGGTAGTAGAGGCCGGGCTCGGGGTCGCCGACGAACCCGCGCCGCGGGCTGGCCGGGCCGATCCGGCCGAGCGCGGTGGACCCGAACGGCTCGTGGTGGTCGCGGACGCACGCCAGATGATCCTCGAACCCGGCGGCGAACCGCGCGTCGAGCAGCGGGCCGTAGAGGACGTCCCGGGTCGGGTCGCCGAGCACGGCGCCGCTGACGGCCGCGGCCAGCCGGCGCCGGAACGCGTCGTGCACCGACTCGTGCGCGATCACCGTGCCCAGCGAGGTGCACCGCTGGCCGGCCGTCCCGAACCCGGCGAACAGCGCGGCGGCGACGGCGGCGTCCAGGTCGGCGTCGGGGGCCACGACCATCGGGTTCTTGCCGCCCAGCTCCAGGCAGGGCGACTGCAGGTGCCGGCCGCAGAGCGCGCCGACGAAACGGCCGACGGCCGTCGAGCCGGTGAAGCCGACCTTGTCGACGAGGCCGGCGTCCAGGGCGCGTTCGAGGCCGAGCGAGGTGGCCGGGCCGTCGGCGAGGACGAGGTTCGCCACCCCGGGCGGAACGCCGGCGGCGGTCAGCAGGTCCATCAGGGCCGCGGCGCAGGCGGCGGCGTACTCGGCGGGCTTCCACACCACCGCGTTGCCGGTCAGCAGCGCCGGCACCAGATACCAGGACGGCACCGCCACCGGGAAGTTGCCGGCGGTGATCACCATGACCACGCCGAGCGGCTCACGGTAGGTGAACAGCTCCCGGTCGGGCATCTCGGAGGGCACCGTCTGGCCGTGCGGGCGCCGGCCCTCGCCGCGGAACAGCGCGCAGGTGTCGATGATCTCGCGGACCTCCCCGCGCGCCTCCGCCAGCGGCTTGCCGACCTCCCGGGTGACCAGCCGGGCCAGTGTCTCCGCGTTGTCCTCGACGAGCCGTCCGAAGGCGCCGACGACCTCGCCGCGCACCGGCGCCGGGACGTCGGCCCACTCCCGCTGGGCGGCGCGGGCGGCGGCCGCGGCCGCGACGATGGCCTCCGCCCCGTCCAGCACGACCTCGGCGACGACGTCGCTCAGGCGGGCCGGGTTCGTCGAGCTGACGACGCGCGCGGTCTCCGGGGCGATGCCCGCCGGGCCGGCCGCGGCGTACAGGTCGTGCTGGCGGCCGCCGATCACCGCCGCCACCCGGCGTGGATGAACGAGCGTCATAGCGGTCCTTTCTCCTGCGTGGCGGTGACCGGCGGCGAGGCCTTCTCAGCAGCCTCGGGCTCCGCCGGAACGAGGGACTCCGGCGAAACGAGGTGGGTGAGCACCCGGTCGAGGGCACGCACCCCGGCGGCGAGCTCCTCTGCGCCGATGGTGAGCGCCGGACGGAAGCGCAGCGCCCGCTCCCCCGCCGGCAGCAGCAGGACGTGCTCGCGTTCCCGCAGCAGCCGGACGACCTCGTCGCGCAGGGCACGGTCGGGCAGGTCCACGGCGCACATCAACCCACGGCCGCGGGCGTTGCTCAGCAGGCGGGGGTGGCGGCGGGCCAGCTCCTCGAGTCCGGCCAGCAGATCGGAGCCCAGGACGGCGGCCCGGTCGAACAGCCGCTCCGACTCCATGATCTCCAGCATTCGCCGGGAACGCACCATGTCGACGAGCCCACCGCCCCAGGTGGAGCTGATCCGGCCGGGCAGCCGGAAGACGTTGTCGGCGACCTCGTCCACCCGCCGCCCGGCCATCACCCCGCCGAGCTGGACCTTCTTGCCGAACGCGACGACGTCGGGGCGCAGGCCGAGCTGGGTGTGCGCCCAGGCGGAGCCGGTCAGGCCCACCCCGGTCTGCACCTCGTCGACGACGAACAGCGCGTCGTGGCGCTCGCACAGCGCCGCCATCGCGCGCAGGAACTCGCCGCGGAGGTGGTTGTCCCCGCCCTCGGCCTGGATCGGCTCGGCGAGGAAGCAGGCGATGTCGTGGCGGTGGCGGGCGAACGCCTCCTCGGCCTGCGCGAGCGCGCGCCGCTCGGCGGCGACCACCGCGTCCAGCGCCGCGCCGGTGCAGGGGAAGGTCACCGCCGGGCAGTCGACCCGGGGCCAGTCGAAGACCGGGAAGCGCGCGGTCTTGACCGGCTCGGTGTTGGTCACCGAGAGGGTGTACCCGCCGCGGCCGTGGAACGCCGACCGCAGGTGCAGCACCCGCCCGCCGAGCTCGGCGGGCCGCCCGTGTGCCTCGTTGTGCCGGCTCTTCCAGTCGAACGCGCACTTGAGGGCGTTCTCGACGGCCGCCGACCCGCCCTCGACGAAGAACAGGTGCGGCAGCTCCGGGTCGCCCAGCACCCGCGCGAAGGTCTCGACGAACTCGGCGTAGGCGGCGGTCGCCATGTCGGGGTTCGCCGGCTTGTTGACGGCCGCCCGGGCGAGCTCGGTGAGGAACTCCGGGTCGCCCAGCAGGGCCGGCGGGTTGATCCCGAGCGGCGCGGAGGCGAAGAAGCTGTAGAGGTCGAGGTAGCGCGTCCCGGTACGGGCGTCGACGATCGTGCTGCCGGTGCTGGCCGTCAGGTCGCAGACGACGTCGTACCCGTCGGTGAGGACGTGTCGGGACAACATCGGGATCACGTCGGCCGGCTCGGCCCGGGCACGGCTCCCCCCGCCCGGGCGGCCCGCGACACTCATGACGGCCACGGCCGGCCTCCTTCCAGCACCGCGCGGCCGTCCCACGAGGACGTCCGCGTCAGGGCACCAGGGTCGCGGTTACCGAGCGGAACCGCGATCCGATCATGGACGGCCCGGCCCCGCGGGCCGCCGGCACCCGGCCGCCCGCCACCCCATCGCGCCACACGAATCATCTCCTACCAGGACAGATCAGACACCAATACAGGCACCTGGCGTGGTGCGTCGACCCCGCCTTCTGGGAACATCCCCTTCTGGGATCACCGGAAAAGTCCGACCGGTCGCGTTCCGGCGTCCCCGACAGGTTCCACCTGGAACGTCCAGCGTCACCGGACGCACCAGGCGGGCCACCACCGAGCGCCGCACGGGCGCCCCCGCACGAGGAGGTATCCAGGACGCGGTGCTGACGCCCCTGACCACGGACGACCCGCAGCGGATCGGTCCGTACCGGCTGGCCAACCGCATCGGCGCGGGCGGCATGGGCATCGTCTACCTCGGCTTCTCCGACGACGGCAAGCCGGCCGCGATCAAGGTTCCCTCAGCGGGGCTGGTGGACGACCCCGAGTTCCGCGCCCGCTTCCGCCAGGAGGTGGACGCCGCCCGCCGGGTGCGCGGCAACGCCGTAGCCGCCGTCATCGACGCCGACCTCACCGGAACGCGCCCGTGGATGGCCACCGAGTACGTCGAGGGCCGCAACCTCACCGACGCGGTCGCGACCCGGGGCCCGTTCGACGAGCGCCTGCTCACCGGGCTCGCCGTCGGTCTGGCCGACGCCCTGGTCGCCATCCACGCCGCCGGGGTGGTGCACCGTGATCTCAAACCGTCCAACATCCTGCTGGCCTGGGACGGGCCCCGCGTCATCGACTTCGGCATCGCCCGGGCCGAGAACAACACCTCGCACACCCGGGCCGGCAGCCTCATCGGCACCCTGACCTGGATGGCGCCCGAGCAGCTGCGCGGCGACCGGGCCGGGCCGGCCGCCGACGTCTTCGCATGGGGGGCGTGCGTCGCGTTCGCGGCGGCCGGGCAGCCGGCGTTCCGCGGCGACCGGGCCGAGGCCGTCGGCCTGCAGATCCTCACCGGCGAGCCGGTGCTGGAACGCCTGCCACCGACCATCGAGCCGCACGTGCGCGCCGCGCTGCGCAAGGAGCCGGCCGCGCGGCCCAGCGCCGCCGAGATCCTCGGCGGGCTGCTCGGTCGGCCGGTCAGCGGCCCGGCCGACTCGGACGCGGCGACCGGGCTCCTGATGAGCCGGTGGTGGAACCTGCCGCCGACCCCGCCCGAGGGCGCCACGCCGCTGCGCGGGCACCCGCCGGCGGGCAGTCATCCCCGGGACGCCGATCCACACGGTGCCGGTCCACGGGGCGGCCCACCTCCCAGCGACTCCTACCGGGGCGCCCGTCCCCACGACGGGTACCCGGGCGGAGCGCAGCTCCAGCCCGGCCACCGGCCGAACCCCGGCCCGCCGGACGCCGGCTACCGCGGTCCGGACTCCGGCCCGCGCGGCTGGGCCGACTCCGGCCAGTCGGGCGGTGGCTGGCCCGGCTTCGGCGGGCCGGGCACGGGACCGCCCGGAGCAGGACGTCCGGACGGCGGCGGACGGCCCGATCACGGCCGTCGCGGGATGCCCGTGGCCGTGCTCGCCGCCCTGGCGGTGCTGCTCGTCGTCGGTGGCGTCACCGCGGGAGCCCTGCTGCTGTCGGGCAGCGATGGGGACGGCGGCCAGGCCGGCCCGTCCACGGGGCCGGACGTGACCTCCACCCTGAGCGGCCCGACCACCGCCCCCAACGGCGGGCCCACCACCTCGGCCGGGCCGACCGGGCCGGTCACGAACCCGACGAGCCCCGGCTCGGGCGCCACCACAGCGCCACCGACCACACCCGGGAGCGGGCCGACATCCACCTCGACGCCACGGCGGGTGATGAGCGCCGACGAGGCGGCCGGGGTCGTCCGCGAGCATGGCTACACCCCCGACATGGGCTCCTACGACCCGGACCGGATGCTCAACCTCGTCCGCGGCACCAGGCAGGGGGATGACGGCCGGCAGCGCCAGACGGCGTTCGTCTTCGCCGACGGCGAGTACCAGGGCACCGACACCAAAGCGCCGAGCAACGCCATCACGGTGGAGGTCAGGACGAACACCGACGCGACGGTGACCTACCAGACCTACGTCGCGAACGGAACGACACCCACGGGGACGACGTCGGTGCGTTTCCGCTGGAACGGCACGGATTTCGTGGCCCTCGACCCCATCCCGTCCGATGATCCGACGGTGGACGACCACCGCTGACGTGGCCATCGAGAACCGGCGACCCACCCCCCAACCGGGCGAGTGTGACGGGCACAACGGACGCACCCGGACGGGCCTACCGCGATTCGGGCACGGGAGTTGGCATTGTGGGACGCCCGACACAGTCGGGCGAAAGCAGCGCGCTCATGACATCACGGACAGGGGGCGGACGACGCCCACGGCAGGATCGACGCAGCGGCCCGGCCGGGCCGGTAACGAGGGGGCACGGTGCTGACACCGCTGGCGGCGGGTGACCCCCGGCGCATCGGCCCGTTCGAGATCCACAACAGGATCGGCGCCGGCGGGATGGGCTCGGTGTACCTCGGGTTCACCGCCGAGGGCCGCGCCGCGGCCGTCAAGGTGCCCGCCGAGGGCCTCGCCGGCGACCCCGAGTTCCGCGCCCGGTTCCGGCGCGAGGTCGAGGCCGCCCGCCGGGTCCGCGGCCGCGCCGTCGCCGCGGTCGTCGACGCCGACCCCGACGCGACCTCGCCCTGGATGGCCGTCGAGTACGTCGAGGGCACCAGCCTCGCCGACGCGGTGATCCGGCACGGCCCGCTCGAGCAGCGGCTGCTGCACGGCTTCGGGGTGGGCCTCGCCGACGCCCTCGTCGCCATCCACGCGGTCGGCGTGGTGCACCGCGATCTCAAGCCGTCCAACATCCTGCTCGCCTGGGACGGGCCGAAGGTGATCGACTTCGGCATCGCCCGGGCCAGCGGCACCCCGACCCACACCCGCACCGGCATCCTCGTCGGCACCCCCGCCTGGATGGCGCCCGAGCAGCTGCGCGGCGAGCGCGCGACCCCGGCGGCCGACGTGTTCGCCTGGGGTGCCTGCGTCACCTACGCGGCGACCGGGCACCCGCCCTTCGGCGGCGCCGAGCCGGCCGACGTGCTGACCGTGCTGCGCCGCGACGAGCAGCCCGACCTCGACGGCGTCCCGCCGGACCTGCTGGCCGCCGTGCGGGCGGCGCTGGCCCGCCGGCCCGAGGCCCGCCCGAGCGCGGCGGAGCTGGTCCGGACGCTGGTCACCGAACCCGGCTCGCGCGGCGGCTCCCCTGATCCCGCCCGGGCGGCGGCGAACGCGCTCACCCCGTGGCAGTGGGAACCGCCCGCGTCACTCGCGCACCACCCCGCCCACTCCGGCCGGGATGAGCGACCGGCCGCCGAGCGGGCCGAGCGACCGGACCGGGCCGAGCGACCGGACCGGGACGAGCGACCGGACCGGGACGAACGGGCGACGCAGACGGCGCGCGGGGAGCGGGGCGAGCGCGGAGAACGTGCCGGACGGATCGCGGCCGCGGCCGGCGCGGTGGCCGGCGCCGCCGACCCGGGCGGGCCCGCCGCCGGCATCCGGCGGACGGCGACGCGCGGGCCCGGGGGGCCGGCCGGCGGCCAGGGGGACGGCCCGGCGAAGTTCCGCGCCGTCGACCGGCCCACCCAGCCACTGGCGACCCGCGCGGACCCCGGTTCCTGGGAGGAGCCCCCGGGTGGGGACTCCTCCCTCGGCACCGTGCCCGTGCCGCGGTTGTCGGCGCTGGCCGACAACCGGAACGAGACCACCGACCCGTCGATCCGGCCGCGCCGGACCGCCACCGTGGCCTCGGTGTCGGCGTTCAACGCGGCGGAGGTGACAGGGCCGTTGCTGACCGCCCAGGCCCCCGCCGCCACCGGGGCCGGAGGGACCGGTACCAGTACCGGTAGCGCCGCCGGCGGCGCCGGTACCCGGGCCGGTGCCGGCGACCAGCCGACCGGCCGCGACCGCGAGCCGGACCACCCAGGTGGCGCCAGGGCGGAGCCGGGGGCCTGGCCGCCCGACCCGCGGGCGTGGCTGAGCCTGCTGGCGGCATCCGGCCGGCGGGACCGTGCCGCCATGGTCGCGGCCGTCGTCGCCTTCGGGCTCGTCGTCGGCGTGGTCGTCCTGCTCACCGCGTCGGACGCCTCCCGGGCGGAGAGCGGCCCGAGCCGCCCGTCCCCGGGCCCGTCGCAGCGGGGCGTCACCGCCACCACCCCGCCCGCCACCACCTCCCGGCCCACCGTGGTCGCGCCGACCACCGTCGCGCGTACCGGCCGTGCCGAGCCGGGGCAGGGCAGCGCGCCGCCGACCCAGGCCGGCATCCCGGCCGGCCCGGAGCCGACGGCGGGCGTCCAGACCGACCCGTCGGCGCAGGCGACACCGACGCACGCCGTCTCCCCCACCGGCGACGCCTCCGCCCCGCCGACGCCCGACCCGTCGCTCTCGGCGACACCGTGCGCCGCCGGAGCCCGGCCGGAGGGTGTTGTCGCCACCGCCACGCCCGAGCCCTGCTGACAGGACGCCCCGCCGACGCCGACGCCCCGGCCCGCCCGCTGGCGGCGCCCCGACGCAGCCCCGATCATGTGATCGGGAGCACATCGAGACGGTGTCACGGTGCGCCCCGGGACGTCGTCGTCGAGGTGGAACCATCCCACGGCACGCACGATGACGAGGAGGTCACCATGCAGCGCATGGACATGGCGAGCGTCGTACCGAACGCCTACAAGGCGGTGATGGGCCTGGAGAAGTACGTCCGGTCGACCGTCGACGGGACCGTGCTGGAACTGGTGAAGCTGCGCGCGTCGATCCTTAACGGCTGCGCGTTCTGCGTGGACATGCACAGCCGCGACGCGCTCGCCGCCGGCGAGTCGAGCCGGCGGCTGTTCGCGGTCGCCGCCTGGCACGAGTCGCCCTTCTTCAGCGAGAAGGAGCGGGCGGCGCTCGCACTGACCGACGCCGTCACCCGGCTCGGCCAGGACGGCGTCCCCGACGACGTGTGGAACGGCGCGACGAAGGTCTGGAGCGAGGAGGAGGCGGCGAACCTGGTGGTCGCCATCGCGACGATCAACGTCTGGAACCGCGTCGCGATCTCGACCCGCACCCAGCCTCCCGCGACGGTCTGACCGTCCGCGGCCTCGCCGGCCGCGGTCGGGCCGGCCGCGGACGGCGAGGCGGATCGCGAGAACGGTGAACCGTGGCGGCCTGAGCGAGTCCATAGTGACACTCAGCCGCCGCGCATCGCCCCGGACTGCGTCGGGGCATCCGGGGGCGTCGGGATGGCTGGCCGGGGGAGGGTGTCGTGACGTCCAGGGGCCAGACATTCGCGGGGGGGCCGGCTGGCGCGGCGTCCGCGGCGGGGCGGATCGCGGGGGCGCTGACGGCGTACGCGTGCGGCGACGCCTTCGGGCTCCCGTGGGAGGGGAGCGCACCGCGGGACGTCGACCTCCGGCGGGCCGCGGACATCCCGGCCCGCGGGCGGTGGGAGCGCGGCAGCACCTCCGACGACACCGCGCTGACTCTGCTCGTCGCGGAGCACCTGACCACCCACGGCGGCGCGGGTGATCCGGCCGCGCTGATGGGGACGCTGGCCGACCGGGCGGCGTCGATCTACGGGCTGGGCCCGAGCACGATCGCCGCGATCGACCATTTCCGCGCACACGGGAGGCCACCGGCGCGGGGCGGCCGTACCAACGGCGCCCTCATGCGGGCGCTGCCGATCGGCTGGGCGACCGCGCCGGAGGCGACGGAACGGCGCCGTCAGTGGGTGCGCGCGCTGTCGACGATCACCCACCCCGACCCGGTCGCGCAGGCCGCGGCGGCCGTCGCCGCCGCCTGCGCATCCTGGGCGGTCGAGGGCGTGGACGGGCCGATGCTGCTGGCCGTGGCGGCGGCGGAGGCCGACGCGCTGGCCGGGATCGCCTCGCCGGCAGCGTCCGACGCAGTGGCAGGAACCGACGCGCTGGCCGGGCCCGCCGCGCTGGCAGGGGTCGACGCGGTTCAGTCGCTTTCCGCTCTGGTGAGGGCGATCGAGCGGGGACGGTGGGCACCACCGCCGGCCGGGGTCAGCCTCGACCCGGTGGAGACCCTCGGCGCCGTGTTGCACTGCGTGGCGACGCGGCCGACGCTCGGCGCGGCGCTGACGGCCGCGATCGGTCTCGGCGGGGACACCGACACGGTCGCCGCCCTCACCGGCGGAATCCTGGGGGGCCGCCACACGCCCGAGGAGATCCGCGCGGAACTCCCCTGGAGCTCACGTGCCCTGCTCCCGCCCCGGGGCACGATCGACGTCCTCGCGGACGGCCTGGCCACACTGCGCGAGCCGGGCCCGGCGGGCTGACGCGAAGCGCGTCTCCCCCGCCGAGCCCGGCCTTGCACTGGGCTGTCTCAGGTTTTCAAGATTGTTTTTGCCTGAGGCGGAACGTCAACATTGTTGACTATCTTGATGGGTCAGAAGCCCGACCCGCGTGAGTAGAGCAGCAGGTTCGGCGAGCCGGCGCCGATGTTGGTCAGCGCGCCGCGGGTCGCGGTGTCCACGATCGCGTCGCGCACCTTGTTGGGCCCGGCGCCGGGATGCTGCTGCAGGTAGAGCGCCGCCACACCGGTGACGTGCGGGGTCGCCATCGACGTCCCGCTGATGGTGTTGGTGGCGGTGTCGGAGGTGTTCCAGTCCGAGGTGATCCCGGTCCCCGGAGCGAAGACGTCCACGCAGGAGCCGAAGTTGGAGTACGTGGTGTCCCGGCTGTCGGCGGTCGTCGTCGCCCCGACGGTGATCGCCCGGGGCACCCGCGCGGGCGAGATGGCGCAGGCGTCGTCGTTGCTGTTTCCCGCGGCCACCGAGTACACCAGGCCGGAGGCGATCGACTGCCGCACCGCCTGGTCGAACGCCCGCGACGCGCCGCCGGTCAGGCTCATGTTCACCACGGCGGGGCCACTGCCGTGATGGGCGGTGACCCATTCGACGCCGGCTATGACGCCGCTGACGGTGCCGAACGCGGCGCAGTCCAGAACACGCACCGAGACGAGCCGCACCGACTTGGCGACGCCGTGCGCCGTTCCCCCGGTCGTTCCGGCGACGTGCGTGCCGTGGCCGTTGCAGTCCTCGGTTCCGTAACCGTCATCGATGACGGAGAAACCGCCGGAGGCGCGGCCACCGAAGTCCCGGTGGCTGGTGCGGATACCGGTGTCGACAATGTAGGCGGTGACCCTGGCGCCGGTCGAGGCGTACGTGTACGCCCGGTTCAGTGGGAGCTTGCGCTGGTCGATGCGGTCCAGGCCCCAGTCTGCCGTTCGCTGCTCGGTATCGGCCCGCACCACCTGGTCGGGTTCCACGTAGGCGACCTCGGGATCCGCCCGGACGGCGGCAAGCTGAGCCGGGTCGAGCTGCGCGGAGTACCCGTTCAGCGTGTACTGGAACTCGCGGGTCACCTGGGCACCGAGATCCCGGGCCCGGGTCGCGGCCGCCGCGGAGGCGGCCGCCGAGGGCGCGGATTTCAGCACCACGATGTAACGGCCGGTGAGGTCGGGCGGCGCCGCGGACGCGGCACCCGGAGCAGTTAACTGAATCATCGCCACTGCGCCGATGAATCCGCAGGTAGCCGCGGCCCGGCGTAGATGTCTCTTCACTGCTGCGTACTTCTCCTAACCCGGCCGGAGGATATCCGGCCTCGTCGCGCATGATTCCGTTTGATGGTTGGAAGCCGAACTTCGGTTCGCTTTCGCTGACTTCCTCGGGCTGGCAGGGCTAACCGAGTCCGAGGCTCCGCGCGACCTTCAGCTGGATCTCGTTGGTGCGCCTGATGCGCTCCAGCGGCTCCCGATTCGCGGCGACCTCGGGGCGCTGGATCTCCGACTCGACGGCGAACCAGACGCCGACCAGATTGGTCTGCCGCTTACAGGCGATGTCCGTGGTCGCGACGGTGATCTCCGCCGCCGACACCGGCCCGCTGCGGAAACGCGGGTCGCCGGCGGCCGCCAGCGGCGTCGGGTAGTCGAAATGATGGCCGTGCATGCACCCCGACCAGGCCCGCAGCGCCGCGCGTACCCGGGGGTCACGTCCGGAGTCGACATAGCTGTCCTGGGCGAGCCGCTGGGCGAGGTACATGTCCTCGACCGGCGGTGCGCCCGCGGTCAACCGGCGCTGCGCCTCACCGGAGCAGCCGCCGTCCGGCACGGCCTGGCCCGCGACCGTCCCGCCGCCGGTCCCGGTGAGCACCTCCAGCGTCCGGGGATCGACCGGTCCCGCCGATCCCGCCGGTCCCCCGGGCTTCGACGGGCCGGACTCGGGATCGGCACCGGAGTCGGGACCGGGCTCCGACACCCGGAATCCGGTCGCCCTGGCCTGTTCCAGGTCGGTGATGCCGTAACGGCGCTCGTTCAGCGTGGCCGGTCCGTCCACCGCGCCGGACCGCTGCGGGCTGGGCAGCCCGAACCGGTGCATGCACTCGGCGAGCAGGATCCGGTAGGACCGCGCGACCGCTTCGGACTCTTGCGGCCCGAGCAGGTAGCGGTCGAGCGGAAGGTGCAGCGCGGCGCCGTCGAGCAGCGCCGGCGGGCTTGTCGCCGACACCGTGGCCGCCGGCTGCGGTGGCGCGGCACCGCAGCCGGCGCCGAGCGCCGCCGGCACCAGCGCGGATGCCAGCAGGCAGCGCGCGGCGCGCCGCGGCCACCGGGCATCGAGCCACCCGCGGGGAGCAGGGCACCGGTGGCGGCCCGCCCTGGGGGGCATCGAGTCTCCTCTCGTTCCACCACCGGACTCCGGCCGACGGACCCGGAGCCGGTCCCCGTCACCGGTGACGGGGACCGGCTCCGCACAGCGTCCCGTCGGCGGGAGCGGTGAAATCAGGACGGATCAGCCGTTGGTCCGGCTCAGATCCACTGGAACGACTCGACGTTGTTGCGGAACGTGCTGGTGAAGTTTCCCCCGCTGTTCGGGGCAATGGTTCCGTTGGTACCGGTGTAGTTCACGCCGGTGTAGACCCGGGCGGTCAGGTGGCGGTCGTAGTTCCAGACGGACTCCGAGTTGTTGCCCACATAGGCGCCCTGGCCGGCACCGGGCGAGTTGAACTTGTTGTTGTTGAGGTTGCTGTCCGCGAAGAAGAAGTCCGCGTGGCTGCCCGAGTAGTTCTGGTAGTACCACAGGCAGAGGTCGCCGTCGCCGTTGCTGTACAGGTTGCAGGCGCCGTCCAGGTGCGCGGCACCGACACCCCCGGTGCTGTTACGGGTGGCCTTGGTCGAGGCCGCCCCGACGCTCGAGACGCTCGCCGGCGCGGGCGCGTCGACCTTCGGGCTGGTGACGGGGCCGGTGGCCGCGCCGGCCGGCTGCCCGACCGCGACCATTCCGGCCATGAAGGCCCCGCCGAACGCGATGGCCATGCCGCGACGAATGGCTGTTCTGTTCATGAAGAAGCTCCTTGCGTAGTTGGGTCGGTTCGTGCGTGCCGCTCCCGCGACGGCATCTGGATCACTCTCCGGAAAGTTGATCGAAATCGTTCACGCATCATGTGGCCGGGTGTCCCTCCGACCTGACCGCGAGATCGACAACGACTCGAATCGCCACCTGACGGACACATTTCGCGCCTGCCGCCGGATCACGTTTCGACCGTAAACCACCGCCCGGATAAGTAGAACCCGTATGCGCGACGAAAATATGAGGGCGAGGCGGTCGGTGTCCAGGACGCCCACCTGGCGCGTGTCGACGGCAATGGCCGGCGGAATGTCACCGTCGCACACGTGTCGCACACGTCCGGCCGAAACAGAAGGAAAGTCCGGATACGTTTGGCGATTCGGGGCGACGTGCCCGGGTTACGGCACGCATTCGAGGCCCCGGCCGCGGCGGAGAAACGCCTCGACGCCCGGCGCCACGCGGCGACCTGTCGTGGCCGCGACACCAGCCGCCGCGTGGCTCCCAGTGTTCTCGCCGACGGCGGCCCACCCCGCCGGCCATCGCAACGGGGCGATCGCCGCACCCGGGCCCGCCGGCCGCACGCGCGGCCCGCCGCCGACCGTGGAACCCGGCCCGCCACCGCGGTGCGGTGGCGACCACCGAAGGCGCCCAGCCCGCCGCTCCGGTGCGGCGACGGCCACCCAGGCGCCGCGGCACCGAGAGCCGGAGAGACCAAGAGGGGCCACAAGGGTAGGAAAGGGACGAAAGACATGACCCGAAGGTGCCGGTCGCGAACCTGACACCGCTGGCGGTTCGAACAGTGGCATCGCTACCGACCGGTAGATCAACCGGCGTCGCACCCGGCCCGTCGGGCACCGCCGCACGGGCACCCCCGGACCACGTGCGCCACCGGGGATGTCCGCTCCCCGCAGCCGGTCCGGGACGCCCCGTGACCCGCCGACCGCCGACCGCGGACACCACCCCGAAAACGACGGGGCCACAATTCCGGCCGGCGCCGCCGATGTGCCACACGGCGCGCGATGTTGTCGCCGCAACGGTCACGGCGTTACCCAACTCCCGGTCGTTGACAACCCGACGACCGTTTTCCTACGGTCGCCCTGCGTCCGGACAGATGGCCTTGGAGAAGCCGGCGACCGGCGCCGTTAATTGCAGACGGGATGGGGAGGGGGACATACCCGAACGTCTGAGGAGACGAATCGACAATGCTGTCAACAGTGAAGAAAAACCGGCGGGCGAAACCAGCGGCCAGAAACAGGGCCGTGCTGCCCGCGCGAGCCGCGCTCGTTGTCGCGGCCGCCGCGGTGGGGCTGTCCGCCTGCCTTCCGGCCCAGGGCTCGGGCGGCGGCGCCGGCCCGGTACCGAGCGCGACCGCCTCGGTCACCGCCGCGCCGACGAGCACGGTTCCGCCCAGCACCGCCCCGACCAGCACCGCTCCCGCCGGCACGCCCGGCCCGAGCACGCCGCCCACCGCGGGTGCCACTCCCACCGCCGGGGCGACGCCGGGCACCAGCCCGGCGCCCGGCGGAGGCGGCGGGACTCCCGCCGCGGCCGCACTGAGCGGTACCGGCTACGCCGACCACGATGAATGGGCCTCGTGGCGCGGCTGGCCGGTCCAGATCTCCGAGACCTGGAACGACGCCAAGGACCCGGCGACCGGCGTCACGACCTGGGGGTCGATGAACGGTCTCTACACGGTCAAGCAGTATTTCACCGACGCCGCCTGGCCGGGTGAGCTCAGCCTCGCCCAGCCGATGTTCGCCGGCGACCAGAACGTGAAGGACTGCGCGACCGAGGACCAGATCTCGACGCTCATGAACAAGCTCGTCGAGTACTGGCCGTCCAAGAACGCCTTCATCAGGCTCGGCTGGGAGTTCAACGGAAACTGGTACCACTGGAGTGTGCAGCCGGGCGACGCCGAGGCGTTCAAGGCCTGCTGGATCCGCTGGCACGACGTGGTGAAGTCCATCTCGCCGGACTTCAAGCTGGTGTGGAACCCCAACGCCGAGAGCTCCAACCAGGACGTCGACGTCACCGAGTTCTGGCCGGGCGCGCAGTACGTCGACGCCGCGGGGCCGGACTTCTACGCGATCAGTGACAACGGCCAGCTGCGCGACCCGGACAAGCGCGGGCCGCACGGCGAACCGCTGGGCATCGGCGCCTGGGCGGCCTGGGTCGCCGAGAAGGGCGTCCCGCTGGCAGTGCCCGAGTGGGGCGTCAACGACCAGGACTGGGGCTCGACCGACCCGGCGTTCATCACGCAGATGCGCACGGTGTTCACCAACGCCGCCGCGTCGCCGACCGGGCTGGCCTACGAGTCCTACTTCGACGGCTCGAAGGCCTACAGCTGCAAGTTCACCCTGCACGACAAGGAATGCGGCTACGACTACCACCAGGCGGCCGCACAGCGCTACAAGGAACTCTGGACGGGGCCGTACACGAGGTCCTGATCCGGGTACGCCGGGGCGGTGGCATCCCACCGTCCCGGCGTCCGGCGGCCGCCCGTTCGCGCCACGGCCCGCGGTCACCCGATTCCGGTGCCCGCCTCGTCCACGGCTGTGCTCGGCGCGGGCAGAACGGCCACCTGGGTCCGGTGCAGGGTCGGGGTCTCGGACTGATCCGCCACGGCCCGCGCCAGCTGGCCGTACCCGAGCACCCCTTCGAACACGCGGTGGTCGACGGGCGGTTCGACGAGCGCGTAGCCCGCCGTGTCATCGACGCCATCGGCCCGCAGCCCCGCGGGTGGGGTGACGACCAACCAGTCGTGCGCCGACGCGAGGCGGCGTAGCGCGGGCAGCTCGCGGGCGTGGGCCCGTGCGAACGGCAGAAGCCGTGGCGGGAAGACCGCCGGGTCGTCCATGACCGTGCTCCCGTCGGCCATGGTCAGCGTGGCGAACAGCCCGACCGTGATCAGCCGGGTCGCCGGCGACCCCCGCGCGGCGCCGACGACCCCGGCCACGACATGTTCGTAAAATGCCTCGTCAAAATCGTCGAACGAAGGCGGCGGCGCCGAAAAGGGCGTCACGGCGACTATGACGACATCGGCCTCGCGCAGAATCTCGACGAGGTCGGCGCCGCGGGTGGCATCCGCCTCTGCCACGTCGACCCCGAGGTCTCCGAGTGAGGAGTGTCGACGGATGTCCCGCACCACCCCGGTCACTCGATGTCCCCGGATGACGAGCTCCCGGCTGACGGCTCGTCCGGCTCGGCCACCGGCACCGAGCACGGCAGCGCGCAGTTGAGCAGGTGGCCGGGGTCCCGTCCCGGCGGGCTGTGTTCCTGTCATGGTGGAGAAACTAGGGGACGATGGGCCGGTTACCGCAACGTGACCGGCTACCCTTGGCCGAATGGAGAACGCGGCCGAAGCCCCGACGTTCGATCCGGCCTGCCCGATGAGCGCATTCCCGGTGCGGATCGGCGACAAGTGGACCGCGATGGTCGTCCTGTGTCTCGAGGCGCGGCCGCGGCGGTTCACCGAGCTCAGGCAGATCCTCGGCTCGGTGAGCGCGAAGGTCCTGACCGAAACCCTCCGCGCGATGGAACGCGACGGCCTGGTGAGCAGAAACGCCTTCGACGAGAACCCGCCCCGGGTCGAGTACCGGCTGACCGCCCTCGGCCGGTCGCTGCTGCAACTGGTCGACGCGGCCCGGAGCTGGGCCCGGGACAACCTCGACGACCTCCTGGCCGCCCGCCGGCACCACGACGACCTGCTTCTCCGCGGTCACGGCACCGTCTCGCACCCAGGCTCCGTCAGTTCTTCCTAGAGGCTTCCCTTCCTAGAATCTTCCCGGGGTGGCGAAGGTCCGAACGGCTTCGGCTCGGTCGTCGACTCTGGACCGGTTGATCGCGTTCTCGACGGACCGCTGCCCGCCGGCGATCCACACCGGGCCGTTCGCGAGATTGTCCAGGGCCTCCTGCGCGGCCTCGTCGGCGGGCTGAGCGGCGTCCAGTGGGTACCCCAGCCGGGCCATCGCGGGAGTGGCCGTGAAGCCGACGCAGAAGTGGAGCACATCGACTCCGTACTTCTCGCACTCAATCCACAGCGCCTCGCTGAAGATGCGACTGAAGGCCTTCGAGCCGCAGTAGGCGGCGAGCGACGGCGCGCCCATGTAACCGGCGCTCGATCCGGACAGGATGATTCCCCCGCGCTTCCGCCCGCGCATGAGGCCGCCGTAGTGCCGGGCGAACTCGGTCTGGCCGAGGACGTTGACGGCGATGACCGCCCGGTAGACCTCCGGATCCAGCTCGACGAGGTCCCCGCGGACGCTGTTGGCCCCGGCGTTGTAGATGAGCAGGCCGATCTCGATGTCGTCGGTCACGGTCCGCGTCTGCTCGAGGGCGTCCGGCCGGCTCAGGTCGACGGATAAGACCCGTACCTCCGTACCGGCTTCACGCAGGTCGTCGGCGAGGGCGTTCAGCGGGCCCGGCTTGCGCGCCGTGAGAACCAGATTGAATCCCTGGGCAGCGAGCTTGCGGGCATAGCCTTCGCCGATTCCCTCCGAGCCGCCGACCACCAGAGCCCAGGGTCCGTACTTCTCCAACAAGCTCATGATTCTCCTTCCGGATGGGCGCCGCTCACCAGCGGCGGAGCAGCACCCCGCCGCCCGGCGAGGCGCCGACCCCGGAAGCGTAGAGGGCGACGTCGGCGCCGGCCACCTGGTTGACGGCCGTCCCGCGCAGTTGCCGGACGCCTTCGAGCAGGTGGGTGATGCCCTGCAGATAGACCTCGGCGAGATTCCCGCCGTGGGTGTTGACGGGAATGCTGCCCTCCCGCCGGATGGCGCCCCCTTCGACGAACGGGCCGCCCTCGCCGATACCGCAGAAGCCGAAATCCTCGAGGCTCATGATCACCGACGGCGTGAACCCGTCGTAGATCAGTGCGACGTCGACGTCCTCGGGGCCCAGACCCGCCCGCTGGTAGAGATCGCGGGCGGCTCGGCGGTGCCCGGTGCTGACGAAATCCTCGTCGACGGTGTTGAACGACGCGGTGGCC
Organism: Parafrankia sp. BMG5.11; assembly: GCF_004337455.1. NCBI lineage: Bacteria > Bacillati > Actinomycetota > Actinomycetes > Frankiales > Frankiaceae > Parafrankia > Parafrankia sp. BMG5.11. The sequence continues at coordinate 62,336 of NZ_SJXI01000061.1, read as the reverse complement.
CACTTGTACTCGCCGGTCGCCGCGACCGCGCGGAGGCGCACGGGTGGCTGGCGCAGGTCCCGGGCACGCTCGGGCGTCGTGACGATCACGGCGGCGGCGCCGTCGGACTCCATGCAGCAGTCCAGCAGCCGCAGCGGGTCACAGATCAGCCGGGAGGCGTGGTGATCCTCGACGGTGATCTCCGTGCGGAAACGCGCGTCGGGGTTGTTCGCCGCGTTGCGCCGGGCGTTGATGGCGACCTGCGCGAACTGCTCGGTCGTCGTGCCGTGCAGCGTCATGTGCCGGCGGGCCTTCATCGCGTAGATCGCGGCCGGCAGCGCCATGCCGAACGGCGAGGTGTAGGACGCCGACAGCCCAATCGCCTGCCCCGGCTGCACACCGGCGGCCACCGACTGCCCCAGCCGCGCCTGCTGGATGATCGAGCGCACGACCACGACGTGGTCGGCCAGTCCGGTGGCGACCGCGGCGTAGGCGCCCGCCACCGCGCCGGGCAGCCCCGAGCCGCGACCGCCCCAGGTCATGCCGGCGTACCGCAGCTCCCGGGTGCCGAGCGCTACGGCCAGGTCGGCGGGCAGGGTCGGGTCGTCGCAGTAGCCGGCGAACCCGTCGATGTCCCTGACGTCGAGCCCGGCGTCGGCGCAGGCGTCGTGGACGGCGTCGAAGGCGATGCGGGTCAGGCCGAGCGCCGCCAGCGAGCCGCGGGTTCCGTACTGTGAGTGACCGATCCCGACGATGCACGCGGCGTCCCGGATGAACCCGCCGCTCATGCCAGCGTCCGGAAGCAGGGCAGGGCCAGGCCGTCGCCGAAGGTCACCGGCGCGAGCCCGACCCGCTGCCCGACCTGGAGGTCGTCCTGGGTCCAGGCGTCGACGACGTTGCTGAGGATCCGCACGGGATCTCCCTCGGTGCCGTCCAGCGTGACGACGGCGACGTTGTAGACGGCCGGTCGCGGCTCGGCCGCCCGCGTCCGGTCGGGCACCCAGATGTAGGAGTACACGGTGCCGGTGCCGGGCACCGTCGACCACTCCCACTCCGGTGAGCTGCAGCGGTAGCAGCCGTCGGTGGGCGGGTAGCGGTGCGCGCCGCAGGACGCACACCGCTGGACGTCGAGGCGCCCGGCCGCGGCCGCCCGCCACATCCCCTCGTTGACCGGGGCCACGACAGGGTCGGGCATGCCGGCCGGCCGGTTGACAGCTTCGGTCACCGTTTCCGCTCGCTCCCTTCTCATTCCGGACGGGTTGCACCCCGGACGGACTGCACCCCGGACGGACTGCATGCCAGACGGACTGTGTACCGGCCGGACTGCACCCCGGTCGGGTTTCGCGCCGGCCGGGTTTCGCGCCGGCCGGGATCAGTCCTCGATGCCGAGCAGGCGCGCGGCGTTACCGCGCATGATCATGCGCACCGAACGCTCGTCGAGGCCGTCCAGCTTGGCCGCGAACTCCACCGGCCACAGGACCCCCTCCGGGTGCGGGTAGTCGGACCCGAAGAGCACACGCTCCGGGCCGATCGCCCTGACCAGGCCGACCACGTCCTCCTCGTAGAACGGCGAGACGTAGAGGTGCTCCAGGAGGATCTCGCTCGGCCGGCCGACCACCTCACCGCCCGGCCAGTGCCCCTTACGGCCCATGTGCGCGGCGTGGTCGACGTCGTGCAGCAGCGGGACGACCCAGTTGACGCCACACTCGAGCGCGACGACGGTCAGCCGCGGGAACCGTCCGAACAGGTTGTTCAGGACGTAGGACGCGAGTGTGTCGGCGACCGGCCTGCCGGAGACGAGGTACCACTGGAACGGCGTCTGGCCCTGCAGGGGCGGCGTCGGCGACTCGCCGAACTGCACGCCGAGCGTGGCCAGGTAGCGCGGGTCGGTGCTGTGGAAGACGAGCTTGACGTCCGCCTCCTGCAACCGCGACCAGAACCCGTCGTACACGGGGTCGGCCGGGGATCGGCCCCACAGCGGACCGGGCTTCATGACGACGGCGCGGGCGCCGGCGGCGATGACCCGCTCGATCTCGGCGGTGGCCAGCTCGGCGTCCACCAGGGAGATCATCGGCGCGGTGATGATCCGGTCGTCCCGGTTGAAGCCCCACTCCTCGTCCAGCCAGCGGTTGTAGGCGCGGATGTTCGCGTAGAGCGCGGGGACGTCGTCGTGCAGCTCGTTCTCGGCCTGCAGCATCGCCGTGCCGAGCATCAGGCCCGCCTGGACGCCCTGCTCGTCCATCTTCGCTATGCGCGCGTCGCGCTGCATCATGTCGGGGTGGTCCCAGCCGCGGATGATCTCGCGGTGGACGAAGCCGTCCTTGCTGTCGGGGTCGTCCAGCATCTGGCGCAGCGATCCCGGCGCGCCGATGTAGTCGGTCTGGATCACCCGCATGAAACGGAACTGCCGGTCGCCGAAGTAGAGCTTGCCGCGGCCCCTGGCGTCGACCCGCACGTTGATGGCGCGGTCAGCGAAGGCCGGTTCGATCAGGCGGGTAAAACAGTCGTACGGCTCATAGTAGTGATTGTCGGCGTCGATCAGCGGGTAACCGAGATCCGGACGAGTTTCGGGTTGCTGGATACTCACGAGAAGGCTCCCCACTCAGTACGTCGCCCACCCACGCCTCGCGGCGCGCGAAAACTGGACACCGGAACGGACAGGATGGTGCGGACCTCGCCCGCACCAGGCGGAGGAACTCGGCCGCGCGCTCGGCGATCCTCCTCCCGCCGGAACTCACCTCTGTGGGGCCGCGACGCCAAGTCAAAAGTAAGCACATACTCACTACGCAAGTCAAGGCGTGGACGGCTTGCCCGGCGCCTCCCGCACCACGAATGCCGAGGCCGCGACCTGCAGTGTCCTTCGCGGCGAGGTCAGGTCGCCGCGGTCCTCGACCAGCCCGTCGGGCGCCCCTCCACCGGACATACCTCCACCGGCCGTGCCTGAAGCGATGAAGGCCTGTGGGGCGTTCTCCAGCCCGTCGACAATCGTCTGGTCAAGGGTCAGGCTGCCGTCACGGAGCCATCCGGCGACTTCGGTGTGGGCCTGCTTCGTGCGGTCGAGATAATCACTCGTGAGGAAACCCCGCATCGTGAGCCGCTTACCGATGGCCAGGGTCAGGTTCGACGGCCCCGGCCGCGCCGGTGCCGCCGTTCTGCGCTGTGCCACCGTTCTTCGCCGGCAGAGCCCCGCACAGCGCGATCCGGCCGTGCGGATTCATCACCTCGATCGCCGCCTCGAGCCGCGCGCCGCCGGTGTTGTCGAAGGCGAGGTGCACCTGCCAGCCACTGCCGCCCCCGGCGAGGCTTGCGGGGCTGCCTCCGGGGTTGCTTCCGGGGTTGCCTGTGGGGCTGTCTGACGGACTGCCAGGACGCGAAAGGCCGGTCATGCCGCCGGACGCTGAACCCTGACGCCCACGTGAAGGTCAAGCGCCGGAGAGAGTCGGCGCTCAGCCGGGTCGGTTCCCACCCGCGAACAACTTGGCGAGCTTGTCCCGGCCCTGACCGGACAGCCAGGTCTCGAAGTTCATCAGCCCCGGATGCAGTGCGCGGGCGGCGGCGATGTCGACGCCGTACCCGCCGTGACCGTTCAGGAAGCCCGCCACGTCCGCGCCGTCCGCACTCTGGGTCCGGACGGCGTCGACCGGGACGTGCACGTAGCGAATCTCGCGGCCGGTGGCGCGGCTGAGCGCCTCGGCCGTCCGGCCCGGCCGGAGCGCGTCGCCGGCGATCGCGACCGCCCGCCCGCCCGCCCGCCCCAGATAGCGCACCGGATCGGTGAAGGCGAGCGCGACGAAGGCGCCGATGTCGTCGAGGGCGATCAGCTGCTCGGGGATGTCCGGCGCGAACGGCGTGGCCAGCGTGCCGGTCTGCACTCCGAACGCCGGGTCCGCGTAGTTCTCCATGAACGAGGCCGGGCGCAGGATCGTCGCCGGAATGTCGATCCGACGGATGTGCTCCTCGATCGCCCGCTTGCTCGCGAAGGCACGGCCACCGCCGCCGCGCTCGACACCGGCGACCGAGGCGTACACCAGGTGCGGCACCCGGGCGGCCGCCGCCGCGTCCGCCACGTTCCGGCCCCGTCCTCGAAGGGAACCGGTGGTGTGCCCAGTGCGCCCTGTTGCACGCTGAACACCCCGTGGGCGCCTTCGGCGGCGGCGTCCAGCGACCCGCGGTCGTCCAGATCACCCACGATGACCTGTGCGCCGGGCTGGCGAACAGGATCGCCCGCGGCCTGGTGATCCCACCGCACCGCGACGGGGGGCAGGCCCAGTACGTCAGCGCTCCGGTGCCCACGGACGACGACGGCCGGCTGGCCGCCGTCCTGGCATGGGCTCGGGCGCACCTGGGCGATCGCATCTCCGTCGACCTGCTGGCAGCCCGGGCCCTCATGAGCCGGCGCTCCTTCACCCGCCACTTCAGGCTGGCCACCGGGACGTCCCCCACGCGTGGCTGCGCAGCCAGCGCCTGTCCCTCGCCGAGGAACTGCTGGAGACATCCGACCTGTCCATCGAGCAGATCGCGGATAGGGTCGGCTACCGCAGCGCGGCCGTCCTGCGTGAACAGTTCGTCCTACGTCGCGGGGTGTCGCCCAGCGACTACCGCCGTACCTTCAGCCGTTCCTGACCGCGCGGAGCGGGGCACGGTGCTCTCCAGGAACAGTGCTCTCCGGGCGAAGTGCTGTCCACCCGGCCAGGTACAGCCGTCGGCATTCAGAGCTTGACCCGGGGGGACGGTCGCAATTAGGTGGGGTCATGGCCGAAGAGAACGTGGCCCAGGAGATGTGGCGGCTGTTCGAACCGGTGCACGCCGTCACCTATTTCGCGCCGGGCTGCCTTCAAGCGTGGCAGGACGCCGGGCTGCGCGGGTACTGGCGCGCGTACTTCGCCGGCCGGGTCGCCCCGCTCGGGCCGGTCGGACCAGGGCCGGTGGTCGGGAGCTTCTTCGGCTTCGCGCCGGCCATGGTGGCCAGGGCGCTGCCGGACGTCTGGACCCGCATCTCACCGGAGAAGGCCCTGGCCGTCCGGCTCAGCGCGGCCACGGCGGTACTCGGCCCGCTGGTCGCCGAGATCGACCAGGCCGGACTCGCGGAGCTCGCCGGGCTGCTGCGCGCGGCGGCGGAGCGTGTCCCGGTCGCCGGACGGGTGCTGGGCGCGGCGAACGCCGCGCTGCCCTGGCCCGAGGACCCACTGGAGATCATCTGGCACGCCGCCACCGTGCTCCGGGAGCACCGCGGCGACGGGCACGTCGCCGCCCTCGTCACCGCGGGCCTGGACGGCCCGGAGAGCCTCGTGTGGCGGGTCAGCAGGGGCGGCGCCGACCGTGCCTTCTACCAGCGGATCCGCGGCTGGACGGACGAGGAGTGGGACGCCGCCGCCGACCGGCTGCGCGCCCGCGGATGGCTGGACCCCACCGGCACGCCGACCGACGCGGCCCTCCGCGCGGCCCGCGAACTGGAGGCGACGACGGACCGACTCGCGCGCTCCCCCTGGGACACGCTCGGCCCGGACGCCGCCCGGCGCACCGCAGCCCTGCTGGCCCCGATCGCCCAGGCCACCGCCCCCCTCCTGCTCTGGCCCAACCCCGTCGGCGTCCCCGACCCACGCGGCGAGCCGTCCACCGGTCAGCCGGGGGCCGGCTGACCGGTAGGCGCATCCCCGACCGGAGGCCGTCCAGAACGCGCCCTCGGCAGGAACCGTCGGACGTCCGGGCTGATCCAGGCCACGTCCGCGCCGCTGGCGAACGTCCAGGACAGCCCCCACAACATCTGGGTGGCCACCACCGGCACGAATCCGCCGACCAGGCCGGTGGCGACGAAGGCGCCGATCCCGCCTGGTCGTTCAGCTAATTCCAGTCGGCCCGACGCCGCGACCCGAGCCACCGCAGGGTCCGCCGTCGATCTTCGTCGCTGCCGACGAGGCTGGCCAGCAGATCGGTCACCCCGGCGTCGGCGAACTGCCGGATCGACGACGCGACGGTCGCCTCGTCTCCGGCGACGACCGTCTCCCGCACAGCCGCCCTGCCGTCCCGCGCCAGGATCGTGCGGTAGGCCGGGAAGCTGGCGGCGAAGCCCACGTGCGCCTCGACCGCCTGCCGCACCCCCTCCGGATCGGCGGTGACGCTGATCGGGACGGCGGCCACGATCCGCGGGGCGGGCCGGCCCGCCGCCGCGGCGGCACGGGTGATCGTCGGCACGACATGCCCGGCGATGGCCTCGGGACCGGCCCACACCGTCACCGTCCCGTCGGCCAGCTCGCCGGCGACGCGCAGCATGACCGGCCCGAGCGCGGCCAGCAGGACCGGGACGGCGGTGGCACCGGGCACCTCGACCTGTCCCGCCACGGTCAGGAAGGATCCACGGTGCTCGACGTGCTCCCCGCGCAGCAGCGGACGCAGGGCGGACAGGTACTCCCGGGTGTGCCGCGCCGGCTGGTCGTAGGAGTGGCCGAAGGCGCCCTCGATGAAGTGCCGGTGGCTAGGCCCGACCCCGAGGGTGACCCGGTGACCCGTTGCCACCTGGGCGGTGAGCGCCTGCCCGGCGAGCACGAGCGGGTGGCGGGGGTAGGTCTGCACGACGGCGGTGCCGAGCTCGATGCCCGGCACCCGCTGCCCCGCGAGCGCGGCGACGGTGAGCGCGTCCCACGCGGTGATCTGGCTGAAGAAGGCGCTGTCGAGGCCGGCGTCGGCGGCCGCGCACGCCTGCCCGATCATCTCCTCCAGGGTGGAGCCGGCCCCGCCCACGTAAACACCCAACCGCATCGATGCCTCCAAGATGAATCGGATGTTCCGCTTCCCCTTGGACAGTAATCTGAGGGCTCAGATTCCGGGGGGAGCCAGGCTGTGCGATCCGACGCCCGACGCAACCGCGAGCTGATCTCCGCCGCCGCACGCGAGCTGTTCACCGAGCGTGGCGCGGCTGTCTCCATGGAGGAGATCGCAAGCGCGGCCGGGCTCGGAGTGGGGACGCTCTACCGGCACTTCCCCGATCGGGCGGCCCTGCTGGAGACCATCGCGGCCGACACCCTCGAGCGCTTCCTCGCGTTCGGCCGCGCCGAGGCGGCACGGGACCTCCCCCGCTGGCAGGTCCTGCTGCGCATCATCGAGCACTGCACCAAGCTGCCGCTGGCCCTGGTCAAGACGCTGGCCGAGGGGGTGGCCACCGCACCGACGGTGGCCAGCCTGACGGCCGAGGCCGACGCCCTGCTCGCAGCCATCGTGGAACAGGCCCAGCGGGAGCGGACGCTGCGCCCGGACATCCCGTCCCGCGATGTCGTCGGGCTGCTGAACCTCATGGTCTGCCGGCCGGGAGCCCGCGCCGACGACCACCTCGTCACCGTCATGCTCGACGGCCTGCGGGCTGCGCGGTGACGGCCTACGACCCAACCCCGCCGTTGAGATCCGCGACCAGCGGCGAGACGCCCGCTGCGGCAGCCGACCGTCGGATCATCCCGGCCACCGCGAGCGCCTCGCCGGGCGGAACCACCGACAGAACGATGTCCGCCGCGCCAACCGCCTCCTCCGGGGAGTCGGCCAGTTCCAGTCCGTGGGCGAGCGCGCGGGTCCGCTCTGATCGGCCCGCCACGCGGGCTATGACCCTGCCCCCGCCCTCGACGTAGCCGCGCCCCAGCGCCGAGCCCATCGCGCCGGGACTCACGATCGCCACTGTCACCATCCGCCGTCCACCTTCCGTGCTCGGAGGTCTGTGCGCCTGCGCGGTGGTCGCCACGGACACGAGTCCACAGTCCCGCGACAGAGGCCCCGTGCGCGTTACCTTCCGTCGCTCCGATCCGTCATAGCCGTGACTCGTCAGTCGAGTGGGCGGACGCCCCAGGAGGAGAGTTGACGATGCAATCACGGATGGCCAACCCGGCGATGGTGCTCCCGCACGCGATGGAGGCGATCCAGGGCCTCTACAAGGCGATGAGCACGGGCGGCGTGGCACAGCGGACGCTGGAGCTGGTGCACCTGCGAGCCAGCCAGATCAACGGCTGCAGCGCGTGCGTGCACGCCGGGGTGACCGGAGCCACGAAGGCCGGCGAGAGCGCGGACCGCCTGCTCGCCGTGGCGGCGTGGTACGAGTCTCCGCTTTTCGACGACGCCGAACGGGCCGCCCTCGCCCTCACCGAGGCGGCCACCCGACTCAGCGACCGGCCCGGTCAGGTCACCGACGAGCTCTGGGACGAGGCCCGCGGGCACTACGACGACAAGCAGCTCGCGGCGATCATTCTGATGATCGCGACCACGAACTTCTTCAACCGGATCAACACCACGATCAAGGAACCGGCAGGCGCCAACTGGGGCTGAGGAACAGCGGGGCGGCCCGGCCCCCGCTCGGGCCGCCCTGCCGTCAGCGCTCGAAGGCGGACAACTCGAACCGCCCCAACCGGTCGACGTCGGCGAGCACATCGACCGCGACGATCAGCCGGTCCCGGACCGTGAATCCCATGATCGAGACTGCCCGACCGCCCACGGTGACGACCACGCCAGCGGCCCCGTTGACCAGGGCCGGGTGAACCTCGGCGTCCGGCCGGGCGAACATCAGCGCCCGGCCGGCGACCGACGCCGCTCCCCGGAGCACCGCAGAGGCCCGCGGACGCGCGGCGCCGCCGTCCGAACGCATCTCGACATCCGGCGCGAGGAGCGCGACGAGCGCGTCGAAGTCACCTCCACGGGCCGCTTCGAAGAACGCGCGGACCGCTTCGTGCTGCTGGGCCAGGTCCGCCTCCGGCAGCGGCCCGCCGGCCCGGATCCGCCCCCGGGCCCGGCTCGCCAACTGCTTGGTCGCCGCCGTCGACCTGCCGAGCATCGCCGCGATGTCGTCGAACGGCACCGCGAACATGTCATGCAGCACGAAGGCCAGCCGCTCAGCAGGGGTGAGAGTCCCCAGGACCACGTGCAGCGCGAGCCCCACCGACTCCGCGAGCAGCGCCTCCCGCTCAGGGTCGACGCCGTCGGCCGGGCTCACGATCGGGTCCGGCACGTGGACGTCCAACGACCGTTCTCGCCGCGTGCCGCGCGACCGCAGCATGTCCAGGCAGACCCGGCCGGTGACCGTGGTCAGCCAACCGCGCAGGTTCGCCACGTCGCTGGTGTCGGCCGAGCTGAACCGCAACCAGGACTCCTGCACCGCGTCGTCCGCCTCGTGCAACGAGCCGAGCATCCGATACGCGACCGAGCGCAGATGCGCCCGATGTTCGTCGAACCGCGCGGCCAGCCAGTCCTGTCCAGTCATGATCGCCCTTGTCTCGCCATCCACCGTCACGACCCTGACGCGGATGATCAGGCCGACGTAACACGCGCATCACCGCGCCCCGACCTCCGGTGCCCATCCAGGGGCCGGCGCGGCCCGGATCTGATCACTCGGCCACGCGCAGCCGTTGACATTCAGAGCTTGGCTTTGGTAAAAGGCCACAGACGGCCGAGGTCATGCGATCATGTCGTCGTGGTCGACCGTCTGCGTGTGATCCTCGTGGACGACCATGAAATCGTCCGTCAGGGCGTCCGTACCATGCTGGAAGCCCACCCGGACATCGTCGTGGTCGCCGAAGCCACCTCCGCCTCAACCGCTGTCGAGGTGGTCCGCGACCACCGTCCGGATGTGGTCGTGATGGACATCCGGCTGGACGACAGCAGCGGCATCGAGGCGACCAGGACCGTCCGGACCCGGTTTCCCGACGTCCGGGTCCTGATGCTGACATCGTTCCCCGACGAGCAGGCGCTCATCTCGTCGATCCAGGCCGGCGCGAGCGGCTACGTGTTGAAACAGATCCGGCGCGATGAGTTGGTCTCGGCGGTCCGGGCGGTCGGCGACGGCCAGCACGTGGTCGACAAGACGGTCACCGGGGTACTGCTGGAACAGATCCGGCTCGGGGCGGCCCGCGAACCGTCGGGAGCCGACGAGCGGCTAAGCCGGCTGTCGGCCCAGGAAAGGCGCATCCTGGCGCTCGTGACGGCCGGCCGGACCAACCGGGAGATCGGCCTCCATCTGAATCTGGCCGAGAAGACCGCCCGCAATTACGTGTCGGTCATTCTTCAGAAGCTCGGCCTTTCCCGGCGGGGCGAGGCGGCGGCTTTCCTGGCCCGCCGGGGCACCCGGTAGGCGGACGGCTCACTCATCCCGGCGGAAGTGGTATCCGCACCGTCACCGTGCTGCCCTCCGCACCGGACTCGATGTCGAGCCGGCCGCGCAGGTTCGCCGACCGCTCGCTGAGGTTCCGCAGCCCCTGGCCCCGCCCGGCCGCCGCGGCCAGGTCGAATCCGCGCCCGTCGTCGTCGATCTCAAGCACCGCCGTGCCCGTCGCCCGGATGAGGCTCAGCCGGCAGGTCGTGGCCTGCGCGTGCCGGCGGACGTTGGACAGCGCCTCCCGGGCGATCTGAAGGATGTCGCCGGCCTGCGGGGCAAGCTCGGCTGTGACCGTCGGATCGCGGTCGACGGCGACGACAATCCCCGTATCACGCTGGAAGCTCTCCGCCAGGGCCTGGAGCTCGTCGTAGAGGTGCCGGTCGGGCGGCAGCCCCGGGCGCAGGTTGAAGACGTAATCCCGGATTTCCTGGATCGCGATGTCGATGCGGTCGACGCTGTCGGCCAGGCGGGCGCGGGTCGCGTCAGGCTGGTCGGCCAGTGTCTCGGCCGCCTGGAGCGTCAGCAGGACCCCGGACAGTGACTGGATCACCCCGTCGTGCAGTTCTCGGGCGATACGTTGGCGTTCGTCGGCCACGGCGAGCTGGCGGCGCGACTGCTCCAACTGATCCTCGGTCAGCTTCCACTCGGTGATGTCGAAGATCACCCCGTCCAACCAGCTCCGGCCGTTGCCGCTGTGCACTTCCTGGCCGCGCTCGCGGACCCAGGCGACGGTTCCGTCGGCCCGGACGATGCGGTATTCGAGCACGAACGCCCTGCCCTGCCGGGTTCCCTCGGTAACGGCGCGCTCCACCATCTCCCGGTCGTCGGGGTGGATGACGCTGGCGAAACTGCGCACCGCGCTGTCGACGAAATCGGTGGCCGGATACCCGGAGATGCGCTCGATGTCGTCGCTGATCAGCTCCATCGTCCAACTGAGGTCGTTGGCGCAGCGGTAGATGGCGCCCGGGGCGTTCGTGAGCAGCGTCCGCAGGCGGGTCTCGTTGCGGTGGAGTTGGGCGCTGCGCACGCCGGCAGACGCCCGGGCCAGCAGTTGGAGCCGGTCGAACGGGCTGATCAGGTAGTCGTCCACGCCGTCGGGCAGGGTCTGTTCGCCGGCCGGCACCACGAGGGTGATGTACAGGTCGGTGTGCTGAGGCCGGGCCCGGATCTGGCGGCACAGGTCGGCGCAGTCCGGCAGTCCCCCATCGATGAAGATCAGGTCGTAGGGCGCCTCGCCGAGTGTCGTGAGCGCGGCCGCGCCGGTGGGGGCCGACCTCGCCTCGTATCCCGCGGCAAGCAGGTCGCCGCACAGCCCGGACATCAGCTCGCCGGCGCCGGCCACCAGCGCCTGAATTCCGGCGTCGGGCACCCAGCGTGTCGCGTCCATGTCAGATGTCCTTCTCTCCCGGGACACTCCACCCTCACCACCGGGGGTGCTGTATCTGATGCTCGGTTCCAGGATCCCTCCGGCGAGCCGGCGGGAACGCACGGACAGGCCATTCTGATCCGACAACCGCGACCACGGGGTGACTATGGACGTATCGAACGTGTTCGAGGTGTTCGGCCCGGCAGCGCCCTGGGCCGCCGCGACCGTCGGTGTGTTCGCGGCGTTCCTGTTCGTGGCGGCGTTCTGGCAGGGGCGCTCGATTTCGTTCTGGCCGCCGCAGATCGGGCGCCGGCTGACCCCGTTCGCGTCCCGGAGGTCGCGTTCAGGCTGGCTGGGCGGCCGCGGCGGTACCACCGGCGGTGCCGCGGCGCCCCAGCGCGAGTATGGAGTGGACCAGTCCCGCGACTTCTACCAGGAAATCGCATCGAACTACGACCTGCGCAACTCCGGGAACCTGGTGTCGACACATCTCGCGACCGTCGCGCAGTTGCAGGCCATCCGCGACCAGCGGCCCGGCCTCAAGGTGCTCGACCTCGGCGGCGGCACGGGCAAGGTCATCGCGATCCATTTCTTCAATGACACGACGATGAACTGGACGTACGTCGACAACTGCCCGGCGATGGCGGCCGAATTCCGCCGGAATCTCTGGGGTCATCCGCTCGGGCGCGGCTCCGAGGTCGTGGTCGACGACATGAACCGCGCACTCGGTCAGCTCGAGGCCCATTCCTACGACGTCATCATGCTGTCCCTGGTGCTGTCCTCGATGCCGGAGCCGCCCGACTTCGGCGCGCTCAGAAGGCTGCTCCGGCCGGGCGGGTCACTGATCGTCACCGACATCAACCCCGGATACACCCGGGACAACCCGCTTTACAAGGTCTGGGTGGACGGTGCCGTCGTGGCGTTACGCATAACGCCGGTGGATCCGTTCGAGGTGATGCGCCGGGCCGGCACGGCCGGCCTCCGGGTGGCGGAGCAGAAGACGATCGGCGAGGAGAGCTTCTACTACTCCTTCCTGCTGGTGTTCACGCCGGACCCGGTCCGACCGCGGCGGCGTCGCGCCGAGGCATCGGCCTGATCCGCCCCCTCGGGGCGGCGCCGGTTCATCGCCGGGTTCGTTCCAGCGCGGCACGTACCAGGGCGGCCCGTCAGCACCGGCATTTCCGTCTCGGCGACGGCGGCCACACCGTCGCCCTCGCCCACCAGCGTCATCGGTGTCGGCGCGGGAACGATCTCAAGCCGCCCATCTCTCGGCCAGCGCGTTCCAGGCGTCGGCGGCGAGGTCGAAACGGCGCGCCGAGAAAGCAGCGCCAAATCAGGCAAAAAAGGCAAACTCTTTGCAATCTCACTAGATTCGCGTCGACTACTTCCAGTAATCCTCTGTCGACGGCGTGCGCCGCGCGGCAGGGTCGTCATCAATACCGGAGGAAGCGGTGTCGACTCGAAGACGTGACCTGAGGAGATTGACTGGCAGAAGCGACAGCTCCCGGAGAAAGCGGCTCCTCGCGCTGGGGGTGCAGGCTGTCGTCGCGACCCTTGTCCTGGCCGGGGTGCCGAGCCGGGCGGAAGCCGCGAGGCCCGGTCCGGCGGTGAAGGTGTTTCCCCGTCCGATGGAAGCCGCGATACCAGGCCAGGCTGGTATCGCGCTGCCCCGCCCGGAGGGAGGAGGGGTCGGTTCGACGCGGGTCTATGTCGCCAACTGGGGCGCCTCCAACGTTTCGGTCATCGACGCGCGGAGCAACAACCTCGTCGCCACGATTCCTCACGACGACCCGGAGGGCATAGCGGCGACCAAAAAGCTCGGCGGGCGTGTCTACGTCGCCGGGACAAACGGCTTCGGGACAGAGGACTATATTGACGGTCTCACAGTGATCGACCCCCGGGACAACAGGACGGTCGGCGGCGTCCCGCTGCTGCCAGGACAGGATGCGGGAGCGGTCAAGGTGGCGGTCACCGACAGGATGTCGCGACCGCGCGCCTACGTCACCGGCGTCTCCGCGAACATCGTCTCGGCGATCGATCTCACGACGAACGAGGTCGTCGCGACCATTCCCGTCGGCGCAGGACCGTACGGTGTGGCGGTCGCCGACAGCCTGCCCCGGCCCCGGGTCTATGTCGCCAACACCGACGACAACACCGTGTCAGCGATCGACGTCGTCACCAACAAGGTCGTCGCGACCATCCCCGCCGGCGCAGGACCGTACGGTGTCGCCGTCCTCGACCGTCCCGTCCACCCGCGTGTCTATGTCACCAACCTTTTCGACAACACCGTGTCGGTGATCGACGCGACCAGCAACAAGGTGGTCGCCACGATCACCCTCCCAGCGGAGGACATCGGGCCGTCGTTCCTCGCTATCGACGACAATCCGCGCGCGCCGCGCGCCTATATTCCCGAGCAGCTGAGCAACAACGTCACGGTGCTCGACCTGAGGACAAACACGGTCATTGCCGAGATTCCCGTCGGTGACTCCCCCAACACCGTGGCGTTGGACGACGACCATCGCCAGCCCCGTGCCTACACCAGTAACTTCTGGTCAGGTGACGTCTCGGTGATCGACCTGAAGCGCGGCGCCGTCGTCGCGACGGTCCCCGTCGGCGGCAATCCACTCGGCGTGGCGGTCCTGAAGAAGTAGCGGCGGGCCCACCCTCACCGCCCGAGCGAGGTGCGAGTCAGCCGGTTGGGCGTCGGGCCGTGACTCCGCCCGACGCCGGGGTCGGCCGCCTGGCACGCGCCTGGAAGCGGCGATTATGAGCACGGACTGGCTCAGTCTCGGCCAGTCGCGTTCGCAACGACCCGGTTGTCGGGAGTGCGCACCTCCTGGCGGCAACCGGAGCCCGGCCTGTCCTACACCGACCCGGACAGGCGGCCCTCAGTGCGTGGCGGCCGGCTCGCCCTCGGCGAGAACCAGGGCGAGCAGGCCCGGGAAGCGGGCGTCGAACTCGGCCCGGCGCAGCCGGTTGAGTCGACGCGGACCCTGGTCGACCTGTTCGAGCAGGCCGGTGGCGCGCAGAACGGCGAAGTGGTGACTGGCGGTGGCCTTCGACACCGGCAGGTCGAAGGTGCCGCAGGTACGGGCGAAGTCCGCCTCGCCCGCCAACGTCCGCACGATCGACCGGCGCACCGGGTCGGCCAGCGCCTCGAGCGCCTCCTGCAGGCTCACCTCGCCCGGGTCCGTGTGCCGCAGGCCGAGTACCCGTCTCGACTTCGTCGCCATTCTCCCCTCAGCCCCACTTTCACCAATCTCCCAACTGTTCGACCGCCATCGTACAGTTGAAGTGTTCGACCCAGATCGAACACTGCCACCCGTGAGGGTGCTCGCACGCATCGTGGAGAGCTGCCATGACGCCGACGCTGGGACGGGTGGGCATCTGGTCCCCGTCTTTCGCCTGGAACACGCCGGATGCCGCCGAGGCGGCGGCGGAGCTCGACGAGCTCGGGCACGGGGCGCTGTGGCTCGGCGCCTCCGCCCCCGAGCTGCGCCAGCCAGCACAGCTGCTCGCGGCGTCCCGCAGGATGGTCGTGGCCACCGCGATCGTCAACGTGTGGGCCACCGAGGCCACCGCGCTCGCCGCCGCCTTCCACGAGGTCGCACGGACGTACCCGGACCGGCTCCTGCTCGGCCTCGGCGCCAGCCACGCCCCCAGCGTGGCGGCGCTCGGCAGGACGTACACCCGGCCCCTGCGATACCTGGCCGGCTTTCTCGACACCCTCGACACGGCGCCGGAGCCGGTGCCGGCCGGCTCCCGTGTCCTGGCCGCGCTGCGCCCGAAGGCGCTTGCTCTCGCGGCAACCCGCTCCGCCGGGGCCCATCCCTACCTCGTGACCGGGTACCTGAATCCGGCCCTTCACCACGGGATCCTCACCCGGCGGCTACCGTCGCACCTTCCCGAGGCCGTGGGCTACGCGTCCGCCTCGGACACATAGACGACCATTTCCCGGACGAATTCGTCAAGGTCGTCGAGGGCCCTCAGTCGGGCGATGACGATCTCGTCGTTGACGTCGATGTAGTCATGGACGAGGACGTTCCTGAAGCCGACGGCCTTGCGGAGCGACCGGGCGAGTGCCGGGTCCATCGCTCCGTGATCGCCGAGAAGGCGGACCGCGTCGCCGTTGTCCGCTGGTGGTCCCCAGCCCCGCGCCGCGCAGATGTGCTGCGCGACGTCGACGCAAGCCTCGATCGCTGTCACGAAGGTGTACTTGACGCCGCGCAGCCAGATCGGGTCCGCGCGGCGCTCGTCGCCGGCGTCTGCCTCGCGGCGCAGCACGGAAAGGTCGTCGGTGACGGCGCGGAGCAGGCGCAGCACCCGGACCTGGTCGACCACCGGTTACACGGTCCTGGGCAGCAGGGCGGCGGCGAACTCCCGGTGGGAGCGAGTGATCCGTGGGAGTTCGTCGAAGTAGATCTTTCTGGTCATCGCCTCCCAGTGCACGCGCGCGGCCCGGTCGTCTTCGAAGAGCAGTGTTCCGCCGACGGCGACCCGGCCGGCAAGCTCGAGCGGAGCGTTGTCCAGGACGAGGAGGTCGACTCCAGGCGGCAGAAGTACGTCGAAGGCGTTGGGAGGCCGCGGCCCGCCGAAGTAGGCAGCGATGTCGATGTCCGAGTCCGCCCGCTGGCGCCCGACAGCGCGACTGCCGTGCAGGTAGGCGAACCGCGCGCCCGCCTGACGCAGAACGGCGACAGCGTCGTGCGTCGCCGTGCGTGCGAATGTCTCGTCCACACCCCGATCTTCGCAGACGGGACGGCCGTGCGGCATTCACCTCCGCCCGCGTCGCGATCCGCACCGGGCGCGCGGGGCGGCCACACGCCGCCGCCCACAAGCCCCCTCCGGCGGCGGCATCGCAGAAAGGCCGTCCGACCGAGCCCCGTGCGCGTTACCTTCCGTCGCTCCGATCCGTCATAGCCGTGACTCGTCAGTCGAGTGGGCGGACGCCCCAGGAGGAGAGTTGACGATGCAATCACGGATGGCCAACCCGGCGATGGTGCTCCCGCACGCGATGGAGGCGATCCAGGGCCTCTACAAGGCGATGAGCACGACGGAGCAGCCGCGACCAAGTGGCGCTTCCGCGGCCGTGCCGTGTTCGCGCATCACGGGTCACGCGCCCCTGTCGTCCAGATTGAGCAGAATCGGACAGGTCCGCGGCGCGGTGCTGCCATTCATGCGGGAGTGAGCATGGTCGACGGGACTGACGACGTCTGGGCTGGCGACGCGGGAACCGACGGCACGGACTCCGTACCGATCGACCGGACGACGCCGACACGACGCAGGACGCCGAGCCCGATGCGGCGCAGGATGCCGAAGCGCCGGGCCGAGGGTCCAGGCCCACTGCGAGGCTGGTGGCCTGGTCGCGCGACGTCGACCGGGCAGAGGCGTCGGTCGCGGTCTCGATCGTGATCGCGGCCGTCGTTGCCCTCGTCGGCTCGTTCCGATTCCAGACCAAGCCCGATGCGGAGGGCGACCACTACCAGTCCGGCTACGAAGCGGCCCTCGTCGACCTGCGCAACGCCCCGATCGGCGAAGAGCAGGACCTGTCGACCGACGAGGATCGGGCGCCGCCGGCGGCCGGCGATTTCCCGCCGCCGCCGGACCGGGGCGTCCGGCTGGCACCCGGCGCCTATCGGGTGCTGTTCGAGGGCAGCGGGATCCCGGACCGGCATGGCGCGGCGGTGGTGACCGCGATCGGCGACGACGCGGTGACCTGCCGGGCGAGCGACTGGGACGACCACCGGGGCGACGAACAGGTCGACGTCGTATGCGTCGGGGCGGGCGGAGAGCCGGCGGACGCAGCGTTCTCGGTGATGTTCGCCTACCGGCTGCCCGGCGACCCGGGACACGACGAGGTGTTCGCGTACCTGCGGATCGACAGACCCTCGCCCCCTGCTGCGCCGTCGATCGCTGCTGGACCAGTGCCGCCTGCCGCGTCCTCGACATCCGCTGCGGCCTCGGACCAGCAGGCCGAGCCGATGCGGCTCACAGACGGCTGGAGTTCAGGGGAGGGCACGGTCGAGGTGGTCCGGCTCGCCCGGGGTCGGCACGAAGTCCGCCTGGTGGCGGAAGGTTTCGGTCGGATGGCGGGAAACCTGCAGGTGAACGCGCTCGGCGAAGGTGACGTCTTCTGCGCGCCGACCGACGTCGTCGCGGTCGACGACGGTCACGACACTGCGACGGTCACGGTCGGTTGCATCCGCGACGGGGCCCTTGCTGACGTGCCGTTCGCGCTGACCTACGCCGGGTCGCCGGCCGGCGGCGACGAAAGGTCGTCCACCCACCTTGCCTACCTCGTCAACGGTGTCCGCCTCGCCGGTGACGACCGAAACGGGACGGGCTCGGGTCGACTCGACGTGCCGCCGATCGGCGCCCGGGTCCGAGCCGACGCCGCTCGATCGCTGAATGGCGCGGGCGCGGGCGCGGGCGCGGACAACTGGATCGTTCGGACCGCGATCGGCCGGTACGAGGCGATCTTTCCCGATGTCGAGGGCGGGGCAGGACACGTCCAGGTCACGCCAGTCGACGAGGCTGGCCGCGGCGCGCCGCGCTGCGCCGTCGATGGCTGGACGACGAACCCGCCCAGCCCGGGAACCGCCGGGGCCACGGCCGTACCGACGGGTGACGTCACGGTCCACTTCCACTGCTTCGACCGGTTCAGCAGCGACGTCGACACCCTGGCGTACGTCTCGTACGAGGCCACGACGTTCTGACATGCCCGGTCGGCAACGCCTGTTCCGTCCGGCGACGCGCCCCGCGGGCGCGCACTTTCCTCGCCGACGGTCAGGACGCCGTAGAGCCAACGGTCAGGACGCTGTAGAGGTGGGGCGGCGCGGCGCTGGTAGGCCGGGCCCCAGGCCAACCCCATGCCACCGACGTCGCATCAGCGATCAACCACTCCATCGGCAGTCGCATCAGCCTCCGGGACAAGCCGAGCAGAGCGGAGCGACCGAGGTCCACGGCAAGGAACCGTCCGGCCCGGCCCGCACGGAGCAGGGCCGCAGCGCCTCGCCTACATCACAAGGCTCGCGGGGCCGTGGCGCCGAGATCCCAGCAGGCCTCGCGGTCCGCAGCGGTCAGCTCACCGACGATGGTGATCGGCTCACGCAACCGCTTCCATCTCAGACCAGTCGTGATGGTCTCGACGCCACGGACCGCACCTGCAATGTCACTGTTGCCGCGGCTGACCAGGCAGTGCGGCTGGCGGTCCGAAGAACTGTCCTTGTCCGAAGCGGCAGCCGTGGCGCGCCAATGTGCGTGCCTGCTCTCGGTTCTGGACGCCGGTGGCAACGACCGTGAGACCGAGGTCCCTGGCGAGGGCGAGCAGTGCCCGGCGGAGCAGGTCGGCCCGGTTGGCGCTGCCCGTCAGGCCGCCGGCGTAGTAGCTGTCGAACATGAGTATCTGGATCGGCAGCTCGTCGAGCGCCAGAAAGGTGCTCTGGTTCCTGGCGATGGCGTTCAGCGCGAGGCGCAGGCCACGGGTGACGCATGTCCGCAGGCTGCGCGCGGCCTCCTCGTCGAGGCACTCCATGTCCGTAAGCCTGAGGATCAGGGCCTGGGCGGGGAGGCGGGAGGCCGCCAGCGCCGCCTCGACGTCGGGCAGTAAGTCACCAGCCGGCCTCGCCGCCGAAACGCCGACGCAGACGGCGACGTTCTGCCCTGTCTGCCTTCGGTAGTGGCCGATATCATGGCAGGCGCGGCCGAGGATCAACTGTTCGAGCTGTGCTCTTAGCCCCACTCCGGTCGCGACCGTGACCGTCTGCTCTGCCGTGAACGACCCGAGCGTCGGATGGTGCCAGCACGTTGAAGCCTGAAACGCGACCGTGTGATGGCGGGTCAGATCGACGATCGGCTGATAGAGGACATCGATGACGCCGCCGGCGGGATCGCCCCGCAACAACTGGGACAGCGCGAGTTGCGCCGTCGGCGACCGGCCGTGAGCGAAGATTTCAGGATCGTAGACGACCAGACTGTTTTTCCCCCGCCGCTTGGCTGCGTACATGGCGAGATCCGCCTGCTGGACCAGGTCCTCGGCACTTATCGAGGATGCCGGCACGGCGACTGTCAGGCCAAGGCTCGCGTGAATGGCGCACGGCTGCCCGGCGAGAAAGCACGGTGCCCGGACCACCGCGGCCACCCTCTTGCCGACCGCCTCGGCGTCCGCGGCATCGTCCGCCAAAAGAACCGCGAACTCGTCGCCACCGAGACGGGCGACCGTGTCCGAGGGCGGTACGCAACCAAGCAGCCGCCGAGCGGTTATCCTCAGCAATTCGTCCCCGGCCGGATGACCCAGGGTGTCGTTGACACTCTTGAAGTCATCGAGATCGCAGAAGAGCAGAGCCGGCCGGCCGCGGGCTCGCCGAGCGACCGCCTCTTCCACCCGGTCACCGAACAGCACACGGTTCGCCAGCCCGGTCAGCGGGTCATGGAGCGCCTGGTGGCGCAGCTGGCGACGGCTGCGCTGAACCCTGTCCAGCAGCTTCTGGTTGTCCGCCAAAGTCAGCATCTGCCGGATCAGCACCATCAGCACGAGCGCGAAGATGCCGTATATCTCGATCGGTTCGACCCGCGCCTCGGTTGACATCTGAATGACCGCCAGCACGCCCAGCGCGGACAGCGGAACGTACGGGAGGAATATCCTCACCCAACGTACGCCGGGTCCGGCCCGCCAGCCAGCCCACCGGACGCGCCACGAGTCAGGAGCGGATTCGAGACTTAGGGGGGCAGCGGCAACTACAGAGCCAGTCGATGGCCGTGGTGGCGCGATGCAGGCAAGCCCGATCATCACAGTGCCAATGGCGTTGGCGGCTTCGAGTTGCAGGGGCTCCGGCTGGCCGCTCGCGATGAAGTAGAGCGACACGTGCAGAAGTATGGTGATGGAGGCCAGCCCGCCACCGAGCAATGCGAACGGCTTCTTCTGGCGCGGGCGCCGGAACGCCGCTACGAGCAGGACGGTGATCAGTAGCAGGAGACATCCGATGCCGAACGCCAACAAGGCCGCGAGACTAACTGGTGCGGGTGCTCGCGCACGCACCAGAGGCTGGAGGACGACCACCCAGCCGAGCAGGCTCAGCGAGCCGGCGAGGAGCACCGCGTCCATGACGGTGACAGTCCGCCAATGGGTGCCGTGCTGGCCGGCTCGGCGCACCGGCTCGTCCTCCGGGCTGAGTGGGTCGGTGGGAAAAGCCAGCAGCGCGGCAACGGATGCTGGAATGAACGCCAGATACGCCGGTTCCGTCCCCGACAAGGGTGGCACCGGGCTCTGGCCCGAGAACAACGCCCTGACGGAAGTGATGACCAGGCCGGCTGCCACCGTGATCCATCCGGCGAGAAGGAGCAGTCGCCAACGTCGCTCGCCACCCCTCGCTCGCCGTGCCGACCACAGTTCGCACCCACCCTGGAACGCTATAGCGGCCATGCCGCAGGCGCGGACCACCAGGTCAGCGGTGCGCGAGGGAAGGACGAAGGAAGCAAGCATGACTGCGGGCGCGACTGCCGCCCACACACAGACTATTCGGCGGAAAACGGCCGCGCCGCAGTTCGGTGCGTCGCACTCCGCCGCGGCCGCTCGAGCGATCTCCGCGCGCGACATCGTCCTCTCCGCCTGGGATCATTTCCGCCCATCTGGCCTGGATCGTCCTGCCAGCCGGAATGGATCGCCGCGACGAACCTCCCTCGGACCCATCCAACCGAAAGCGACGCCATATATACCCAGAGCGATGGCACGTACATTAGTACGGGCGGACGAAGACCGCCAACGAGCCGAGGATGCCCGATACGCCCTCCGTGCGTTCCTCGCCCCGATCCCAGTGCCGATCAGACCGAAACGGCCTGGCGATCCACCCTGGAGCCAGCCACACAGCTCGTCCATGAGCTCCGGCACACGCTCGGCATCCGGCCCGGTGTGATGCAACTTGGCATTACATGTCTCCAGCCGGAACGCCCGTTGTCACCGGGGGCGCCCCCCGGAGCGACAGGCGGGTTTCGGCGAGCCGACCGGGCCGACCGGGCCGACCGGGCCGCCCAGCCGGGGCCCCGGTCGGGAGGATGACCGGCCCGCCGGCGGCGCGGGGGGGCGCCCTGGGCGAAGCGCCGTCATCGTCCACGCCGGGTCCGACAGTTCCCGATCGTGACCATCTGAGCTGGGCAAGCTCCAACAGGCGGGCTGGCGGGCACGGTGTCAGTATTCGGCCCGGGGGACGTCGGCCCGGCTCTCCCGGCGGCGTGGCGGGCAGCGACCAGCCCGCGGATCAGGGGCACCCACACGATGAACGGGCGTCCGACCGCTATCGGCCGGACGACGGCCGGCCAAGCCCGCGGGGACAGGACAACCGATGACGAGACGGCGGTGACCGGACGAACGGCGCACGCCGCACAGCCCACCCTGGCGCGTGTCCTGAGTGGGCGGATGCTGTTGTTCCTCGTGCTCGGTGACGTCCTCGGATCGGGGATCTACGCGCTCACCGGGCAGATCGCCGCCGACGTCGGCGGGATGATCTGGGCACCGTTCCTGATCGCCTTCGCACTGGCGTTCCTCACCGGGACGGCCTACGCCGAGCTTGTCGGCAAGTACCCCCGGGCGGCCGGAGCAGCGCTCTACGCCAACGAGGCGTTCCGCCGCCCGTTTCTCACCTTCATGGTCGGCTTCACCGTGCTGGCCGCCGGGATCACCTCCACCGCCACGGCCGCGCGGGCCATCGGGGGCAAATACCTCGCGGAGTTCGTGGCGGCCCCGACGGTCGTCGTCGCGGTCGTGTTCATCCTGCTGACCGCGGTTCTCAACGCCCGTGGGATCGGGGAGTCGGCCCGGGTGAACCTTGTGCTCACCGTGATCGAGCTGACCGGGCTGTTGCTGATCGTCGGGATCGGCGTGCACGCGCTGGCTACCGGAGCGGGCGAACCGGGACGGGCCTTCGAGCTGCGTGCCGAGGGGCCTGCGCCGCTCGCCCTGCTCGCCGGCACGACGCTCGCGTTCTACGCGATGCTCGGCTTCGAGAACTCGGTGAACCTCGTCGAGGAGGCCCGCCGGCCGCGCCGGGACCTGCCCCGGGCGCTGTTCGGCGGCATGTTCATCGCCGGCACGGTCTACCTGTTCGTCGCGTTCACCTGCGCGATGCTGGTGGATCCCGACATTCTCACCGGCTCCGGTGCCCCGCTGCTGGAAGTGGTGAAGGCCTCCGACGTGCCGGTGCCGTCGAAGCTGTTCGCCGCGGTCGCGCTGGTCGCGGTCGCCAACACCGCCCTGATGAACATGGTGATGGCCTCCCGTCTCGTCTACGGCATGGCTGCCCAGGGCACGATCCCGACCGTCTTCGCGCGGGTGCTGCCCGGCCGACGCACCCCGCCGATAGCGATCGGCTTCGTGACGGCCCTGACGGTGGCGCTGTCCAGCACCGGCCAGCTGGCCGGCCTTGCCGACACCACCGTCCTGCTCCTGCTGCTGGTCTTCTTCGTCGTCAACACCAGCGCGCTGGTGCTGCGCCGCGAGCCCGTCCCGCCGGGCGCCTACCGTGCCCCCACCTGGGCCCCGGCACTCGGCGCGCTGTCCTGCGCGGCGCTGGCCACCCCGCTGGTCCACCGCGAGGGCACCGTCTACCTGCGCGCCCTCGGCCTGCTCGCGCTCGCCGCCGTCCTCATCCTCGCCCAGAAAGTTGTCAGCGGCCGGTTCCGCGCGTGTGAGTTATCCGGTGCCGCCAGACCGCCCCGTCACAGCAGCCGCTTCCAGCGCAGGCCGGTCGCGATGGCCTCTACGTCGGTCGATCACACTGGGTCAGCCAGCCACGCCTTCACGCTCGACGGCCAATATGGTCCTGGAGATCCCCCCACACGACACCGCCTCCGACCAGGAGATCAACATCGCTTCCATCCGGCACGAAGTCGTTGTCGCCCTGCCTCCAGAAGAGGTGTGGGACGTCCTGCGCGACGTGGGAGCGGTGCATCGGCGGCTGCTACCGGGACGGGTGCTGGATGTCAGCCTCGACGGGGACGTCAGGACGCTGACCATGCCGGACGGGCACCTGGTGCGAGAGCTCATCGTCGCCGTCGATGACGAGGTACGCCGACTCGTCTACGCGGTCGTCGAGGGAGCCAGACCGCCCCTACGCCACCACCATGCCTCCTTCCAGGTCCTACCCGACGGCGACAGGCACAGCCGACTTCTCTGGATCACGGACCTCCTCCCCGACAGCCTGGCGGGCCTGATCGAGGCCCGCACCGCACACGGCATCAAGGAGATGAAGGAGGTACTCGAACTGTCCGCCGGCACGTGATCACGACCGTCTCCCCGTTCTGCGCGGGTGACCTTCGAGGGGCCTCGTCCACTGACTGTGGCGGGAGGCGGCCTGGAGTTCGCTGTGCTCGACGACGGCGGCCGGAGCAAGGTCGGCTACATGTTCCCAGGAGCCTGACCGGGAGTCGCGGGAGACACCGCCCCGGCGGCGACCGAGAGGGCCTTGGCCGTCGCCGGGTCGACCGGCAGGAACGCCTCCAACTTCAGCTCGGCGAGGGTCACATCGACGGCGGTGGCGAAGGTCGTCACGGTCGTCATCAGGCGCAGCTCACCGCGCGATGACCCCAGGTGAAGCGGGACGGCGAAACCGAGCTGCCCGTCGGACGGCGCCAGCTCGGGGACGTACCTCGTAAGTTCGGCGCGCAGCTCCGCCACGTGGCCGAGGCGCGCCAGGATGTGGCGCGCCCATTCGGCGAAGTTGCGGATGCGGGGCGCCAGGCCCTCGGGATGCAGCGCGAGGCGGTAGATGTTCTTGCCCGGACCGACCAGCTCAGGCGCCGCGCCCTCGGTGATCAGATCGAACGCGTCGTTCGCGGCGACCATGTCGCCGTTACGGTCCACGACCAGCGCCGGGTACGGCAGGTGCCCGCGGACGATGTGGTCGATCGCGGTGCGCACAGGGGCCAACGCCGGGTCGTCGAGCCGGCTCTGCGGGTAGACGGGCGCGTACCCGGCAGCCAACAGCAGCTCATTGCGCTCCCGCAGCGGCAGTTCGAGTGACTCGGCCAGGCGTACGACCATGTTCCGGCCGGGGACGGACCTGCCGGACTCGATGAAGCTGAGGTGCCGCTGGGTGGTGCCCGCCCGCAGCGCCAGGTCGAGCTGGCTGAGATGCCGGCGGGTACGGCGTTCGCGTAGCGCGCGAGGGAAGTCCACGGACCTGTTCTACCGGCAGTGGCATCCCGCGCCATTCCTCATCGGGAATTGTCGCTGTCCGCCCCGGTCACAAGCATCACTGCCATGGACATCGGTGTACTGCTTCCGACCGGAGCCGCCCAGTGGGGCGCGGACGGGGACCCTCGAGAGCTGGTCGCGTTCGGGCGCAGGGCCGAACGCCTGGGTTTCTCCTCGCTCTTCGTCAATGACTCGCTGATCAGCCCGCGTATCGAGGCGCTGACGATGTTGGCCGCGCTCGCCCCGGCGACCGAGACCGTGACCCTGGGAACGGGCGCGCTGCTGCCGTTCCTGCGAAGGCCGATCCAGGCCGCGCAGTCTTTGGCGTCGATCGACCTGCTGTCCGGCGGCCGGCTCACGGTGACGGTGGGCTCGGGCTTCCCCGGCCGTTTCGGACGGCCCTTTTACACCCTTTCCGAGGTCCCGTGGGAACGGCGCTTCGCCCGGCTGGACGAGACGGTCGCGTTGTGGCGGGCGCTGTGGAACGGTGCCGGCTCCTTCCACGGCGAGATCCTCAGGTTCACCGGCATCCCGCCCGCGACCAGGCCGTTCCAGGCAGGCGGCCCGCCGATCTGGCTCGGCGGCGCGACCCCGGCCGCGCTGGCCCGCACCGGCCGGACGTACGACGGGTGGCTGCCCTATCCGCCCGACCCCGCCGACTACGCGTCCGGGCTGCGGAACATCCGCACGGCGGCGGCCGACGCCGGCCGTGCCGCCGAGGACATCACACCCGCGCTGTTCGTCTCGATACGAATCGATGACGACGTCGAGCGCGGCCGGCGGGCGCTGGACGACTACGCGCGGGCCGCCTACGGGATGCCGCTGGAGGAGCTGGAAAAGATCCAGGCGGTGGTCACCGGCTCCGCCGACCAGGTCCTCGAGGGCTTGGACCGGTACGTCGCCGGCGGCGCACGCCACATCGTCACCCGCCTTGGTGCTCTGGACCTGCGCTCCCAGTTCGACCAGCTGGAGCGGATCGGCGCCCTGATCCCCGCCCTCCGGGCATCAGCGGATCACGCGTCCGCACCGGGAGGGTCCTGACCGTCCGTGAGGCCTCACACTCGATCGCTGTCACGAAGGTGTACTTGACGCCACGCAGCCAGATCGGGTCCGCGCGGCGCTCGTCGCCGGCGTCTGCCTCGCGGCGCAGCACGGAAAGGTCGTCGGTGACGGCGCGGAGGTTCGGTGGCTGCGGCCCGCCGAAGTAGGCAGCGATGTCGATGTCCGAGTCCGCCCGCGTCGCGATCCGCACCGGGCGCGCGGGGCGGCCACACGCCGCCGCCCACAACCCTCCGGCGGCGGCATCGCCCCGGAATCCTCGAGCGACGCGTGCTATCAGCCGACGCGAACCTCGATACCTGCAGTTAGATCAACGAATGCAGACGCAGCTACATATTCGTCCTTCCAGCTTCCTCGCGGTCTTGCTGGTGGCAGCCGTGTCGGCGGCGTGCTCCTCGGACGGCACGGACGACGGAGCGCAGGCGCGCTCGCCTTCTCCGACGCGCTCCCCTGCTTCGATCGGCCCGTCCACGCCGTCACCCACCTCGGCATCACCGACAATGCCGGTCGCGAAGGACGGGACGGATCTGAACGCGTGTACCGACGGTGAATGCGAGGTCCAGGTCACGGCCCCGACAGACATCGCACTCCCGGCAACGTCCGGCGCCACCGAGATCCATGTGACCCTCATCGAGAAGGACACGGTGCACATGGTCATCGCGCTCGATGGCGGAAATTTCCGCTCCGATGGCGGCTGCACATCGACCCTGAGCGTGAGCACGACGGCGTCTTCCCAGCTGACCTGCCACAACGGCGAGAGGAACACGTCGAATGGAGTAACCGTCGAGGTCGGCGGGATCGCCAGTCCGACGGCGGTGATCCGCGTTCGGACCACCTCATGGCCGTCATGATCGGATGCCGCGACCGACAGCGCAGCGCGTCACGCCCGGCCGCCGCAGGCGGGCCGGCGGGCGAGGGCGGCCGGAAACGGGTGTCCTGACCATCGCCGGGTCCCTGCCGGGCCGGGCGGGCAGCCGGTCCGTGCCGATCAAACCGGCATCAGGCTGGCCGCCGTCGTCGCGCCGAGTTCCCAGCAGGCCTCGCGGGCTGCGGCGTCCAGGTCGCCGACGACGCTGACCGGGTCGCGCAGCCGCTTCCAGCGGAGGCCGGTCGCGATCGACTCCACCGCCCGGACAGCACCAGTCGTGTCGTTGTTGCCGTGCACGTACAGGGCGTAGGAACGACCCACCGTAGCGTCCAGACACGGATAGTAGATCTGGTCGAAGAAGTGCTTGAGCGCGCCCGACATGTAGCCGATGTTGGCAGGCGTGCCGAGCAGGTAGCCGTCGGCGGCGAGGACGTCGACCGCTGTCGCGGCCAGCGCCGGACGGACGACGACGTCGACACCCTCGATCGCGTCATCCCGGGCGCCGACGAGCACCGCCTCCAACATCGCCTGCATCGTCGGTGACGGGGTGTGGTGGACGACCAGGAGCATCGGCATCGCGGCCATGTTATGGCCCCGGTGGGGCGGCAGCGGCGGCCGGCCGCGCGCACCTCGGCGAGGGCGGCGGGGTCCAGGACGCGCTCGCCGATCTGGAGGAGTCCCTGAAGGACGGGCGGGGGCGTGGTGGCGGATCCGCGCCTGAGCCAAGCCGTCGGTCAGCCGCGTCAACCGGTCCGCCGACGACCCTCACGCATCAGGTCGCCTCCGGCCCCACCGACGCGGCGGGATCGCCGGCGAGGTGGCGGACCAGCCGCTGCATCAGCTCGCTGTAGCGGGCCTGGAAGCCGGGATCGTCGGGGTCGAGACCGGTGATGCGCCGGACCACCTGGGGAAGAGCGATCGGGACCACGCCGGCCCCCATGAGCGCGAGCTGGAGCAGGCCCGGGTCGAGGTCGGCCGCGATCTCGCCTTCGGCCTGGCGCCGCTCCAGGTCGCTGAGGTCCTCGCGCTCGTCGGGCTGGTCCGGCGGTCGCTGCCCGGCGTCGGCGTGCTCACCCAGGCCCGCCCACAGCAGCAGGCGGGTCATGCGGGGGTCGGCGAAGCTCGCCTCCTGGTAGGCGGCCACGAGGTCGGCGAGGCCGGATCGCGGCTCGGTGAGCGTGGCCTCCTGCTCGAGCCACCGCTGCTGGAGCGCGCGGTAGAGACCCTCCTTGCCACCGAAGTAGTAGGTGATCAGCTGCGGGTTCAGGTCGGCGCGGGCGGCGATCGCGTTCACCCGGGCGCCGGCCCACCCGCGCGCCGAGAACTCGTCCAGGGCGGCGGCCAGCAGGCGCTCCCGCGAACGGTCGGCGTCGCGCTGGCGCTCTTCGCGGGCCGGCGCCCGTCGGCGACCTCCGGCAGGCGGACGCTTCGCTGGTGGACGTCCACCCTCTCCGGCCGGTGACTGCGCCCCGCTCATGGTCGTACCCTAGCCGAGGACAATAATCACTCGAATGATTGACAGTGCCATCTTTTTGGATGACCATGTCGCCGTGGACGACATGGTCATCACTCGGGGGTTGCGCAGGTCCTTCCCCGCCCACGGCCGGACCGTCGACGCGGTACGCGGGGTCGACCTGCGCGTGCCGGCGGGCGAGGTGTTCGCGTTCCTCGGTCCGAACGGTGCCGGCAAGACGACGACGCTGAGGATGCTCCTGCCCATCGGTGGCGGGCAGGCGCTCGTCGCCGGCATCGACGTCGCGCAGGATCCCGCGGGGGTACGGCGCCGGATCGGGTACGTCGGTCAGGTCGGTGGGGCCGATCTGCCGGCCACCGGCCGCGAGAACCTCCTGTTGCAGGGCCAGCTGTACGGTGCGCGCCGGCCGGAGGTCGTCAGGCGGGCCGGCGAACTGATCGAGACGTTCGCCCTGGCGGACTTCGTCGATCGGCGGGTGGGCACCTACTCGGGTGGGCAGCGGCGACGGCTCGAGGTCGCGCTCGGGCTCATGCACCGCCCTGAGCTGTTCTTCCTCGACGAACCCACGACCGGCCTCGATCCGCAGAACCGCGCCAACCTCTGGGAGCAGCTTCGCGCCCTGCGCGCCGCCGGCACGACGATCTTCGTCACCACCCACTACCTCGACGAAGCGGACGAGCTCGCCGACCGGATCGCGATCATCGACGGCGGCCGGATCGTCGCCGAAGGCAGCCCCGCGCAGCTGAAGCGGGGCCTCGCCGGCGACACAGTCGTGCTGAGGCTCAGGCCTGGGCCAGTGCCGCTTGATCGGCTCGCGGCCGAACTCAACGACCTGCGCTGCGTCAAAGAGACGCGCATCGACGGCGACACGGTCCGCCTCGCCGTGGTCGACGGCACCCGGACGCTCCCGCTCCTGCTCGACGTCCTGCGCTCGCGCGGGACCGCGCCGGAGACGCTCTCGCTGTCCGAAGCCTCCCTCGACGACGTCTTCCTCGCCAGGACCGGACGCGCCCTGCGCGACGCCGGTGCCGGCGCCGAGCACTCGACCGAATCGAGGTCGGTGGCGTGATGCTTGCCCGCGAGCTGCGACTGCTGTGGTGGCGGAAGATCCTGGAAACCCTGCGCGAACCTGTCTGGGTCCTCATGGGCCTCATGACGCCGCTGCTCTATCTCGCCTTCTTCGCGCCTGTACTGCGGCCACTCGCCAGCGGCCCCGGCTTTGCCGGCGACGGGGTACTCGCCGTCTTCATCCCCGGAATCCTCTGCCTGATGGCCTTCGGCGCCGGCATGGGCGCCGGCTGGATCGTCGTCGCCGAGCTGCAGACCGGCGTGATCGAGCGCCTCCGCGTCACTCCGGTGAGTCGCTTCGCCCTGGTGATGGGCAGCGTCCTGCGTGACACGGTCCGGTTCGTCGTACCGGCACTGATCGTGATCGGCGTCGCCGTGCCGTTCGGCTACCACCCCGACGCCGGTGGGACGGCGCTGATGCTCTGCCTGCTGTGTCTGCTCACGGCCACCGTTTCCGCCTGGTCGGCCGCGCTCGGAGTCACCCTGCGCGACATCGGCAGCCTCGCCGCCGTGGTCACCGGGCTGCAGCTGCCGCTCACCCTGCCGTCCGGCATCCTGCTCCCGCTGTCCCTCGCGCCCGGTTGGCTGCGCGGCCTCGCTCACCTCGACCCGCTCTACTACACGGTCCAGGCCGCGCGCCTGCTGTCCGCCGGGATCGTGTCAGACCGGACGGTCGCCGAGGGTTTCCTCGTGGTCGGCGCTCTCACCTGGCTCACGCTCACCTGGGCGGTCCGCACCTTCCGCACAGCTACGGTCTAGGAACCAGATGTGTCCCCGGCGGCGTACGCGCCAGTACCGACGTGAGGCGGAGCAACACCGCCTGCCGCAGACGTACGCCGCGTTCGCCGCGTTGCGGGACTCGACCCGGCCGGGACGCGACCGGCGCGGAATTTTACCAGTACACCCTCGGATCCATCCAATCGACTACGGGCCTGGACGGCCATTTTGGCGCCGACCCGGTTGAACGCACCGGGATCCCGACGAGATACGGGCACTTTCGCGGCACGTGCGGGTACCATACGTCGCAGCACCGATTCTGATCTTCGCGACGGGGCGGAGTCCGCATGGCCGTCTTCATCAGCTATCACAGCAGCAAAAAGGCCGTCGTACAGCATCTGGCCGCCTACTTCGCCCGCCACACGATCACTACCTGGTACGCCCCCCGCGACGTCCCGCCAGGGTCAGACTGGGATGCCGAGATCTCACGGGCCATCAAAAACTCGACTGCCCTCGTCTTACTGTTCTGTTCGTCCGCCGACTCGAGTATGCACGTGAAGAGGGAAATACTACTCGCAGACAAAGCGCGCATACCGATCTACTGGGTGCGACTCGAGAAGGTCGAACCCGAGAAACTGGGATACTTTCTGAACGCGACCCAGTGGATCGACTGGCTCGACAAGCGCGACACCACACTTGACACGCTTGTTCAGGACCTCAAGAGCCCGGTCTCGCCGGGCAGAGTTCTGGAACCGAACGAGATCGATCGGACGGCCCTGCCCGCGACGGAGGCCCCGGTCGAGGGCTGGCCGGCCGAGTTCATCGCCTTCGAGAATGAAAGGGTCGCGGCCGACGCTGCCGCACACAGCTATTTTCGCATTGCACAGGAATCGCCGGACCGGAGCCTTGTCCTGCCCACCGGAAGAGCCGCCACGCAGCTCTTCCGAGGGATGCTCCGAGTAGCCGGAGACTACGCACCACGCCCTTTCGGTGACGCACGTCTCGTTTCAGACACCGAGGCCTTCGGCGTGCACGAGCGCCACTACACGTCACGCACTCGCCACGTGGTCGAGACCTTGATCGAGCCACTGAACGAGAAAGGGCTGGGCCCGAGCGAGAGTCAGCTGAATCTCTTGACGGGTCAGATCACAGACGACGATCCCATCCTCCGGACGCAACGAGTGCTGCGGCTCTGGCCACCCGCAGTGCACGCCGTGTCGGTCTCCCCTGCCGGCGAGGTGCTCGGCTACGAGGTCGGTTCGTACTCCGACCCCGAAGAGATCGTCAGCGACGGCTGTCGAATCGTGGAGCTGAGCGAGCAGGGCAGGAAGTACATCGATCCGAACCAGCCGTCACGTTCCGTGATCACGGTGGGTCTCGGCACGGCCCTCGAGTCCCCGGGACTCATGCTCCTCGGATTCGACCGGAGCAAGGCACGGATCATTCACCAGATGGCCCACTATCCGGAGACGGCCGGGATTCCCGCGACGCTGCTGCGCCGACACGACCATGCCGTGATCGTGGGGACGCGAGCGGTGGCCGAGGCCGCGGACATCAAGAAGGCGCGCGTGCCCGCGTCCGCCGAGGAGGGTTGCGAGTGGATTCTTCACAGGTTCAGCCAGCGAGGTCGCCTGTCATCGCCATGGTCGGCATGGTGACGATCGACTATCTGTACGTGCTGGAGAGCCACCCGGTCGAGGGCAGCACCAATGCGGCAAAGGCCCACCGTGTCGTCGCTGGCGGGCCAGCGGGACGGAGTGCGATCGCCGCCGGACGCCTCGGCGGCGATGTCCGCGTTCTGGGGATGTGCGGAAATGATCTGCATGCCGACGTCCTGCGAGCCGAGTTCGGCCGTGAACCGCTGAGCCTGACCCTTTTCCCCGAAGACCAGCCGAGCCAGCACTCCTGCGTGATGGTCGCCGACGACAGCGGCAGCCGCACCATCATCTGGACGCCTCAGCCACGGGTGAACCACCGGCTTCTCGATGCAGTGGACGATACTCTCCGCGGTGCGGCGGCGGCCCTGCTGGACTGTACCGATCCGGTGCTCAGCCGAGCCGCGATCGATTCCTGCCGCAAGTTCGAAATACCCGTGATCATCGATACAGGATCGTACCGGGAGTCAAGCGAAGAGTTTCTTTCTGGAGTAGATTACATCATCGCCCCGGAGAAGTTCTTCAGCGCAAGGCACCCCAAGGAGAGCCTCGAGGACGGCATGCGCAAGGTCTACTCCGATTTTCAGCCGGCGGTGCTTGCCGCAACGCGTGGTGAACTGGGCGGAATTTACCTGGACGCCTCCGGCGCACACTCGTACGACTCCCATCCGGTAACGGTGGTCGACAGCTGTGGCGCAGGCGACACCTTCCACGGCGCCTTCGCCTGGGCAATTGCGACCGGAGCGTCGACGGAAGAAGCCTTCCGTATCGCGTCCTGGACCGCGGCGCGGAAATGTTCGGCGCTCGGGAACGACGGCCTCCCCGACGCCGCGACTTTTTCTGCCTCACGGGAAATATAGACACCGCACCATTACTTCGCCGGCACGCCCTCGCGCCTCGGCATGCCGAGGCGGACGGCGGCGGGCGCCGATGGAAGTGATCCCACCTGGGTGGATGCCGTTGTCTTCGTCAGCGCGTCGTGTTCGGTGCTCGGTGGTCCGGCGGGGGTGGGGCCGGTCGCGCCGATCCGGGCATGCGCCGAGGTCAGCGGGTTGGCCCGGGCCGCCTGGTGGCCGTCCTGCGCGGTTCGCTCCAGTTCTGTGACAATTCCGATCCCGTGATCTTGTCTGTCCGGTAGTCATCCTGGTTGGGTGACCATGCCCGCCGTCGTCCCCGTCAGTCTGCTGGCGTCCTTTCTGTTCGCCTCGTCCGCCGCCCTGCAGCAACGCGCCGCCGGGCGGAGCAGTTTCGCGAAGCGCGCCGACAGCGCGCACGCCGTACCCGGAGTGGGGCTGCTGGCCGAGCTCGTCCAGGACAGGCTGTGGGTGCTGGGCTGGACGGCGAACATCAGCGGGTTCTGCGTGCAGGCCGCCGCGCTGCACCTGGGGTCGGTGGCCGAGGTGCAGCCGCTGATGGTCTGCCAGCTGCTGTTCGCGCTCCCGCTCGGCCTGATCGGCACGGGCCGGCGGATGTCCGCCACGGCCTGGTGGGGTGCGGCGGGGATCTGCGCCGGGCTGGCCGCCCTGCTGTCGGCCCGGGGCGACCTGCCGGCGGCGGGCGGGGTCGACCGGCCACGGCTGCTCCTCACCATCGGGGCGATGGTGCTCGTCGCCGGGGTGCTGACCATGGTGTCTCTCGGACGGTCGCCCACCGCCCGGGCCGTGCTGTTCGGGGTGGCCGCGGGCATGGTCTACGCGCTGACCGCCGTCCTCATGAAGGAATCCGCGGACCGGCTCGTGACGGACGGCTTCGTGGCGACGGCGGCCGACTGGTGTGGCTTCGGGCTCGCCGCGGCCACGCTGTCCAGCCTGCTCCTCGGGCAGGCCGCCTACGCCAGCGGACCGCTCGCCCCCGCGCTCACCGCCATGAACATCACCAACCCGATGATCTCCTGCCTGCTGGCGGTGCTGCTCTACGCCGCCCCGGTGCCGAGCACCACCTTCCAGCTACTCGGCGTAACCGTGGGGGCCGCGCTGATCGTCACCGGGGTCGTGCTGCTGGCCCGCACGCCGACGCTGCCCCGCCCCAGCAGCCAGTTGCCCTGACCAGCCGGGCCGGCACCGGGCGAGGGCCGGGCGGGGGCGCGAGCCCGGTCCGGTCAGTGGCGGCCCTGGTTTCCGAACAGCCCGCCGAAGCCGCCGAGCCCACCGGGGCCGCCGCCACCGAACCCGCCCGGGCCCCCGCCGTGGCCGCCGTGGCCGCCGCCGTGCCCGCCGAGCTGGTTGCCGGCGAACCCGCCCTGGCCCAGCCCGAACTGCCCGGCCAGGCCGGAGCCGGCGAGCGCGTTGTAGGGCGGCAGCAGCTCGCAGGGCTGGACGATCACATAGCCCTCGCCGGAGAACTGGAGCTGCCAGCTCTCCCCGGTGTTGCCCCGCGGCTTCCAGGCCGCGCTGGAGGTGACCGCGGCCTGCATCGAGACCTGCAGGCTCGACGACCAGCCGACGACGGCGTCGGCGTCCGCGAAGTAGTAGTTCTGGGTGGTCACACGCATCACCAGCGGGGCGCCCGAGGTGCACACGACGGCCTGGCCGTTGCCGCGCAGCTCGATCTGGTAACCGCCGACGCCGGCGATGCCCACCTGGCTGTCGACACGGACGAGATCCCAGTTCAGGCCGGCGTCGAACGCGAGCACGTTCTTGCCGTCCACGGTCAGGCCGTCACCCGCCAGGTCGAGGATGTGGATGTCCTGGGCCTGGTTGGCGAGGTAGACCGTGCCGGAGCCGGCGACGTTCATCAGGTTCAGGCCCTCGCCGCCGCTGAAGAAGCTGCGGAACCGGGAGCCCCAGCCCTCCCAGCGGGCGTCGAAGGTCGCGGCGCCCTGGTAGGCGACCATGGCGCCGCGCCGGGCGTAGAACTCGCGCATCCCCTGGGCGCCGAGGGTCGCCTTGAGCATCTTGCCGTTCTGCAGGGCGAACCGCTCGCCGCTGGTGACCTCGGGGTTGCCGAGCAGGCTGCTGCGGATCCCTCCCGCCGGCCCACCGGGGCCTCCTGGCGGCATCCCCCCGGGGGGCATCCCACCCGGAGGCATCCCTCCGGGCATGCCGGGACCGGGTCCGGGCGGAAACCCGCCAGGGGGCATCCCGCCGGGCTGGCCGCCGTACATCCCGCCGTGCGTCATGATCAGATCCTCTCACCCACGCCGGCGGATCAGCCGCGTGCCGAGAACGAGGGCCGCTCGTCCTCGCTCGGCTGCACCACGACGAAGCCCTGGCCGGAGAAGCCGAGCTGGAACGCCTCACCCGAACCGCGCCCGATCAGCCCGCCGAGCCGGGCGGTGCGCCTCGGCTCGACCCGCAGGCCGTCGGTATAGGCGACGAGGGCGTCGGTGTCGACGAACGTCGGCGCCTCCCGGGTGTCCAGCATGATCGGGTTGCCCTTGGCCGTCAGCGCCACCCAGCCGTGGCCGCGGACCACGACGTTGAACATGCCCATGCCGGAGAGCATGTTCACGCCCTTGACCCGCTCGATCCCCCACTGCAGGTTCGCGTCGAAGGCCAGGACGTTCTTGCCGTTGATGGACAGGCCCTCGCCGGCGAGCTGGGCGACGATGACCTCCTTGCCGTAGTCGGCCAGGTAGAGCAGCCCCTGACCGGTCGCGGTCATCAGCGGGACGCCCTCGCCCGTGGCCCAGGAGGACGCGATCCGCCCGAGCTGCGGCGGCTGCGGGTTGAAGTCGATCAGGCCCTCGTAGGCGATCATCGAGCCGACCCGGGCGAACAGGTCCTGGCCCGGCTGCATGACCACCTTGGCGATCTTGGACCCGTGCCTGCTCATCCGGTCCATGATCGGAGTCGGGCCGTAGTTGTTCATCAGGCTGCCCTGCACGGCCTGCTCCCCTCTTCCCGCGCACCCGCGGGAACGCCCGGGATCGCCCCGGCGCGCATCTCAGCCATCCCGGCGCGCAGCTGCGACCTCATGGGGTCAGACCTCATACGGCTGGACGACGACGAAGTGGCCGGCGAACCCCATGAACTGCAACGCGAACGACTCGCCGCTGGCTCCCGCGTAGATCTGGCGGGAGATGCGGACCTGGGTGGACACGCTCACCCGCATGCCGGACGTCCACGCCACCAGTGCGTTCATGTCGGCGAACGTGGGACCGGCGACGTTGAGGGTCATCGGCGTGCCCTTGGTCATCACGACGACCGACCCGGGCCCGGAGACCTCGAAGTGGAAGAAGCCGCCGCCGGGGATGCCGGGGCTCTCGATGCGTCGGACCTCCGAGCGCACGGTGGCGTCCATCGCCAGCAGGTTCTTCGAGTTGATGCACAGCGACTGGTTGCCGAGCTCGACGATGTGCAGGTCGGCGGCGTCCTGGGCAAGGAAGACCTCGCCGTCGCCCTTGCACGTCATGAGCTTGAGGCCCTGGCCGGTGAGCTTCTCCTCGATCAGCCCGCGGATCCCGCCGCTCTTGTAGTCGAACTCGATGTTGCCCTGGTAGGCGACCATCGAACCGCGCAGCGCCAGCGCCTCCGGGCCCAGGGTGACCTTGACCAGCTTGCTGTTCTGCTGGGTCCAGCGCCCCGCGGTCGGCACCTCGCGGTACGGGTTGAGGCTGTTCATGGCACCGGGCTGGACGGGGCGAGCCTGCGACGGCAGGACCTCCGTGGGCCCGAACCCGCCCGGCATCGGCTGACCGGGTGGCTGCTGGCCGGGCATCGGGTGGCCCGGCGCCGGTTGGCCGGGCGCGCCGAACCCCTGGGCGCCGGGCATCGCCGGCGGGGGCGGCGGCTGGCCGTAGCCCTGCTGCACGCCGCCAGCCTGGCCGTACGCCGGCTGCGGCTGGCCGTACGCCGGCTGCGGCTGGCCGTACGCCGGCTGCGGCTGGCCGTAGCCCTGGCCGGGATGAGCCGGCGCCGGCGGGGGCGGTCCCCCGGGCGGGGCACCGAAGCCCGGGGCGGCAGGTGGCTTCTGCTGGTCGAAAGCGGGGGCGGGCGGGGCGCCGAACCCGGGTACGCCGCCCGGCGGCGGGCCGGCGGGCGCGGGGGTCGGCTCGGGCTCGTCGGCCACTTCGCCGCCGAAGCTGCGGATCAGCTCCGCCAGCCCGCCCCGGAACCCCTGGCCGACCGCGGCCACGCGCCAGACACCCTTGCGGTAGACGTCGCCGATCATGACCGCGCGCTCGTCGGAGAAGTCCGCGCCGGTGAACGCGTAACGGAGCACCTCCGTACCACCGGCCACGATGCGCAGGTATCCGGACGTGATCTGCGCGGCGCTGCCCGGGCCGTCGAGCGCCGCGCAGAACGACAGCTTCTGGATCGCGTCGGGGACCTTGTCGAGCGTCACCCGGAACGACTGGCTGTCACCGGACTGGGCGCCGAGCAGCTGGATCGAGGACTCCGGCGAGTTCGGCTGGTTGAAGAAGACGAAGTACCGGTCGTCCGAGAGCCGGCCGGCACCGTCCAGCCCGAAACAGGACACGTCCCACTCGCCCGGCGCGTTGATCTGGATCCCGATGTACAGATCGGTGCCAGCGGTGATCGCCGACAGTTGGGACTTCTGCCCTCGACTGAACTGCGTTGCCACCGCGCTCCCTCCCGTCAGCGTGCCGGCTGAATCGGCGCGCGAGCGTCGCGCGCGTGGCCCGACCGCACCCGCACGAACCGGACTGTCCGGAAAACTAGCAGCCCGGACGGCCCCCGGCAGAACCTGTCCGTTCCCGGAGCGCTGTCGGACCGCGGACACACAGCGCGCCACCGCCTCCGCCTCCACGCCCCGGGCCTGACGGCCGGCCGTGCCGCCGTCGCGCCGTCGCGCCGTGGCGCCGTCGCGCCGTGGCGCCGTCGCGCCGTGGCGCCGTCGCGCCGTGGCGCCGTGGGGGTACGGCCACCGGGGGTACGGCCACCGGGCCGGCGATCCCCAACCCCGATGACCACAGCGACCTCCGACCACAGCAGTCCGGGACATACTGTCATCTATTAGACAAAACGCCCATTGCATCAGGCGGCCTACTTGCCCTTTGCTGACCTTCTCGCCCTATCAGGCTGGAATCAGCCGACATCGACCCCCGAAACGGCGAGGAAGAAACCAAACGGCGAGAGGGCAGAGCCGAATACCAGGACAGGAGCTGCGCGAGCGGCTCGTCCTGCCGGCCAGCCGCCGAGGACGGGCCTGCCACGGCTGCGCATCCGACCCCACCGGCGCCCATCACGCCCCATGACACAACGGACTCCGCCCTCGCCCCGGGTGCGCACCTGGCGTTGACTGTTCTCATGCGCTACGCGGCAGGCGTCTCCACCACGAAGAAGATCTCCAAGATCGGGCTCGGGACCTGGCAGTTCGGCTCGCGGGAGTGGGGCTACGGCTCCGCCTACGCACAGACCGACGCGGCCCTGATCGTCCGGCGCGCCCTGGAACTCGGCGTGACGCTGTTCGACACGGCCGAGATGTACGCCTTCGGGCGCAGCGAACGCATTCTCGGCCAGGCGCTGGCGGCCGCCCCTGGCGACGGGGTGCACCCGGGAACCGACAAGTCGATCGTCGAGACGGCCGTGGCACCCGAGGAGGCGTTCGTCGCCACCAAGATCTTCCCGGTGCTGCCACTGGCCCCGGTCGTCGAGCAGCGCGCGGTCGGCAGCGCCAACCGGCTCGGCGTGCGCACGATCGACCTGTACCAGGTGCACCAGCCCAACCCCGTCGTCCGGGACGGCACGACGATGCGCGGGATGGCCGCGCTGCGCCGGGTCGGCCTCGTCGACGAGGTCGGGGTCAGCAACTACTCGCTCGAGCGCTGGCGCGCCGCCGAGGCCGCGCTCGGTGACCGCGTCCTGTCCAACCAGGTCCAGTACAGCCTGGTGCGCCGCGAGCCGGAGCGTGACCTGCTGCCGTACGCCCGCCGGGAAGGACGCCTGATCATCGCCTACAGCCCGCTGGCGCAGGGCCTGCTCTCCGGGCGCTACGACGTCACTAGCCGGCCCACCGGCGCCGTGCGGATGGCGAACCCGCTGTTTCTCACCGAGAACCTGGCCCGGCTGACGCCCCTGCTGGACACGCTGCGCGAGGTCGGAGCGGCGCACGGCGCCAGCGCGTCACAGATCGCGCTGGCGTGGGTGATCCACCATCCGTCGGTGGTCGCGATCCCGGGGGCGTCGAGCGTGGCCCAGGTGGAGAGCAACGCGGCGGCCGCCGACATCGAGCTGACCGACGCCGAGTACGACGCGCTGACCTCGGCCGCGGAGAACTTCCAGCCGCTGACCGGCCCCGCCTCGTGGGCGGCCGTCGCGGCGGAGCGGATGCGCCGCCCCTGACCACAGCCGCGATTGCCTGAGCCGCGGCTCAGGCAATCGCGGCTGTGAGCGGGCCGGCACCGGGTTACATGAGTGGCTGACCGCCGTGCTCGCCGGGGTCGTGAGCGTCGTCGGAGAGGATGTGGAACGGCGGGCAGACCCCGGTCGAGTGGTGGGCGGCGGCCTCCAGGGCCTTGCGGACCCGTTCCTCGGGCTCCTCCCCCACCGTGCTGTGCAGCGACCCGCGCGCGTACTCCTCGCCGCAGCCCGCCGCGTCGTAGTTGTCGAGGGTGCGGCCGATCTGGTAGTCGGAGTCGATCCGGTACAGCTGCCCCCGGATACCCACGAGGAACAGCCCACCCGACTCGTTGCCGGCGTCGTTGCGGGCGAAACCGCCGTCGCGCAGGCAGTCACGGACGACCGAGACGAACTCGGTCGCCATGAAGCGGTCGAGGTCCCAGCTGTGCGGCACGGGCGGGACGAGGCTGTACCGAAGCAGCTGCCCCATCCGGAACGAGTCCGTGAAGCCCATGACGAACTCGCCGTTGCGGAAGACCTTCGTATCCGCCCGGACCGTGATCGACCAGCCGGCTACGCCGGCGCTGTCTCCCCCGATCACGACCCGTCCGTCGTGCTCCACACCGACGATGCAGGTCACGGTTGAGGATGCTATCCGGTGCTTCGGACGGCCCGGCGACCTCGTCCCCTTCGTCCGCTTCCGACATGCCCAGATCCCATCCCGGGACGGGATCTCACCGGGCCGCGGCGACCGCCGGCAGGATCACCCGGTGCGTCCCGGCGTAGAGGTTCATCGACGACCCGCGGACGAACCCGGCAAGCGTCATCCCGGACTCCTCCGCCAGGTCGACGGCGAGCGCCGACGGCGCCGACACCGCGGCGAGCACCGGGATCCCGGCCAGCAGCGCCTTCTGCACCAGCTCGAACGACGCCCGGCCGCTGACCAGCAGCACCAGCCCCCGCAGTGGCACCATCCCCGCCCGCGCCGCCCACCCGACGACCTTGTCGACCGCGTTGTGCCGGCCGACGTCCTCGCGCACCGCCAGCACCTCGCCGTCGGCGTCGGCGAGGGCGGCGGCGTGCAGGCCGCCGGTCGTCGCGAACAGCCGCTGCGCGCGGCGCAGCCGTCCCGGCAGGTCGACGAGCACCTCGGCGGTGATGCGCAGCGGGTCGTCGCGGATCTCGTACCGCCCGCGCAGCCGCACGGCGTCGATGCTCGCCCGCCCGCACACCCCGCACGAGCTCGTGGTGTAGAAGTTCCGCCGCAGGTCGACCTCCGGCTCGGGCACGCCGGGGGCGAGGGTCACGTCCAGCACGTTGTAGGTCAGCCGGCCCTCGCCGTCGACGGCGCCCTCGCTGCCGGCGCAGTAGCGCATGCCCGCGACGTCCGCGGCGGTCGCGATCAGGCCCTCCCCGATCAGGAAGCCCACGGCGAGGTCCATGTCGTCGCCCGGGGTCCGCATGGTGACCGCCAGGGGCTGGCCGCCGACCCGGATCTCGAGCGGTTCCTCCCCGACGACGGTGTCGGGCCGAAGCGTCGGCTCCGCCCCCAGAGTCACCCGCATGACCCGGCGTCGCGCGCTTGCTCGCCCCATAGCGACACGGTCCCCCAGGAGGGACGAGAAATCCATCATGTCGAGCCTTCGACGCCACGTTCACGGCATCC
Organism: Parafrankia sp. BMG5.11; assembly: GCF_004337455.1. Classification (NCBI taxonomy): domain Bacteria; kingdom Bacillati; phylum Actinomycetota; class Actinomycetes; order Frankiales; family Frankiaceae; genus Parafrankia; species Parafrankia sp. BMG5.11. The sequence continues at coordinate 21,934 of NZ_SJXI01000061.1, read as the reverse complement.
TCGGCGATCGCATCAGGACGGACCGAGCGCGTCGGGACACCCGACCGGAAAACCATCCACCGTCAGCCAGAGCCCGCCATTCCGGGCCAGGTGACGTTTGTGGGACGGGGGACGTCCGGGGCGCGGCAGGGGTGTCTGTTCGGCGACGCGAGGCGGCGGGGCGGCGTGCACCTGCTACAGCTATGGGGCGGAGTGTGGGGCTGTGGGATCGTCACTGCCCGCCACGGGACGATCGGGACTCTCGAACGAAAGGGTTGAAGAGGGATGGGAATGAAGCGGTTCATGTCGCGGCTCGGGGTCGGCGCCGCCGAGGTGGAGACCGTGCTGGACCGTCCGGACGCACTGCCCGGCGCAGTGGTGACCGGACTGACCACCATCAAGGGTGGCAAGGTCGAGCAGGAGATCGAGAAGGTGCTCGTCGCGCTGGAGGCGACGGTCGAGGTCGAGACCGACGACTCCACCTGGTACGAGCAGGTGACCTTCGGTACGCAGCAGATCGGCGGCGGCTTCGTCATCCAGCCCGGGCAGGAGCAGTCCGGGCGCTTCGAGCTGCCGGTGCCGTGGCAGACGCCGATCACGGACGTCGCCGGCTGGCACCTGCGCGGGATGAAGATCGGCGTGCGGACGACGCTGTCGATCCCCGGCGCGCTGGACCCGGGTGACCTGGACCCGGTGTCGGTGCACCCGCTGCCCGTGCAGGAGGCGGTGCTCGCCGCGCTCGGCGACCTGGGCTTCCACTTCCACACCGCGGACGTCGAGAAGGGCCGCCTGCAGGGCTCCGACCTACCCTTCTACCAGGAGATCGAGCTCAAGCCGTCCGGCGAGTACGCCCGGCGGATCAAGGAGCTGGAGGTCACCTTCCTCGTCGACGGCAACGGGATGGACGTCGTCCTGGAGGCGGACCGCCGCGGCGGGCTGCTCTCCTCCGGCGGCGACCAGCTCAGCCGGTTCCGGGTCGGCCACCACGACACCGACCGCCACCAGCTCGCCGGCGCGCTGCACCAGCAGCTGCAGGCCCTCGGCGCGCGCCGCGGCTGGTTCTGACCGGGCCACGGTCTGGTGCCGACCGGGCCGTGCCGGATGCCGGCCGGGTCCCGGCCGGCGTCTGCCGGACTGGGCCGGTCACCACACGGGGTGAGCACCATGAACGATGATCGTTTCCTCGACGAAGTGGCCCGGGAGCTGATCGGCCTGCCCGCCGTCGAGGCGGTGGCGCTCGGTGGCTCGCGCGCCCAGGCAACCCAGCGAGCGAACAGCGACTGGGACTTCGCGATCTACTACCGCGACCGCTTCGACCCGCACGCTCCGAGACCTCGGTCACGAGGGTGCGGTATCGGAGGTCGGCGGCTGGGGCGGTGGTGTGTTCAACGGCGGCGCGTGGCTGACCATCGCCGGCCGATCCGTGGACGTCCACTACCGTGATCTCGCCGTCGTGGAGGAGCAGCTCACGAGGGCCGAATGCGGTGAGTTCCGCATCGAGCCGCTGATGTTCCATCTGGCCGGCATCCCCAGCTGTCTCGTGGTCGGCGAACTCGCGGTCAACCGGGTGCTGTTCGGATCGCTGCCCAGGCCGGCCTATCCCGAGGCGCTGCGCCGCTCGGCACCGCCGGTCTGGTCCGGCCGGGCGGCGCTGACCCTCGGGTATGCCGAGCGCAACCACGTACCGTATGGGCGCTCGGCCCAGTGTGCGGGTCTGCTCGCGGTCGCCGCGTCGGAGTACGCGCACGCGATCCTCGCCGCGCGCGGCGAATGGGTCACCAACGAGAAGCAGTTGCTGGACCGCGCCGGGATACGCGAGGTGGACGGCATCATCGCCGGCCTGACCATCGATCCCGTCGCCCTCGCCGGGGCCGTGAACGCCGTGCGCGCCTTCGGGAGCTCGATGCTGCGGTAACCGACGGGGCCCCGTCGCAGCTACCCGGGAGCCTTGTTCCGACCAGCAACGCGGACGAGCTCCTAGCCGGCCGGCGCCGCGTCCTGGGCGGCGTCCGCGCGGTCGAGCAGGACGCCGGCGGCGGACAGGCCCGCCAGGCCCAGGCACAGCGGCGAGTAGAAGCGTCGGTCCAGCCGGCGGAACCGGTCGGAGACGGAGCCCCGGGAGACCAGGTCGGTCCGGCCGGCCGCTCCCAGCAGCCCACGGCTCGCGAGCACCACGGCGACGCCGGTCACGCCGGCGCGGTGCGGGGCGTCCAGGCGCGGTATGCGGCGGGGCGGGTGCGCGACGACGGCGGCCGCCGCGACCAGCGCACCCGCGACGGCGAAACACTGACCGGCGCCGGGCACGGCCGGCCGGCCGACGACGGCGTCGGCGAGCGCCGCCCGGTCGGCCAGTGGCCAGCTCGACCCGGCGCCCCAGGCCGCGTGGAGGACCCCGGCTCCCGCCAGGCCCGCCGCGCCCGTCCACCGACTCACCGCCGCGATGCTCACGCCCGCAGTCTGGCACGGTCACGGCTCCCGGCCACCTGGCCGGGGTCGTTGTCGGTGAGCACGAGAAGACCGCGAAGTTCAACGCCCTGGCCGCCAACGCGGCCATCTTCCACAATGCCCTGGACATCGCCGAGATCGTGCGCCAGCTCCAGGAGGAGGGCCACGTCATCGCCCCCGAAGATCTCGCCCACATCTCGCCGTACCTGACCGCGCACATCCGCCGCTTCGGTGAGGCCCACGCACTCCGGTGGATGCCACCGACCAGTCCCTAACCGAAGAATCACTCTATGCCCGCTGAGCAGTGCGGACGCTGGGCCAGCGCCGACACCGCCGGCGGGCTGCGGCCGTTCCACGACCCGGCTGGCGACCAGGAAACGGAGGACGCGTAGGCGGCCACCGGCATTCGCCCAAGACCTGCAGGCCGGGTCCCGAACGTATGCCAGTGTCCCCCCGTCGTGCGCCTCACACCGTCTTGATGCCACCGCCCTCAATGAGGTAGTCGGCGCCGGTCATGCTTGCCGCGCGGTCCGAGGCGAGGAAGGCGACGACGGCCGCGACCTCGTCGGGTTCGACCATGCGGCCGGTGGTCATGCCCATCGCCATGGGCACCCCGGACACGAACTCGCGGTGCCCGACGCCGTTCGCCTCGGCGAGGCGGGCGCCGAAGCCGTCAGCGTCCTCCCACATGCCGGTACGCGTCGGGCCGGGGGAGACGGTGTTCACGCGTACGCCCTGGGGTCCGAATTCCTCGGACAGCGCTTTGCCGAAAGCGTTGAGGCCCGCCTTTGCGACGCCGTACTCGATCGGGCCCGTGCCGGGCAGGCGCGCGCTCATCGACGAGATGTTCACTACCGAGCCGCGGCGTTCCAGGATGCTCGGCAGCAGTCGTCGGGTGACCCGGACCGTGCCGAACAGATTGACCTCGAAGCTTTGCGCCCATAGGGCGTCGTCGGTCGCGAGGAACCCGTTCAGGGTGAACGCGTCTCCGCCGCCGAGGTTGTTGACCAGGATGTCCACGCCGCCGAGTTCGGCAAGCGCTTGCGCCTCCAACTCCTCGGCGCCTTCCGGCGTACTGAGGTCGACCGCGACCGGGTGGGCGCCGGCATCCTTCAGTTCGGCCGTGATCGTGCGGGCCGCACCGACTACGCGGACCCCCTCTGCGATGAGCTGCCATGTGATCGCGAGGCCGACACCTCGGCTGGCCCCGGTGACGACCGCTGTCTTGCCGACGAGATTGAGCTCCATGTCAGACTCCTTGCAGATTTTTGAACTATAGGTACAAAACACGTCCACAAAAAAGGGGCGTCGGGCGATAACACTGATTAGAGCGACCCCATCGCTGCGTCCACGACCCGCCTCAACTGCGTGGGATTCTCGGCGGTCTTCGCCAGTACTCGCATGCCGATCACCGTCGCGAGTAGCCAGGCGGCCACCGCCGCCGCGTCACGGCCGCCGTCGATCTCGCCGGCCCGCTGGCCTTCCTCGACGGTCGCCCGGAACGCACTCTCCGTACGCGCGAACATCTTGCGCACAGTGTCAGCCGTCTTGGCGTCCGAGGGAGCCGACTCGGCGGCGGTGTTGACCGCCATGCAGCCGCGCCGATCCGGATCGCCCAAGTCGAGCTCGACCAGCGCCTCCAGCGCGCCCCGCAGCCGGTCCTTCGTCGAACCGGGATGGTCGAGGAGTGCCTCCAGCCACTCGGCCTGCGAGTCCTGGTAGCGCGCCAGCGCCCGTTCGAACAATGCATGCTTACTGCCGAAGGTGTTATACAGGCTGCCCTTGCCGATGCCGATCTCGTCCACGAGGTCCTGAGGCGTCGTCGCTGCGTACCCCTTGCGCCAGAACACGCCCATCGCGCGGTCCACCGCCACGTCCGGATCGAACTGCTTCGGCCTACCCATGGCGCTACCCAACAGTATTTTGACCTTGAGGTCAAATAGCTGTCCTTCTCGACGGTCAGCCCCACGCCCAGCCTGAAGACCACTGAAGATGTTGGTCGAACAGCGCGGAACCGGGACGAGGATCTCGGCGACGTGCCGCGACCAGAACGTCATGATGCGGATGGACGCTGACGTTGCATCCGGACGCCGAGGTCGTACACCGCGACCGCAGTGGACAGCCGGTTGGAACGCGAGTACATCCGCGACCGAACCCTCGAAGGTCACGAGAGCGCCCGCAAGCGCGGCAAGACCATCGGCGGCGCGGGCGTCACCGACGACTCCATGCTGTCCATGGTCCTCCATCTGCGGGAGCAGGAGATGACCAGACCACCGCGGCCTCGGCGCCGTGAGCGACCCGCCAGACGCTCAAGATCATCTCGTGGCGGGTTTCTGGCGTATCTGGGTCATGCCTGCTCAGGACTCCACGTGACGAGCGGCTCACTGTGCAGACCCGTTCCGGCGCGAGAACTCATCGAGTTCATCGTCGATCGACGACCCGAGGCTCCTTCAACCCGCCGGGTGACCGCGAGCATTCTGTGTTGTGCGGAAAGTGGCGACGCCGAGAGCAACCTTCCGACCCCCCACAGCGACAGTTCGGGTGGAAGCGTCGGAAGAGCGGCATCCACCGAGGAGGGGCGAAGACGGGTCGGCTGGTGGCCGCCGCTGAAAGGACGACATTGGTGGCACGCCGAACAAGCACCAGACACACGTACCGGGGGGAATCGACCTCGAGCGGGGAGGCGGCACCGGCCGGCCCGGCGCGCAGAGCGCGTCCGCGGGCCGGGTGGGGCGTCCCCGTCCTGATGGCGACGCTGGCCCTCGGGGCCGGCACGCTGTTCGCCGGGTGCCAGCCGTTCGACGGCACCCCGGTGGGTGGCGGGGGCGCTCCGGCACCGACGTCCTCGCCGACCGCGGGCCCGACCGCTCCGGTCACGCAGACACCGACAGCCGGGCCGGGTAGCCCGTCGCCGTCGGCGCCGCCGGTCACCGCGACGCCGAGCGCCGGACCGTCGGCCCCCGCAAGCCCGACCACCGCACCGACCGCAGGGCCGACGACCTCCGCGAGCCCGGGCGCGCCCGCGTCACAGGGGCCGCTGCCGAGCTGGCCGCGCGCCACCGCGGACGTGGACGTCAGCAGCACCATCTCGGTGACGGGCACGTTCGACGGCGGCCTCAGGCGTTACTCCGGCGTCAGCGACGGCGGCCAGGAGGAGGGCCAGGACCCGATCTTCGAGGTGGCCGACGGCGGAACGGTCCAGAACGTGATCATCGGGTCGCCGGCCGCGGACGGCATCCACTGCAAGGGCACCTGCACCCTGCGCAACGTGTGGTGGGAGGACGTCGGCGAGGACGCGGCGACGTTCAGGGGCATGTCCGCGGCACAGACCATGACCATCGACGGCGGCGGGGCCCGCGGCGCCTCGGACAAGGTGTTCCAGCACAACGGGCCCGGCACGATGGTCATCCAGAACTTCCAGGTGCAGGACTTCGGCAAGCTGTACCGGTCGTGCGGGAACTGCTCGAAGCAGTACGCCCGGCACGTCGTCGTCCGCAACGTCACCGTGACGGCGCCGGGCAAGACGCTGGTCGGCGTCAACACGAACTACGGGGACTCCGCCCAGCTGTCCGGCGTCACCATCGTCGGCGACAGCAGCCGGAAGATCAGTATCTGCGACCGCTACACCGGCAACAGCAGCGGCTCCGAGCCGACGAAGACGGGCAGCGGGGCGGACGGGACGTACTGCCGCTACACGCCGTCCGACATCGCCTACCGGTAGTCCTACCAGTAGGACTACCGGTAGGACTACCGGTAGGCGGGCCGGCCGCTACGCCGATCCGGCCGGTCAGGTCGGGTCGGCGTAGTCGATCTCCGCGTTCCCCGAGCTGGTGGACGCGCGCAGGCGGCGCGTCGCCAGCGGGTCCGTTCGCACACCGACCAGGGTGTTACCCGACCCGGTGTGGACCTCGGTCGCGTACACCTCACCGTCGTCCGGCACGGTGATCCGCACGTTGCCCGACGCCGAGTGCGCGGAGACGTCCTCGGGGGCGGTGGCCAGCTCGATGCGCACGTTCCCCGACGCCGTGGACGCGTCGACCTCGGTGGCGGTGACGCCGACCGCGCGCAGGTTCCCCGAGGCCGTCGACATCGTCAGCTGGGCACGGGCACCGTCCACCCGGACAGTCCCGGATCCGCTGCGCAGTGTCGCCGCGGAGAGCAGGTTGGTCGCCTCGACCTCGCCGGAGCCCGTTTCGGCGACCACCCGGATGCCCGCCGGCACGCGGACCGCGAACGACGCCTCGCAGTCCCAGAACCCCCCGCCGCAGTCGGCGTCGAGGGTGAGGACGCCGTCACGGACCTCGGCCGACATCGCCGGGACGGAGACCGTCCCGGCGAGACTGCCCTCGACGTCGACGACGCGCCCGGCAGCGCCCGCGATCTGGATGCGGCCGGAGTTGGTGTGGACCCGGACCATCTGGACGTCACCGGAGAACACCCGGTGCTCCACCCGCCGCACCTCGCCGGACGTCTCGTCGACGGTCTGCACGCCGCAGACCGCGGTGCCCACGACGGCGAGCAGCGCGCCGACGGCGAGCGCGGCCCGCCGGCCCGGCTCAGACATCGCCGCGCCCCGCGCTCGCCCGCGCGCCCGCCGGACGGGCCGGCCGCTCGCCGCGGGCGCCGGCGCCGCCGACTCCGCCGGCGGCGGCGGAGTCCAGGAAGCGCAGGACGGCGAGCACGCGACGGTGGTCGTCCTCGGCCGGGGCCAGATCGAACTTGGTGAAGATGCCGGTCACGTGCTTCTCGACCGCCCGTTCGGTGACCATGAGCGCGGCCGCGATCGCGGTGTTCGACCGGCCCTGCGCCATAAGCGCCAGCACCTCGGACTCCCGTCTGGTCAGGCTGGCGAGCGGGTCCCGCCGGCGCGAGCGGAGCAACAGCTGGGTGACGACCTCCGGGTCGAGCACGGTGCCGCCGGCGGCGATCCGGTGCAGCGCCTCGCGGAAGTCGGCGACGTCGGAAACCCGGTCCTTGAGCAGGTAGCCGACTCCCCGTGCCTGCCCGGCGATCAGGTCGACGGCGTAGCGCTCCTCGACGTACTGGGACAGCACGAGCACCGCGATGTCCGGCCACTGCCGGCGCAGGACGAGCGCGGCGCGGATGCCCTCGTCGGTGAAGGTCGGCGGCAGGCGGACGTCGACGACGCACACCTGCGGCTGGATCCGGGCGACCGCCCGCAGCAGGCTCTCGCCGTCCCCGACCGCGGCGGTGACGGTGCAGCCGTCCTCCTCGAGGAGCCTGGTCAGCCCCTCCCGCAGCAGCACGGAGTCCTCCGCGATCATGATGTTCACCGGGTCACCGCCCCGGGCCGGCCGGCCCCGGTCATGTCGCGTCCCCGCATGGCAGCTCCATCCGCAGGGTCGTCCCGCCACCGGGCGGGCTGACGAGTTCGAACGCGCCGTCGACGGCGCGGGCGCGGTCACGCAGGCCGGCGATCCCGGAGCCGGCGCCCTCCCTGGCCCCGCCCCGCCCGTCGTCGGACACCTCGACCGTCAGTCGGTTCCCGGCCCGGCGCACGGCGATGCGGACGTGCCGGGCCTGCGCGTGGCGGGCGATGTTGGTCAGCGCCTCCGCGACGAAGAAGTAGGCCACCGACTCGGTCGAGATGTCCGGCCGCGGTGTGGCCTCTATGTCGAGGGTGACGGGTACCGGGGAGCGGGCGGCGAGGCCCGACAGCGCGGCGTCCAGGCCGCGGTCCGTGAGCACGGACGGATGGATCCCGCGGGCCAGGTCCCGCAACTCGACCAGCGCCCGCTTGGTCTCCGCGTGGGCTTCGGCGATGAGCCCGTGGGCGCCGTCCGGGTCGTCGGCGAAGCGCGCCTGGGCGCGGCCCAGGGTCATCGCGACGGCGACGAGGCGCTGCTGGGCGCCGTCGTGCAGGTCCCGCTCGATGCGGCGCCGCTCGGCGGCGGCCGCGGCGACCATCCCGGCCCGGCTGGACTCCAGGTCGTCCACCCGGGCCAGCAGCTCGGGATCGCCCGGTGGGGAGAGCACCAGCCGCGCCAGCGCGAGGTGCGCGGCGACCACCCCGCGGGCGATCCACGGCGCGGCGAGCAGGACGACCAGCCCGACGCCCACGTGGAACGCCAGCGAGCCGCCGTAGCCCAGGTTCATCCCGAAGACCCGGCCGCCGTCGGCGAGCGCGTGCCCGTACAGCGGGAACATCAGGAACGACAGCCCGCCGCCCCACGCGCAGAAGACCACCCAGGCGCCCAGCCAGCCGAACAGCGGCAGGATGACCAGGGCGTAGAGGACCTCCAGCCAGTTCCCCGGGCCGCGCAGCCGGAGCCAGCCGCGGCGGAACCAGCTCGGGGTGTCGGCGGGGGGCGTCCCGGGGGGCACCGAGCCCGGCGGGGGACGAAGCCACAGCCGCTGGCGGAGCACCACCCGGAACCGCCAGGCGTCCACGACCGCCGCCATCCGCGCGCTGAACAGGGCGAACCACACCAGCGGGAGGCCGAGAAGCGCCACGAACATCATCGGGATGCCGGCGGCGATCGCGACGAGGACCACGACGAAGGCCACGGTGGCGACCACCGCCGACTGGGCCACGAAGATGGTGGCGGTCCAGCCGGCCGGCCCGTAGGTCGCCCGCGCGGCGTCCACGAGCGCCCGACGCACCCCACGCGCCACTGTTCCGGGCGCCACTGTTCCGGGCACCATCGCCACGGGCGGCGAGGCGGCCGGTTGGTCCGACCGTCCCGCCGGCCCATCCGGCGTTGGTGCCGCCGACGCGCCGACCTGCACCTCGCTCACCTTTGCTCCGTCCGCTGCCGCGTCCGCCCGTCGGGCCCGGGCCCGACGGGCGGGTCAGGACCGTCTGTGCCGACGGTAGATCGCCGGTGCCGGCCCCGGCGACGGAGCTGGCCCGTCAGTTCGTCCGGGGGCTAACCGCACCGTTGCATGTGAGCGCCTGGTAGCGCCTGGTCATGCCGCCTCGCCTCTCGCACGTCGTGGTTCTCGCGTGCCGGGTGGTGAGCTTGTGCAGCTAACAGCAGGTTTCACCCCCCGGTCGCGATGATCATGCGCCATGGCGGGAGAGGACGGCGGGGTACCGGGACAGGACGGGCGACACACGACGGCGGAGGGGCCGGAGCCGACGGAGAAGCTCAGAGCCGGCGGGGAGGGTTCAGAGGCGGCGGGCGAAGTGGAACGACGGGATGATGTAGCCGTTGCGCAGATAGAGGCGGTGGGCCTCGTGGCGGTGCGTACCGGCGTCCAGGTGGATCTGGGCGCAGCCCAGGCGCTTCGCCTCCCGTTCGACCCAGGCGAGCAGCCGGGTGGCGTGCCCGCGCCCGCGCATGCCGGGCATCGTCGTCAGGTCGTCCACCAGCAGGTGCCGGCCGTAGGCGAGCGAGCTGCTCTCCCGGAAGCCGACGGCCGCCACGACCCTCCCGGTCTCGCCGTCCCACGACCCCACCAGGCGGTACCCCTGCGGACGCTGCACCTCGTTCACCAGCTTGACGAACCCGGTCGAGGTCAGATGAGGACGCAGCTGCCGCATGGGATCGAAAGCCAGCCAGGTGCGTTCGGCCTCCAGCTCCTCTATCTTCACATTACGCATTGTTACAGCTCGATGGCGTGATGTGTGGACGGCGCTGTGTGGACGGCGTACATCCCGCCGGGTGCGGCGCCCGAGACGCGGCACTCGTCCGGTGGCTCGGACACGCCGCCCGGGCCGAAAACGCCTCGCGAACTGTCGGACCCCCCGGCTAGGGTCCCCAGCGCGACCGGGAGATCGGCGCCGGTCACGCGGGCCCGCCCACACCGGACGGGCGTACACAGAGAGACCCCAGGATGCCTTCAGGAGCAGCGTTGTCGACGGCCGACCCACACTGTCCCGACTCACCCCGTCCCGGCGCAGGCGGCCCGGCGCCGGTCGGCGGGGGCGGCCCGGTGCTGAACGGGCCGCGGCTGTGCCTGCGGCCGCTGACCGTCGAGGCGCTGGGAGCGCTGCTCGGCGGCGACCGCGCGGGCGCGCAGCGGGCCACCGGGGCGGTCTTCCCCGACCCGCTGGCGGCTCCCCCGCTGGAGGAGGGCGCACTCACCCGGACGCGCGACCGCCTGGCGGCCAGCCCGGCCGAGCTGGGCTGGTGGGCCTGGCTCGCCGTCGACCGTGCCACCGGGGCCGCGGTCGGGTCACCGGCGCTGTCCGGCCCGCCCGACGCGGACGGCACCGTAGAGCTCGGCTACGCCACCTACCCCGAGTTCGCCGGGCGCGGGTACGCGGTCGAGGGCGGGCGGCTGCTGCTCGACTGGGCGTTCGAGGACCCACGGGTCCGGCGGGTGCTCGCCGTCGTCCCGCCGGCGCACGACGCGTCGGTCAGCGTCGCGCGCCGGCTGGGCCTGTCGGTGATCGGCCGGGCGCACGACGAGGAGGCCGGCGAGCTGCTCCTGCTGGAACGCGCACGAGCGGACCAGCCCACCGGCCCGTCCGTCCGCCGCTGACCGGCGCCAACCGCTGCCGACCGCCGCGGGCGCGATCGGTCAGACGGCCTCGATTCGGTCAGACGGCCTCGATCGGTCGGACGGCCTCGCCGTGGGTGTCCGCCGGCGTCTGCGCGCCGGTCAGGCGGGCCGCGACGAACTCCACCACGGCGCGGACGAACACCAGCCGGTTCGCGCGCTCGGCGACCTCGTGACCCTCGCCCTCGAAGAGCAGGTACTCGCACGGGATCCCGCGGGCCCGGGCCGCGGCGACGGTCTGCTCGGCCTCACACACGGGGACGTTGGTGTCGTTGGCCCCGTGCACGACCAGCAGCGGGGCCGCGAGCGCATCCATCCGGTGCAGCGGCGACAGCGCCCGTAGCAGGTCACGGTCGGTCGCCGGGTCGCCGTACTTGGTGACCGCCGGCGCGGCGATCCACGGTTCGGTGTGCCGGTAGAAGGTCTCCAGATCGGCCATCCCGCACACGTCGACACCGACGGCGAACAGCTCGGGGTGGCAGACCAGCGCGGCCAGCGTCAGGTACCCGCCGTAGGACCGGCCGGCCACGCCGATGTGGCCCGGCGCGGCCAGACCCTCGGTGACCAGGTGCGTCACGGCACTCGCGACGTCGGCGATGCCGGCGAAGCGGCCGGCCAGGTGGTCGGCCTCCTCGAACGAGCGACCGAACCCGGTGGAGCCGCGCACGTTCGGCGCGAACACGGCGATGCCGCGGGCGAGCAGCGCGTGGAAGAGCGGGTTGAGGACGGGGCGCTCCTGCGCCTCCGGGCCGCCGTGGAAGTAGAGCAGGGTGGGCACCGGCCCCGGGGCCACCCGCGGGCGGTACCACCAGCCGGTGAGCTCCAGGCCGTCGTGCGCGAGGAACCGGCGCGCGATCGGGCGGACGAACCGGTAGCCCACGTCCTCCGTCCCGCCGGGCACCTCGGGCGCCCCCGCCGGGTCCGGGCCCGGACCCGGGCCCGCAGTGTGCGTCCCGCTCGCGGCCACGGCCGTGATCTCGACGGTGGGGTACGCCGTCGGCGTGTGCGAGACCAGGCAGCGGTAGGCCGGCACGCCGCTGTCCGAGGTGCCCGCCGAGGTGCCGTCCGGGGCGTCCGACGCGGTGCCGGGCGGAATGCCCGCCGCGGTGCCGGTCAGGTCGCAGGTCCACACCTCGCCGGGGACGGTGGAGCCGTCCAGCGCCAGGAGCAGGCTCGCCCCGCCGGGCCCGGGGAGCAGGCCGGTGACCACCTCGCGCGGCAGCGGCGGCAGGGCCCGCGACGTCCCGTCGTCCAGGCTGTGGACGGCGAGCTCGGTGCGCCCGCCGACGTTCCAGCCGAGCACGGCCGTGGCCGGGGCGAGGAGGAGGAAGCGCTCCAGGTCCGCGTCGTCCCGGCCGGCCAGCAGTCGGGTCGGCCCCGGCCGGCCGTGCGGGTCCAGGGGCACCTCGAGCAGGCCCGGCCGCTCGCGGCCCAGGTCGCAGGCGAGCAGGGCACGCGAGGCGTCCGCGGCGAAGGTGCCTGAGACGGCCGTGGCGGTGCCGCCCGCGACCTCGAACGCCTCGGTCGCGACCCCTCCGGCGGTCCCCCCGCTGCCGGCCGCTCCGCCGGCCATCTCGTCGTTGAGCGGGAACGCCTCGAGCGGGGCGGCGGCCGGTGCCAGCGGGTCGGGCGCGTCCACCCGGGCCACCAGCACACGCCGGGCGCCCCGCGGGCCCTCCCGCAGGAGCAGCAGCCACCGGTCGGCGGTCTCGTGGACGGCGCAGACCTGCAGGGCCAGCCCCACCGCGAGGTGGCGGCGGTGGCCGGCCGGGTCGACGGCGACCGCGTGGGTCAGCCCGGAGCGGGCCGACTCGGTGACCACGAGCAGCCGGCCGCCCGCCGCCCACCGGGAGACCGTGGCCGCGCACGCCTCCACGGCTCCCGCCGTGCCGGGCCGGACGCCACCGGCCAGCCGGTGCGCCGCCGTGCCGTCCGGGCGGACAAGGTGGACCTCGGTGTGCTCCCCGCCGCCCGGGGCCACGGTGATCGCGATCCAGGCGCCGTCCGGGGACCACAGCGCCGACCGGACGTGCGCCGGGCCGGTGTCGAGGACCCGCTCCGTCCCGTCGGCCGCGCGGACCCACAGGGCCGGGCGTCCGGTGGCGTCCCCGACGAAGACGATCGAGCCGTCCGGGCCGGGTGAGGGCCCGCGCACGCTCGGCGGCGCGGCCCACTCGTCCACCAGGTCCCGCGGTGCCGGGAGCGGCGGCTCGGCCGCTCCCAGGACCGGCGAGTCCACCGGTTGGACCGGGACGGCACCGGCCGGCAGGGCGCCAGCCGGTGCCGCGGTGGTCTCAGACCGCGCCGCGGCGGTCCGGGACGGGATGCCGGTGAGCGCCGACTCGACCGGACGGATCATTCACACCCCCTGTGTCTGCAGCCACATCTCGAGCAGGGCGGCCTGCCAGAGCGCGTTCGCCCCGAGCGTCGTACGGTTCGAGTTCGGGTCGGCGAGCATCTCGTCGACCCAGTCCTTGCGGAACAGCCCGCGGCTCCGGGCGACCGGGTCGGTCAGCGCGTCGGCGACCCGGGCGAGGAACGGGCCGTCGAGGTGGCGGATCGCCGGCACCGGGAAGTACCCCTTCGGCCGGTCGATGACGTCCACCGGCATCAGCGGCCGGCTGAGGTCCTTGAGCACGCCCTTGCCGCCGGAGGCGAGCTTCAGCTCGGGCGGGCACGCGGCGGCGAGCTCGACGAGTTCGTGGTCGAGGAAGGGCGTGCGGGCCTCCAGGCCGGCCGCCATCGTCATGTTGTCGACCCGCTTCACCGGGTCGTCGACCAGCATCACCGTGGAGTCGATGCGCAGCGCGGCGTCGACCGAGGTCTCGGCGCCGGGCTCGGCGAACCGCTCGGCGACGAAGTGCCGACTGGCGTCACCCTCGATGAGGTGGTGCGACTCGACCATCGCCGGCAGATCGGCGTGCGGCCGGTCGGCGAACACCCGCAGGTAGGCGTCGACGGCGTCGCCGCGCGGGACGGTCGCCAGCGGCGGGTACCAGGAGTAGCCGGCGAAGACCTCGTCCGCGCCCTGGCCGGACTGCACGACCTTGACGTGCCGGGCCACCTCCTGCGAGAGCAGGTAGAACGCGACGCAGTCGTGGCTGACCATCGGCTCGCTCATCGCGGCGACGGCCGCGTCGATCGCCGGCAGCAGCCGGTCGCCGGGGACGCGGATCTGGTGGTGGTCGGTGCCGAAGCGGCGGGCGATGATGTCCGAGTAGTGGAACTCGTCGCCGGACTCGCCGCCGGCGGCCTCGAAACCGACGCTGAACGTGGCGAGGTCACGCTGGCCGGCCTCGGCGAGCAGCGCGACGATGAGGCTGGAGTCCAGGCCGCCGGAGAGCAGCACCCCGACCGGGACGTCGGCGACCATGCGCCGGCGCACGGCGGTGCGCAGCCGCTCGCCGACCGCGTCCCGCCAGTCGTCCGCCGTCCAGGAGGCGTGCTCCTCCTGACGGGTGGAGTCGGGCCGCCAGTAGACCTCGTCGCGGGTCGTGCCGTCCGCCTCGACGGTCCGGATGGTGGCCTGCGGCAGTTTGCGCACGCCGGCCAGGATCGTGTGCGGCGGCGGGACCACCGAGTGGAACGACAGATAGTGGTGGAAGGCGACCAGGTCGATGTCGGAGGACACCCCGCCGCCGGCGAGCAGGGCCGGCAGGGTCGAGGCGAACCGCAGGCGGTGCGGGTCGCGCGTCACGTAGAGCGGCTTGATCCCGAGCCGGTCGCGGACGAGGACGAGCCGGCCGGTGTCGCGCTCGTACACGGCGAAGGCGAACATGCCGGCGAAGTGGTCGACGCACCGGGGGCCCCAGTGGTGGTACGCCTTGAGGATCACCTCGGTGTCGGAGGTGGAGAAGAAGCGGTAGCCGGCGTCGACGAGCCGGTCGCGCAGCTCCTGGTAGTTGTAGATGCAACCGTTGAACACCGCGGTGAGGCCGAGCGCGGTGTCGACCATGGGCTGGGCGCCCCGCTCCGACAGATCAATGATCTTCAGCCGACGGTGGCCGAACGCCACCGGGCCGGTGGCCCACAGGCCGACCCCGTCCGGGCCCCGCGCCTCCATTGCGGCGGTCATCCGCCCCACCGCGGCGACGTCCGCCTCACGGCCGTCGAACCTCAGCTCCCCGCTCAGCCCGCACATGGTCCAGCTCCCGTCGATCGGTTGGTCAGACGGCCGTTCTTCCCCTCCTCGACGACGTCCGCCCACCCGGTTCCGGGGACCCGCCGGGACCGACGGGGCGGATGCCCCGCGATGACGACGGGTGGCGCGGTGCCATGCCGAGGACCACATTCGACGGCCAAGGTTTCACCACAATGACAAGGATGTTGCGGTGCGCGACAGCGCCGGTCGCGGAACCTGCCAATCCGCCACCAACCGCCACAACCGGCTACACCCACGTGCCCGGCGGCCCGCCCCCGCCCGCTCGCACGCCGACGCGCGGCCGCACGGCGGGTGCCGCCAGAACGCCGACAGCCGGCGGCCCAGGGGACCGCCGGCCGTCGGGCACGCTCAGGGACGCAGCAGCCAGGTGTCCTTCGACCCGCCACCCCGGGACGAGTTGACGATCAGGCTGCCCGGCGGCGCGACCCGGCTCAGGGCGGCCGGTGCGACCACCGCCGTCTCGCGGCCGGCGTAGACGAAGGCCCGCAGATCGACCGCGCACGGCTGGAGCTCACCGTCGACCCAGGTGGGATGGGTCGACAGGGCGACCATCTCCTGGCCGATCCAGCCCCGCGGGTCGGCCAGGATCCGCTCGCGGACCTCGGTCAGCTCGAACGGCTCGGCCTGCGGGCCGATCACCACCCCGGAGCCCCCGTAGCCGTCCACCGGCTTCACGACGAGCTGTTCGAGGTGCTCCAGGACGTGCGCGCACTGCTCCTGGTCACCGCACACATAGGTCGGGACGTCGTCGAGCAGCGGCTGCTCACCCAGGTAGTAGGTGATCATCCGGGAGACGTAGGCGTAGACGACCTTGTCGTCGGCGACCCCGTTGCCCAGCGCGTTCGCCAGCGCGAGCGTGCCGGCCCGCACCGCGCGCAGCAGCCCGGGGCCCAGTGGCAGCCCGTCAGCGCCCGGCAGTCCCGTCAGCTCGTCCTCGTCCACCCGCCGGTAGAGGACGTCGATCCGGCGCCGCCGCCCGCCGTCGACGGCGTAGAGCACGTCGTCGTCGACCAGGATGTCGGCCGGGGTCAGCAGCGGCACCCCCATCTCCTCGGCGAGGAAGGCGTGCTCGTAGTAGGCGGAGTCCTCCTCGCCGACGGTGAGGACGGCGACGGCGGGCTCGCCGCGCACCGCCGGCGGGGCGGCCGCGACCAGCGCCTCGTGCAGCAGCGCCGGCACCGCGTCCACCCCCAGGATGGCGCCGGGCGGGTTGAGCTCAGGCAGCGCCGACCGGGTCAGCCGCCGGCCCTCGATCGCGTAGGCGATCCCGGACGGCACCCGCAGGTTGTCCTCCAGCACGAGCCACTTGCCGTCGGCGCCGCGGACGAGGTCGATGCCCGCCACCGTCACCCGCACGCCGCCGGAGCGCGGCGACCCGTCGCCGGAGAGGACCCGACCGGAGTGGCGCAGCCCCGGCGAGTCGTTCACCAGCCAGGCCGGGATCACCCCGTCGGCGACCGCGGCGCGCTCGGAGTAGGTGTCGCGCAGGAACGCCTCCAGTGCCCGCACGCGCTGGGTGAGCCCGGCCTGCAGGCGTTCCCAGTCGCCCGCGGTGACGACCCGCGGAACCAGGTCGAACGGGAACGGGCGCCGCTCGGACTCGCCGTTCACCCGGAAGACCACGCCACGTTCGATCTGCTCGGCCTGCATGGCCTCGCCGCGCTCGGCGAGCACCGCCGGGCCGAGGCGGTCCAGGGTGCGCACCACACCGCGGTAGTGCGGCCGGACGCCACCGCCCTCGGCGATGACCTCGTCGAACCCGGACGGCTGGTAGCGGTCCAGCAGCGGCGGCAGCGCTGCCCCCGCGCCCACCGACGGGACGGTGCCCGGCGGGTGGACCGCCGACGCCGGCGAGTCGCGCGTCTCGGCCAGCACGAGGTCCGCGACGTCGGTCAGCAGGCCGCGGCGGGCGAAAGCCCGGCGCTGGCGGGACGCGGCGCTGCCCCGCCCCACCGCCGCCTCGGCCAGGTCACGCACCAGGTCCCAGTCCCCGACCTTCTCCAGGTCGGGACGGACCTCGGTGAGCAGCCGGCGCAGCAGCTCCTCGGCCGGCACGCTGCCGGTGCCCGACAGGTCCACGAGGTCGCCCTCGATGCCGGAGCGGGCCGCGCGCCAGGTCGCCGCGCGCAGCAGCTCGGCGCGCGGCGGCGGAGCCGGTGCGCCCGCCTCGACCGCCTCGATCGCCCGGCACACCAGCGCCCGGAACAGGCCGGCGATCAGGATGACGTTGTCGACGTCCGGGCAGGCGTCGCAGATCCGCAGCTCGACGGTGGGCAGGTGCGCGGACGGCCGGACGTCGAAGTAGACCATGCCCGGGTCGCTGATGACGCCGGACTTCACCAGGTCCGCCACGAGCTGGTCGTACTCGGCGGCGGTGCGGAACGGCCCGGCCACGCCGGCGGTCGGCCAGCGCTGCCAGACCATCGTCCGCATGCTCGCGTAGCCGCTGTCGGCGCCGCGCCAGAACGGCGAGCTCGCCGACAGCGCCAGCAGCATCGGCAGCCAGGGCGCCACCCAGGCGGTGACGGCCATCGCCAGGTCGCGGTCGGCGACGTCGACGTGGACCTGGGCGCCGCAGATGAGCTGCTCGCGCGCGAGGAGCTGGTACTCCTCGGTCATCTGGATGTAGCGCGCGTCCCGCGAGACGTCGAGGACGGACATGTCGACGATCGGCACCGTTCCCGCCGCGGCGGGGCCGAGGCCCAGCGGCTCGGCGACCGCGGCGAGGCGGCGGCGCAGGTCGAGCAGGTCCGCCCGGAGGTCGGAGAGGTCGGTACAGGGCCGGCTGTTGGTTTCGACCACGGAGCGCAGCAGCTCCGGGGAGAACTGATCGTCGGGGAGGCCGCGCAGAATCTCCTCCGCGCGGGGTACCAGCTGTCTGGTAGCGAGATCGAGAATGTGGAATTCTTCTTCAACACCGACGGCCGCGATCCGCGCGTCGCTCATGAATACCTACACTAGGCCCGAGGGGTTACGGCGATATGTCCTGAGTGTGTCACAGGTCGCCGTGAATCGGAATTCTTCGGGAGCGGTCTCCGATGGTGCCGCGCCCGGCACGGAAATCGCCCGCGCCGCGGCCGCGCCGCCGTCCTCGATGTTCACGTCGGCTCCGTACCTCATCCTGCGCGGTCGGCCGCGCATGGCGGTTCCATGCAGGCCGAATCCGCGGACGGCCACCGCTCACGCGGCCGGGGCCGGGAGCGGGCAACGCCCTGCGCGCCGGCCGGAGCACGCGTCCACCCCTGGGCCGGCACGGCTGTGGTACCCACAGGGAACCTGTTAAAACCGTGATGAAACACCCATGGGCAGCACGTCCTGCCTGCTCGCGGCGCATGTTCCGGGCGGCCGGGTACGCACCCGGCCGAACCCCGCGCGACGGTTCCGCCGGGGTCACCGCGGCACACATTCCATCGCCACGGGTGTCGCGACGGATCAGCCACGGAGCAGCCCACGGATCGGCCACCGGACGGCCACGGATCGCCAGGGCGCCCGGACGCGGGGCCACCGGCCGGTTTCGGATACCGGACGATCCGGCCCGCGCGGGCACCGGCTGACCCGGCCACGCGCGGTACGCGAGACGATTCCGGCGAATAGCCACCGCCCGCGCAAACGCGGGCCGATTTACCGTCGCGGCAACGGCTCCAGGCCACGGAAACGGTATTCAGGCACGGAGATCACAACGTTTCCCATCCCGATTGGGACCGCGCGGAGGGCGAGGCATGGCGGGGCGGAGGCCCGGCGGAGCGCGGCCGGGCGGGCGGCGGCGGGCGGGCCTCGGCCGCGTGCCGGGTGTCACGGAGAGCAGCCGCGGTCGACCCCCGGGCGGGCCGGGTCAGCCGACGGGAGCCGGTGTCCGCTCGGGTGCGGGCACCGGCGTGACCTCCAGGCCCGTGCCGGGCAGCGCCTCGCGGATCTCGGCCGCGAGCAGGGTCCAGTCCGCCACCCGGGCCGAGGTCGTCCGGTAGGCGAGGCCGATGCGCCGGCGCGGCGCCGGGTCACGGAAGGTCGCCGTCGCCAGGCCGCGCCCCTCCCCCACCTCGACGCCCACCGCCGCCGCCGGGATCAGCGTCAGCCCCAGGCCGCCGGCGACCATCTGCACGATCGTGGACAGGCTCGCCGCGCGCAGCGCGCTGCGCTCGCGTGCCCCGGCCTCGCGGCAGACGTCCAGGGCCTGCGCCCGGAAGCAGTGGCCGTCCTCGAGGAGGAGCAGGTCCCGGCCGCACAGGGAGGAGACCGGCAGCGCGGCGCTGCCGGCCATCGGGTGGTCGACGGGCGTCACGAGCACGAAGTCCTCGTCGTAGAGCGGCAGCTCGGCCACCCCGGGCTCGTCCGTCGGCAGGGCGAGCAGCGCCAGGTCCAGCGAGCCGCCGCGCAGCTCCTCCAGCAGCGCGGACGTCTGCGCCTCGCGCAGCCGCAGCCGCGCCTCCGGCCGGCGGGCCCGCAGCGACGGCAGCAGCTGGGGCAGCAGGTAGGGCGCCACCGTGGGGATGACGCCGAGCCGGATGTCGCCCGACAGCGGCGCCCGCGCGCGCACCGCGAGCTGGGCGATGTCGTCGACGGCCCCGAGCACCCCGCGCGCCCGCTGGACGATCTCCTCCCCCACCGGCGTCAGCAGCACGCTGCGGGTCGTCCGCTCGACGAGCTGGATGCCCAGGGTGCGCTCCAGCGCGGCGACGGCGCTCGACAGCGTCGGCTGGCTGACGTGCAGCGAGGTCGCGGCCCGACCGAAGTGCCGGTGATCCGCGACACCCACGAGGGCTCGTAGCTGAGCGAGCGTGGGCTGAGGTTGAGTCATAGAGAGAAGCTATCAGACTTGCCGAATCTTTCGATTTCTCTTCTGAGTCCCCGATCGCGAGAGTGGAGCCCGTGTCCCACTCCGGGGCACACCGAAAGGAGATCATCCAGGTGCTGACCGTCGGCGACGTGTTCCCCGCCTATGACCTGACCGGCGTCGTGTCGAGCGACCCCGACACCGCGTTCGTCCAGGAGACCTCCACCAGCCGCACCGGTCAGTGGCGGGTCGTGTTCTTCTGGCCGAAGGACTTCACCTTCGTCTGTCCGACCGAGATCGCCGCCTTCGGCCGGCTCAACTCCGAGTTCGCCTACCGCGACGCGCAGATCCTCGGCGTCTCGACGGACAACGAGTACGTCCACCTCGCATGGCGGCAGAACCACTCCGACCTGCGTGAGCTCCCCTTCCCGATGCTGTCCGACATCAAGCGCGAGCTCGCCGTGGCCTGCGGGGTGCTCGGCGACGACGGTGTCGCGCAGCGTGCGACCTTCGTCATCGACCCGGACGGCGTCATCCAGTTCGTCATGGTCACCGCCGGCAGCGTCGGCCGGAACCCGGCCGAGGTGCTGCGCGTACTCGACGCGCTGCAGACCGACGAGCTGTGCCCGTGCAACTGGCAGAAGGGAGAGGCCACCCTGGGTGCGGCGGCGCCGGCCCCGGCGGAGGTCGCGGCGTAATGGGAGTCGCCCGACTGCGGGAGCTGCTTCCCGACTACGCCAAGGACCTGCGCCTCAACCTCGGCTCGGTGACCTCCCAGTCGCAGCTGAACAACCAGCAGCTGTGGGGCACCGTTCTGACGTCGGCGATCGCCAGCCGCGGCGCGACCACCCTGACCGAGCTCGAGGCCGAGGCGCTGGAGCACCTCAGCCCCGAGGCCGCCAAGGCGGCTCGCACGGCCGCCGCGCTGATGGCGATGAACAACGTGTACTACCGGACGCTGCACCTGCTGGAGGACAAGGAGTACTCCAGGATGCGCGCCGGGCTGCGGATGAACGCCATCGCCAACCCCGGCGTCGACAAGGCCGACTTCGAGCTCTGGTCGCTGGCCGCGTCGGCGGTGAACGGCTGCGGCATGTGCCTGACCGCCCATGAGCACGAGCTGCGTGGGCGGGGGGTGTCGCGCGAGGTCATCCAGGACGCGATCCGGGTCGCCTCGGTCGTGCACGCGGTGGCCGTGACGATCGAGAGCCACGAGCAGGTGCCGGCCACCGCCTGAGCCCCCTGCCCCGTCGAGCGGGCCGGGCGGACGCCCGCCCACCCTGCCCGCCATCCCCCAGCTGATATTCACCGAGGCCCGGTGTCGCGGTCCCCCCGACCGCGGCACCGGGCCAACCTCATGTCCGGGGCCACCCGCGGCCGGCGACGGCCGCGACTCGCCGTGGTCTCCCTGGTTGCCGACCGGCGACCGAGCGTGATCGCGAGAGACTCCCGCCCACGGGCCGCGGGACACCGCCCCGGCACCGGATCGCACCGCCACGGCCG
The DNA here is from genome assembly GCF_004337455.1 of Parafrankia sp. BMG5.11. Classification (NCBI taxonomy): domain Bacteria; kingdom Bacillati; phylum Actinomycetota; class Actinomycetes; order Frankiales; family Frankiaceae; genus Parafrankia; species Parafrankia sp. BMG5.11. Next base: position 605 of record NZ_SJXI01000061.1, on the reverse strand, counting down.
GAGAACACGCAGATCCGGCCGCTGACCGGACTCCCACCGGCGCGGCGGCGACAAGGTCTGAGCATCCTCACTTCAGCACTTTGAGTAACCATGACGCCCCATTGAGCCAAGCCATCTTTGGTTTACACCGTGGTCTGATTCCTCCCAGCCCAACCAGGCAGTCCATCTGATGCCACAATGCAACTTCGCAAGCACGCCTTGTAGTCGGAGTTGAGCAACAGTCGCAGGTCGCAACGGTGCCAGGTCAACCGGGATCGCCTCACCGACGGGCAGCGGCGGGCACCGACGGGTCCTCCCGGCGGAGCCGACCGCCGACGACGAGCGTGGACAAGGGCAACACGGATGCCGCCGGCCGCGACAACGAGCGGGCACCGGCAGCTTGAGGAACTGGGGGACCATCATCATGGCGTTACTGAATCCGGCAAATGTGAGCACGTCCCGCAGCGGGCACGCGCTGCGGGTGCCACGGCGCGGCGGCGAGGGTGCCGTCACGGCCGCGTCCGGCGGATCCGGCGCCGGATCCGCCGGCCCACCGCGGATCCCGCTGCTCCCCGAGAACAAGGTCGGTCAGCAGGTCCGCGTACCCAAGACCGCCGAGCTCGTCG
>NZ_SJXI01000060.1:0-71861 GCF_004337455.1 Parafrankia sp. BMG5.11 | reverse complement strand
TCACACGTTAATCTTCAGTAGACAGCGGCGGTATCACCGCCCCTACACCCCGGTTTCACCGACCTTCAGCCGGCCGGCGCGGGCCGGCGCGATCCAGCGACGGAGGGCACGAGACATGCATCTGCACGTGGGGTGCGCGATGTGGAGTCACAAGTCCTGGCAGGGGCGCCTGCTGGCCCATCCGCTGCCGGCCCACGAGCGCCTGCGGCACTACGCCGCCTGGTGTAACGCGGTCGAGGGGAACACCACGTTCTATGCGACCCCGGCCCGGGAGACCGTGGCCACGTGGGCGCGGCAGACCGACCCCGGCTTCCGGTTCGTGGTCAAGCTGCCGAAGGTCATCACGCACGAACGCCACCTCACCGACGTCGACGAGGTGCTTCGCTCGTTCCTGAACGCGATGGAGCCGCTCGGCCCGCGGGCGCACGCCCTCTGGATTCAGCTGCCGGGGGCGTTCGGCCCGGCCGACGTGTCGCTGCTCGCCCGCTTTCTGCGCCGGCTCGACACGTCCCACCGGTACGCGGTGGAGGTCCGCCATCCGGCCTTCTTCGCCGACCCGCGCGCGGCGCGCCTGCTCGAGGACGCACTCGCCACCGTGGGCGCCGAATGGATTCCGTTCGACACCACCGAGTTCTTCCGGAGCCCGCCGACGAGCGACGCCGAACGGGACGCCTGGGCGAAGAAGCCCCGGATGCCGCTCCGGTCACTCGCGCTGACCGACCAGCCGATCGTCCGCTACCTCGGCCGCGACGACTCCGCCCGGACGGTCGAGGGCTGGCGGCACTGGGTCGACACCACCGTCACGTGGCTGCGCGAGGGACGATCACCCACCGTCTTCATCCACACCCCGGACAACGTCGACGCTCCGCTGCTCGCCCGCCGTTTCCACGACGAGGTCCGGGCCCGCGTGCCCGGGCTCGATCCCCTGCCGCAGCCGATACCAGCCGAGCCCCTGACCCTCTTCTGACCGCACGCCAGGTACAGCACACCGAGCATCGGGGCGGGCATCCGCACTTGCCGCCGGTACCAGACCGCCCAGGATGCCGCCGGTTCGTGCGCCGCAGCGGCGGAGGGGCCCCGCTCGTAGGCCCGCAGATCCGCCGCGAATCCCGGTCGTCCCTCAAGTGGGAGCGTTGCCCTGCCGAACAGATAACGCTCGGCGACTCCCCGGTTCGGATAGTCCTCGAGCCGGGATTGGAAGGTACGCCCGAAGTCGCGCCCGACGACCCGGAGATAATCGTGCGCGGCGGCACCCTGCGCGTGGGTGACCGGGTGGAGCCCGTGCCCGGCGAGGACGACGTCCACCCGGCACCGCTGCCCGAGGCCGCCCTGGCGCGCGCCGACGATGATCGACGCGCGCCAGGTGACGGCCGTCAGGCGGTGTACGTTGTGCCGTTGTCAGGCCGTCATGACTGGATCCACAGCTTCTCCGGCAGCAGCGATCCGAGGCCGTACTGCGTGACACCGCCGACGTTCCTGGCCGAGATGGCGCCGAGCGGCCCGCGCGCGAAGAAGATCATCGGGACCACCTCCGTCAGCCGGGCCTGCACGCGGTCATAGGCCTTCTTCCGCTCCTCCACGGTGGTCGCGGTCCGTCCCGCCAGCAGGCTCTCGTTCAGCTGAGGATCGTCGAGCATGGACAGGTTCGCCGGCGAGCCCCCGAGGAGGGTCGTCGGCAGGCGGGGGTCGGGGTCCAGGAACATCGAGGACGTGAGGACCGCGTCGTAGTCGTGCGACGTGCGCAGCGCCGAGAACTCGGCGACCTCTATGACCCGGACCTGGAACTTGACGTTCTTGAACGCGCTCAGCTGGGCCTGGATGTTCTCGGCCATCTTCCGGTTCTCCGACGCCGGAGTGGTGGTGAACGAGAAGGAGACCGGCTTGCCCTCGGCGGCGAGCTCGTCGAAGAGCTTCTGGGCGGTCGCCTTGTCCGTCTTCTGCAACGGCGTGGGCGAGTAGAACGGTGATGAGTCGGTGAACAGCGTGGTGGCCATCCGCGCGCTGCCGTTCCAGACGGCGAGGTTCAGCGCGTCCATGTCCAGCGCCTTCGCGACCGCCTGACGTGCGCGCACGTCGTCGAACGGCGCCCGGCGCGTGTTCAGCGCGGCGACGATACCGCCGCTGGCCGGCAGGAAGTCGACCGGCAGCCCCGCCTCGTCGGCCTTGCCGAGGTTGATCCAGCTCGAGTCGACCGCCAGGTCGGCACCACCGGTGAGCAGCGTGTTGTAGCGCTGGTTGCTGTCCTGTGCCGGGCGCAGGACGAGGGAGTCGAGGTACGGCCTGGGCGCGTCCCAGTAGCGGGGGTTCTTGACCAGCCGCATGTTGTCCTGGCGGGCCCAGTTCTGCAGGGTGAACGGCCCGGCGCCGATCGGGTTCTTGTCGAAGGCCGGCCCGCCCTTCCGCAGGGCCGCCGGCGAGGCGATCCAGTTCAGCGTCGAGGTGACGATGGCCTCGGAGTACTTCGGAACGGGGGTGACCAGGGTGACCCGCAGCGTGACGTCGTCAACCACCTCGGACGAGGCGATCATCGCCGCATCCGCCCGGCTGGCGGAGCCGGTGGCCGGTTCCTTGGTCCGGTCCCAGTTGAACTTCACGGCATCCGCATTCAGCGGGGTACCGTCCGAGAACACCAGCCCCGGCCGCAGCTTCAGCTCGAACGTCTTGCCGTTGTCGGCGGACTCGAACGACTCGGCCATCGAGTAGTGGATCTCACCCGCCTCGTCGTCGGTCATCAGTGTTCCGTACAGGGCGTTCCCGATGAGGGCTCCGCTGGCGTAGACGTTGCCGATGACCGCCGGGTCCATCGTGCGCGGCTCGCTCAGCAGCAGGATCCGCGCTTCGCCACCCGCCACAGGCTCACCCGTGGCCCCCGACGCGGACGTACCGGTATCGCCACCTCCTCCCCCGCAGGCCCCCAGCAGCAGACCCGTACAGCAGACGAGAGCGGTGACGAGTAATCGCGCGCGGTGAATCATCTTCGACCCCTTCATCGATGTTCATGATCAACGAAATCCGGCAAGATCATGGTTGGGAATGTGCGGCTGGAGCGGCGTCTGTCCGACGACCTGGCTACCGACCTCGCCTACCGGGCCCGTCTGCCGGCCCGGTCACCGGCGCCGCACCTCGGCGCACGCGCGGTCGTGGGACGCGGTCGAGGCGGCGGCCGAGATGGCCACTCGCCGGGTCAGTCACCACGGGTTATATCTTCACCTATTTTTCGTCGGCTCCGCAGCCGCTTCGGCTCGATAGCCATGCCGCTCCCGCTCAGCGGCGGTCCCTGGCGGCACGGCTGCGTGGTAGGCCTTGACCTGTGTCTTTGTCGCGGCCGGCTGGATCCGTTCGCGGGACGGCTCCGGCGCGGACGGATCGCGCCCCTACGCCAGCCGCAGCCGCAGCCGCGCCGGACCCAGCGCCACAGATGCCCTCCGATATCGATGCTGGCACCCAGTGCCGCATCGGGCGTAGAGTGCCCAAAGCCAGCGGAACGGCGGCGAAAGGACGACATGGAGCTCAGCGGGGTCGGGATCTGGAGCCTGCACCTGCGGTTCGGGGATCCGGCCGAGGCGGCCGAGGCGGCCGACGCCGCCGCGGAGCTCGACGACCTGGGATTCGCCGCGCTCTGGTTCCCCGACGCCGGCGGCCCGGCCTTCGACACCGCCGGACGGCTGCTCGCGGCGACCCGGCGCACCGTCATCGCGACCGGCGTGCTCAACCTGTGGATGCACAGCCCGGAGCAGACCGCGGCCCGGACCGCGTCGCTCACCGCGGAGCACGGCGACCGGTTCCTGCTGGGCATCGGGGTCAGTCACGCCGACGTGGTCGACGCCGGCGAACCAGGCCGCTACCAGCGGCCACTGGCCGCGATGGGTGGCTTCCTCGACGCGCTCGACGCCGCGCGGCCATCCGTGCCGTCGACCGGTCGGGTGCTGGCCGCGCTCGGCCCGAAGATGCTCGCGCTCGCCGCGAACCGGGCCCGCGGCATCCACCCGTACCTGGTCACCCCGGAGCACACCCGCCGCGCCCGTGAGGTGCTCGGCGCCGACCCGCTCGTGCTGCCGGAACAGACAGTGATCCTCTGCGGGACGAGGGAAGAGGCCCGCTCGATCGGGGCCGACTGGCTGCGCAGATACCTCACGCACCCGAACTACGCGAACAACCTGCTCCGACTGGGCTTCTCGGCCGAGGATCTGGCGTCCGTCAGCGACCGGCTGTTCGACGCGGTGGTGGCCTGGGGCGACGAGGAGGCGATCATGCGCAGGGTCAACGAGCACCGCGCCGCCGGCGCCGACCACGTCGCCCTCCAGGTGCTCACCGAAGACGCGCGGGTCCTTCCCCGCGAACAGTGGCGCCGGATCGCCGCCGCCGTGTGATCGCACCGCCGGGCGACGCCCTGGCATGCCATCATCGCGAGCGGCGGCACGAGGGAGGAGCAGCATGACCGATGACCTGGGAGCGGCGGGCCTGCGTTTCGAGCGCGACGGAGCCATCGGCTGGTGTGTGATCGACCGGCCGGCCGCCCGGAACGCCCTGACACCGGCGATGTACTTCGGCATCAAGCGGGCCGTACAGCTGGTCAACACCTCGCCCGACCTGGCCGCACTGATCATCACCGGCACCGGTGACGTGTTCGCCCCCGGCGGCGACCTCGGCAGCAGGTCCGAGCCCGGCGACAACCTGCCGCCCGACCTGCGCGGCGAGGACGTCCTGCCGTTCCTCACCATCCGGGACAGCCGGGCGCCGGTGGTGGCCGCCGTCAACGGCATCTGCCAGGCCGGTGGCCTGCTGATCGCCATGATGGCGGACATCGCGGTCGCCAGCGACCAGGCGACGTTCCGGGTCCCCGAGCTGCTGCGGGGGATCCCCGACGCCACCTATGCGGCCGTCCTGCCCGCCCACGTCGGCATCGCGGTGGCCCGTGACCTGCTGTTGTCGGCGCGCCGCTTCGACGCCGCCGAGGCCCAGCGGCTGGGTGTGATCAGCCGGGTCGTGCCGCACGACCAGCTCCGCGAGGCCGCCGTCCAGGCCGCCGGGGAGATTCTGCAGACCGCCCCGGCGGCCCGCATGCATGTCAAGCGCATGCTGAACGAGCGCTATGGGCTCATCGACTACCAGACCATGTTCTGGGCGATGCAGCAGTCGCCCGAGCCACGTGAGGGCATGCGCGCGTTCATGGAGAAGCGGGCGCCTGAATGGGTCCCCGAGCAGTTCGCCGGCGACGGCGGGCGGCGCTGACCTCACACCCGTTCCGCCAGCTGAGAGGTTTGCGGCCCGGGACTTCCAGTGCGCGATACCTGGGCTGCTCCAGATGCCGGGCAGCCCAGGATGCCGCGCGGTTCCAGATGCCGGGCAGACCCGGATAGCTGGGGATATTCGTCGACTTCTTTACAGTCCGACACAAGAATTCGACGCCCGGAACACTACCAAAAAGCATCGGTCGCACTCCACCAGACCCTTTTCCGGACGGGGCGACAGTCCGGCGTCAAGGATCACGGATATCGGTCGGGCCGTCGGCGGTGATCCCGCGCGGGCTGCCGGAGGAAATGGAGAACCTGGCGCAGCCGCGGCTTCGACGTCCCGAGAGGGGAATCAGAATCGGTGATCACCGACGACGTGGCCGCCGCGGTCCTCGACTCGTTACCGTCACGCATCGCCGTACTGGGACCAGATGGAATGGTGGTGCGTCTCAACGACGCGTGGCGGCGCAGCGCCGCGGCCGGGCTGGCGGTCGTCCCCGTCCGCCCCGGGGCGAGCTGGCTGGCCGCCTGCGAGGCAGCCGGGCGGAGCACGGAACCGCTGCGGACACTGGCCGGGCTGACCCGCCGGATGCTGGACAACCGCCGCGACCAGGTCCGCGTCGAGATCCCGCTGGCCACCCCGCGCGGCGAGCGCTGGCTGGACGTCCGGATCAGGGCGCTCAGCCGCGGCGACGGGCTGGTCGTCGTGGTGGACGACGTCACCGATCGCCATGACCGGGAGGCCGTGCTGCGCCACCGGGCGACTCACGACCCGGTCACGGGGCTCCCGAACCGCTCGGCTCTCCGTGATCTGATCGCCGAGGCGCTGGCCGCGCCGCCGACCGTCGGTTCCGGCCAGATGGCACCCCCCGGGGTAACCAGGAACAGCGGCCGGCGAACGTCATCCGAACGGGCGGGCGTCGCCGGTTTCGAGGCGTGGACGGTACCCGTTCGGACCGGTCGGCCAGACCCGGCGGAGCCGCCGACGGCCGACCGCACCGCGGGGGTCGAGGGAAATGAAGCCGAAGCGACCCTTCCCGGGGCCGGGGCCGCGGGGGTGGAGGCCGAGGGCACCGGGGGCACGGCCGAGGACACCGGAGTTGCGGTCCTTTTCCTCGATCTCGACGCCTTCGGGCGCGTCAACCAGCGGTTCGGCTACACGGTCGGCGACGGGACGCTGCGCGCGGTCGCGCTCCGGTTCGCCGAGGTGCTCGGGCCCGGCGCGGTGCTGGGCCGCTGGGGCGGGGACGAGTTCGTCGTCGTGACGACCGAGGTGACCGGCCACGCGGCGGTGGCACTGGCCGACCGGCTGACCTCCTGCCTCGTCGACCCACTGGTCGTGGACGACCACCGGGTCCGGGTCACGGCCAGCGTCGGGATCGCGTTCGGTGGGGGGCTCCGATCGGGCCATGGCGAGGTCGCGCCGCTCGGCGCCGACCACGCCGCGGGCCTCGGCACCCCACCGGCCCCGGTTCACCGGCCGCTGGACGGCGATGCGCTGGTGAGGATGGCCGGCGAGGAGATCGTGAAGGCGCGCTCCCGGGCCCGCGAGACCCGTCGCGGCCGCAGCCGCCGCCAGAATCGCTCGAAATCAGGCGACTCTTCGTAAGAAGTTACAGAGAGCACACTGTCGACTTCGACTTGTATCGTGCCCGCCATGTGGATCACCATCGATGTCGCGGGCGTCGCGGACACGTCCCCTCGGGCGCCTGCCCGCGCCTGCCTGGTGCCTGCCGACAGTCGGCGGGCCACCAGGCGGACGGTACTGCTCCGCGCCGACGGGGCAACGCCGCTGGGCGCGATCGCGGCCGCGCTGGCGGAGCACGCGCACGGATCCGAGCGGCGGCCGGGAGGTCGGGGGCGGGGGCGATCGCCCGGAGCGGTGCAGGGCGCCCGCGAGCCCCCGGCGGCGATCCACGTCGATGGCGCGGAGGTCGACCCCGGCCTGCGGCTGGACGCCTCGCCCCTGCGCGACGGCTCCGTTCTCAGGCTCGGCGCGCCGCTCGGAGCACCCCTCGGCGCGCTGCTCGGAGCGCCGCTCGGAGCCGGGCGCAACGAGCCGGTGGGGCTTGTCGAGCTCCGGGTCACCGGTGGTCCCGGCGCCGGCATGGTGCACCGGCTCCTGGCCGGCGAATACAGCCTGGGGTCGGACCCTGCCGGCGGCGTCGTGCTGCGCGGCCATTCCACGCCGCGGCGCGCGTTGTCCCTGCGGGTCGACGTCGACGGCTCCTGCACGATCACCCCCCGTGCGGGGGCGACGGTGTGGATCGACGGGTGCCGCCGCGACGGCCCCGTCTCCTTCCCGGCCGGTGAACGCGGCGGTGCCGGGCCGCGGGTCACCCTGCGCGTCGGCGGGGCGCGGCTGCTGCTGACGGTGCCCGACGAGCCGGACGCCCTGCTCCAGCCGGCTCCGGCCGGGCCGTACCTGGAGATCAGCCGCGAGCCGCGGATGCTGCGTGCCCCGGGCGGTTCCCGGTACCGCCTCCCCACGCCGCCGGTTCCGCCGCGGCCCGCACCGCCCCCGGTGTTGGCAACGCTCCTCCCCGCCGCGGCCGCGACCGGGATGGCGGTACTCCTCCACGCCTACTACCTGCTTCTTTTCGCGGCGCTGGCGCCGCTCTCCCTGGTCGGCTCCTACCTGGCGGCCCGGCGCCAGGCAGCGCGGGAGCACCGGCGTGAACTGGCGGAGTACCAGCGGATCCGGGCCGAGATCGACCGGGACGCCACCGCCGCGCTCGACCGCGAGGCCGCTGCCCTCCGCCGCGCCCATCCGGACCCGGCGGCGACACTGCTCCGCGCGCTGGGCCCGCGGCGTGGTCTCTGGGAGCGCCGTCCCGAAGACCCTGACTTCCTCCACCTGCGCGTCGGCACGGGCGACCTGCCGGGCGGCGTCGTCCTCGACGACCCCGCCGCGCCGGATCACCGCCGACAGACCCGGTGGCAGCTGCGGGACGTCCCGGTGACGGTGCCGCTGTCCGAGACCGGGGTCCTCGGGGTGGTCGGGGCGGGGGACTTCGCCGGGGTGGTCGGGTCCTGGTTGACGGCGCAGGCCGCGGTGCACCACAGCCCACGGGATCTCGCCGTCCACCTCGTCGTCGGGACCGCGTCCCCGGCGAGCTGGGAGTGGGCGCGGTGGCTGCCGCACTGCCGCCAGCCCGACGGGCCTCCGGGAGCGATCCTCGTCGGGGCGGACGGGCCAGGCCGGGCGCGGCGCGTCGACGAGCTCGCCAGCATGATCGACGCCCGGCTGGCCCGCGCCGGAGGCGGCGGTGCCGCGCAGGTGCCGCGCGATCCCGCGGTGCTGGTCGTCGTCGAGGGCGCGGCGTCGATGCGGGCCGCACTGATCCCGGTGCTGCGCTCCGGGCCCCTCGTCGGCGTCTACGTCGTGTGCCTCGAACGTGATCCGCGGCTGTTGCCGCCCGAATGCCACACGGTCGTCGAACAGGTGCCGGGCGGGATTCGGGTCCGGCGGCAGGGGGCCGAGGGCGTCGACCATGTCTGCCCCGACCTGGTCGCCGGCGAGCCCGCCGGGAGCGGCGATCCGCACCCTGCCGGCGAGCCGACGGGCGGCCCGGGCACGAGCGCCGGCCTGGGCGCGGAGATCTCCGGTCCCGCGGCCGCGGCCTGGTGCGAACAGCTGGCACGCGCGCTGGCACCGGTTCGCGACCCCGGCCCGCGCGAACGCGGACCGGCCTCCGCACGCGCGGAGACCAGACTGCTGGAGCTGCTCGACCTCGACCCGCCGACCGCCCGTGCGCTCGCCCCGCGCTGGATCACGGAGAGGGCCCCGGGGCCGGTCCCCATCGGGGTGTGCCCCGCCGGGCCGGTCAGCCTCGACCTGAGCCGCGACGGGCCGCACGCCCTGGTCGCCGGCACGACCGGATCCGGCAAATCGGAGTTCCTGCAGTCGCTGGTGGCCTCGCTGGCCGTCCGCAACCGGCCGGATGAGATGACCTTCGTCCTCGTCGACTACAAGGGTGGCAGCGCGTTCGGCGACTGCGCCCACCTCCCGCACACCGTCGGTCTGGTGACCGACCTCGATCCGCACCTGGTGCGGCGTGCCCTCGACTCCCTCGCCGCCGAGCTGCGCCGCCGCGAGGCGCTGCTCGCCGATGCCGGGTGCAAGGACATCGACGACTACAGCCGGGCGCCGCGGCCCTCCCACCCGGCGCGGCAACCGCTGCCGCGCCTCGTCGTGGTCATCGACGAGTTCGCCGCCCTCGTCCGCGAGCTGCCGGAGTTCGTCTCCGGGCTCGTCGGGCTCGCCGGGCGGGGCCGGTCGCTGGGGATCCACCTGGTGCTCGCCACCCAGCGGCCGGCGGGCGTCGTCTCGCCGGAGATCATGGCCAACACCAACCTGCGGGTGGCGCTGCGGGTCACCGACCAGGCGGAGAGCATCGACGTGCTGGGCCTGCCGGACGCCGCGCTCATCCCCGGGTCGTCGCCGGGCCAGGCCATCGTGCGGGTCGGCCAGGGCTCCCCGCTGACCTTTCAGACCGGCCGGATCGGTGGGTCCCCGCGCCGCGCCGAGGCACCGGCCGCGGCGCCGATCGTGATCGAGTCGCCCTGGCCGCCACCGGCCGATCTCGCGGACACCGTCGCCCGCGCCGAGAGCATCGCGGCGGGGCCTGGCCACGAGGCCGAGATCGCGGAGCGCGACAGCGAGGAACCGACGGATCTGCGCGCGCTGGCCCGGGCGCTGCGGGAGGCGTCCCGGATCTGCCGTGTCCCGGGGCCGCGGCGGCCGTGGCTGCCCCCGCTGCCCGTCCGGATCACGATCGACGATCTCCCCACGGACGGCTCGCCGGGCTCGGGCCCGGGTGGGCCAGGGCTGCCTCCCGTCCCGCTCGCACTCGCCGACCTGTGCCTGGCCCAGGCCCAGCCCGTCTTCGCGATCGACCTCGAGCACGGGTCCCACCTGATGATCCTCGGGTCCCCGCGTTCCGGCCGTTCCACGGTGCTGCGGACCTTCGCCGGATCGCTCGCCAGGGCGGTGTCCCCCGCCGACGTCCACGTGTACGGGCTGGACTGCGGGAACAACAGCCTCGCGCCGCTGACCGCTCTCCCCCACACCGGAGCCGTCGTCGGCGTCGGCGAGACCGAACGGGTCCACCGCCTGCTCGCCCGGCTGGCGGACGAGGTCACCTGGCGGCAGGAGGTTCTCGCTGCCGGCGGCTTCGCCGATCTGGCCGAAGCCAGGCTCGCCGCCGGGGCTCGCACCATCCAGCGCCACCGCACGGGGGACGAGACCTCGCCCCGTGCGGCGGACGAGACCTACCGCCGCGCGGAGGACGAGGAGTTCCGCCCGCACCGCCCGGGCGGTGCGGGCGGCGCACGGCCAGGGCGGCTGCCTTACCTGGTCCTTCTGCTCGACGGGTACGAGGGATTCCTGGCCTCCTTCGAGAGCTTCGACGGGGCGGCGGCGGTCGACCGCCTGCTGGCGCTCGCGCGGGACGGCCCCGCTGTCGGCCTGCGGATCCTGGTCACGACCGACCGCCGCGGTCTCACCGGCCGGCTGCCGTCCACCATGGAGCAACGGCTGGTGCTGCGGATGGCGGAACGCACCGACTACGGCCTGGCGGGCCTGGCGGCGTCCCGGATCCCCGACGCCCTGCCACCCGGTCGCGGCTTTCTGATCGGAGGGCCGGCCGGCCGCGTGGCACCCGTGTGGCGCGACGCCGCCGGCCCCGTCGAGCTGCAGGTCGCCCTGTTGACCAACGACCCCGCCGGGTCCGCGCAGGCGGGCATGCTGCGCCGGATGGCGGCTCCCGGCGGCCGCCGGGAGCCGAGCGCCGTCGCGAAGGGTGCCCCGGTTTCCTCCGCCAGCCCGTTCCCGCGACCGCACGCAGGCCCCGGGCCAGGTCGGGCCCCGCGCCCGCCGGTTCCGCGCCCGTTCCGGGTGGACGTTCTGCCCTCGCGGATCAGCGCGCGAGAGATCGCGGAGCTGCACCCGACCGGACCGGAGCCGGGCGCCACGGCGGGGCCGGGCCGGCGAGTCCCGGTCATCCTGGGCGTCGGAGGCGACGAGCTGGCACCCGTCGGCATCGACCTCGACTTCGACGGCCCCGGGTTCGTCGTGGCCGGCCCGTCCCGGTCGGGGCGCAGCTCGACGCTGATGAGTATCGGGCGCGGCCTGCTCGGCGTGGGATCACGGCTCGCGGTCGTCTGCCCGCGTCTGTCTCCGCTGCGTGGCCTCATCGGCCCCGCGGTGGTCCAGCTGGTGGAGGGCATGGCGCTGGAGGAGGCCCTCCGGCGGCTCGGTGGCCCCGGTCAGACGGTCGTACTGGTCGACGACGCGGAGCTTGTCTCGCCCACGCCACTCGGCGACGAGCTCGCCGCCTTCCTGCGCGGAGGACACGGCGGCGGGCTGGTGGCCGCCGGCACCACCGAGGATCTCGCCGGCCAGTTCCGCGGCTTTCTGGTCGATGCCCGCCGCTCGAGAAGTGGTCTGCTGCTTTCTCCCGGCGGCCCCGCCGACGGCGACCTGCTCGGCGTCCGGCTGCCGCGAACCGTCTGCGGGCCGGGGCCGCCCGGGCGGGGGCTCCTGGTCCGCCGCGGCACGATCACACCCGTCCAGGTAGTCGAACCATCACCAGCAGAAGCGGCGCGACCGCCACCGCACCCAGAAAATCGGAGTTGATGCATCAGTCCGACACCAAAGGTAACATCACGCTGTCGATCGGAGCACATCAGGACCATCTCCCGGACAGCAACCTACTGCCTGTGCATCCGACCCCATGACCCCGGACGGACGGACCACCCATGCGCACTGTCACCACCCCCGCGGCTCAGCACGCGGCCGGCCAGATGACCCAGCAGCTCACGGATCTCCAGACAACGACGGCGAGCCTCGTCGCCCGCGGCAACACCCTGGCCGACCCGACGAACTGGGAGGGCCCGAAGGCGCAGCTGTTCCGCACGCAGATCTGGCCCGAGGTGCAGAACACCCTGTCCGCGCTGCAGACGAACCTCGCCGACCTCGCCCGCACCGTGACCGAGATCAACCAGCGGACCGCGCTGGCCGGTAGCTGACCGCCCCGACCAGCACTCCCAGGCGCGACCCGAAGAGCCCGACACGCCCCTCTGCCCCAGGAGCATCTGATGACGACAACCTCAGGCGTCACCGTCCGGGCGACGCCACAGGCGTCGACCGCCGTCGACGATCTCGCCGGCATCATCAACGGCCCGATGCTGGCCCACTTCGACAACCTGCGCGCCACCGCCCGGGTCCTCCTGGAGCCGGAGAACTGGGACGGTCGCACCGCCACCGAGTTCCGCACGTCGATCTGGCCGACGTACGAACGCACCCTGACCGACCTGCACACCCAGCTCGACCGGTTGCGCATCCGCCTCGCCGAGATCCAGACCGACATCCAGGCGGCCGGCTGACGAGGTCGTCACCGGGCGCCACCCTGGCTGGGTGGGCGCTGCCGAGCGGGGTCGTCAGAGACCGGCGCCCGAGGGCTCCGTGAGCAGGTTGACGGCGTCGTCGGTGTCCAGTTGCACGCATCCGCCGCGGGTCCGGATCGTGGCCTCGGCGAGCTCGATGTCCAGCAGCACCCAGGAGCCGCCGAGCTCGAACAGGTCCCCGGTCGGATGCCGATCGGCGAGGTGCGACGCCAGGTCGGGGACGGATCGCTCGGCTACCGGCGCGACCCATCCGCCGAAGACGACGGACACCCAGTCGCAGCCGTCCGAACGCACCGGTCCGCACATCTGGAACCGGCAGGCCTGGTCCTGATCCCCCAGGACACGTCCCACCGATGCCGGCGCCAGCAGCACGATGCGGGCGGGCGCGCCACCGGCTCCGAACAGATCCAGCGACTCGGAGCCGGTCGGAACGGCGTCGGCGGGTCCCGTCGCCTCGGTGCCGGCCGGAGTGGGACCGGTCGCAGTGGGACCGGCGGAAGCAGGGCCGGCTGCAGTGGGGGCGGCGACGGTCGCGAAGCGGAGGCCGTGCACGACCCATCCACCCCACATGACCAGGCTGCCGTAGGCGGCATCGTGGACCAGCTCACGCGCGGCCAGCACGTGCACCGCCTCGGTGGGTGCGGTGCGCGTGCTGATCGATGGGTGCCCCGCGTCGTGCTGATCGATCATGCCGTCCACCACGTACTCCTCCAGCGTCCACTATGGTTAGGTTCGCTTTATTTAAGGTTACCTAACCTAAAGGAGGAGGCCCGTGCGCCACAAGCCCGTGGCCAAGCTGAGCCGGAGCATCGGCCTGCCGCTGACCGACAAGGCGGCCAGGTACTTCGAGAACCGGCCCTACCCGCCCGGCCCGCACGGCCGCGGCCGCAAGACCATGTCGCCCTACAAGGAGCGCCTGCGGGAGAAGCAGCGGTTGCGCTTCCAGTACCACATCAGCGAGAAGCAGCTCCGGCGCGCGTTCGACGAGGCCGACCGGGGGGCCGGCCGAACAGGCCACCTGCTGATCGAGGATCTCGAGACCCGCCTGGACGCGGTGGTCCTGCGCGCCGGCTTCGCCAAGACGATCTACCAGGCCCGCCAGTTCGTCAGCCACCGCCACGTCCAGGTGAACGGCAGCCGGGTGGACCGCCCCGGGTACCGCGTCCAGCCAGGTGACGTGGTCACGATCGCGGGGCGCAGCCGTCCCATGGCGCCGTTCCGAATCGTCGCGGAGACCCAGCCGGCGGGGACGGCACCGCCCGCCTACCTCGACGTCGACCGCACCGCGCTGGTGGCCGTGCTCAGCCGGCGGCCGACCCGGCCGGAGATCCCGGTCGTCTGTGACGAACAACTTGTCGTCGAGTACTACGCGCGTTGACAGGATCCGGCCGAGCACGGGTGATCCTCGGCGCTCGGCCTGCTCCGATTTCCCGTCACGGCCGGACGGTGGCGGCGGGCTGGTGGTCGCGGCCGGCCTCAGAGTTCGAGTTCGGGCAGCTGCGGGTCATGGATGAACCTGAAGGTCGCGGTCACCTCCTCGAACAGGCCGTGCAGCGCCGGAGCCAGGCCGGTGTTCGGGCTCGCGCAGGAGATCACGGCGACCCGGTCGAGCCCGGGGATGGGCACCGTCGTCCGCATCACGAGGCGGATGGCCGCCGGCCCGCCGTCCATCGGTCGCTGCTGCTCGAACGCGCAGGTCCGCACAGCGCGGCCGGCGGCGGGAAGGTCGACGAATCCGACCCGCCGCCACCAGCGCCGGGACGGCAGGTAGGGCACCACGCGCCCATGCCGCAGCAGGTCACGCGCCGGACGGCCGAGGTCGCGTCCGTGCCGTGACGATCGCCGGAGGTCAGGATCGTCCTGGGCGGAGTGCAGGCACACCGTGAGACACGCGGAGAGGCCGGCCCCCCGGACTTCCTCGATCATGACCGCGCAGTAGACGGCGCCACGCCTGTCCGCGTACGCGGCGGCCTCGCGAAGGATGCGGGCGACAGACGAGCCCTGCCCCGCGAGCCGCGGATGATCTCGTACCCGTGCGGCGGCCATCCGGGAGATCGCCACCGAACTGCGCGCGGCCTGTGTGTCCAACGCGAACCAGTTGTCCGGCACCGTGATGGTGAAGCGATCGGGTTTCCACCGCTGCGCCTTCGTATGCCCCTGCACCCAGGTCGTCCTCTGCTCGGATGTGACCTCAGAACACTGCCATCTGTGTTGGAACTCCAACACGTCACGCTCACGCCCGTGCTTCAAACTCCCCAATTGGCAAAGGTATGCACGATCACCCCGAACCATGACAAGTCGGACGTCCCAGGCAAGACAAGGGAGTGCGGGACGTGAGGCGCGGGAGGGCGCCCGGGCGCGGAGGCAGCCGGCATCGCCCATGGGCGCAGGGACGCGCGGAGGCGATGGCACCTCCGACGACTCGTTACAGTCAGCAAGCCACGTGTCCTTTGTGTGAACGCTACGGCCGCTCGGCCGGAATATGACCTGTAGTGAGCCCAGACGTGGTGAACTGTCACATTGTGATCCAGGCGGGCAATTCACGACCGACCGCAGGCAACGGGGAGCGCCGGCGCGGCGGCTCCGGCGCCGCGCTCCTGCTGGGGCTCGGCGTGGGTGTTCCCGTTCTCCTGCTCGTCCTCACCGGCACACCGGTCGCCGCGGCGGTCGGCGACGAGGGCGCGTTCACCGGCGAGTTCGGCGCGGGCAAGGTGCTGCGTCTGATGGTCCTGGCCGCCTGGCTGGTCTGGATCCACTTCATGGTGTGCGTCATCGCCGAATGGCGCGCCGAGCGGCGGCAGACGGGGCTCGCCCCGCGGATCCCGTTCGGCGGTGGCAGCCAGGCGCTGGCACGGCGCCTCGTCGACGACACACTGCGGCTCACCTCGCCCCGGAACAGCTCGACGGGCCGCTCGGGCGCGCGGCACCCCGCCCATGCCCCGGCTCGCGGTGGGTCCGGCGGCCCGGCACGCGGTGGCTACCGGGCCGGCGGCACCAGCCGGACGAACACCGGCGGGCGCACGAACCCCGGCGGGCGGACGAGCACAGGTGCGCAGGCGAGCGCGGCTGGGCGGGCAGGCACCGGTGGACGGGCGACCGCCGGCAGCCGCGCGGGCGCCGGCAGCCGAGGCGGTCGACCGTCCACACGGCCGGCGAACGGCCCGGCGGACACCGGCGCCGCCGGGAGTGATGAAGCCACACCACACGGTGGTTCCGAGCCGGCTACCCGTGCCGGGAGCGCTGGGGCCCGGGCCGAACGCGGGTCCCGCACCGACCGGGCGACCCGCACCGAGCGGGCCGCCCCGACGGGGCCGCTACGCCGGTCGGATCCGGCCGCGATCTCACGGCTGGCCCGCGGGCTCACCGGGCAGCAGCCGATCCCCGCCGGGCCGGGCGGGGCCGCGCCGCCGGTGCCCGGTACCAGCCCTGGAACCCGCTCGGCAGCCGGCGGCCTTCTGCCGGCCGGCACCGGCGGTGGCGGGGCCGAGGCGCGTGGCGGGGCGGGCCGGGGCGTCCCGGCCGGTGCCCCGTCAGGCGTTCCGGGCCGAACCGCCGGCGCCAACACCGTTCCGGCCACCCGCGGCACCGCAGGTCAGGCCACCGGCACCAATGCTGGTCCGGCCGCCGGCGACAGGTCGGACCAGGGCGGCGCCTCGGGAGGCTCCGGTCCCGCGACCGACCGCTCCGGGGGCTACCGGTGGGATGAACGGGAAGCCGCGCCACGGGCGCTGACCGCCGGCGAGGAGGCCCCGGCGGACCTCTTCCCGGACGGCATGGACGTCAAGTTCTGCGAGGTCCGCCCGCCTGACGGGCGCCAGTACGACACGCTGTGGGCGATCGCCCGGCGGCTCCTCGGCAACAGCCTGCGTTACCACGAGATCTTCGCGCTCAACGAGGGCCGCGCGCAGCCCGACGGCCAGACCCTCACCAAGCCCTCCCTCATCGCCCCGGGATGGGTGCTCATGCTTCCCCCGGACGCCGAGGGCGAGGAGGTACGGACCCTGCGGGTCCCGCACCGCGAAGCCTCCTGGGTCGAGGAGGTCCACGCCCGCTTCGCCGCCCAGGGCTCCGCGGACGGTCGCGGCGGCACCGACGGTGCCCCGGGAGGCGACGACATCGGTGGCGGGCCGGCATCCACCGGGCCGCTGCGCAGCGGTGCGGGCGGCTGGTCCGACGGGCCGGAGGCGGGCCAGGAGCCGTCGCCCTACGGGCCGGGTATCGGGAACTCCGGCGAGCGTTCCGCGTGGGGCGGCGAGACGGGCACGCCCGGCGGGATGGGGCCCGGGCGGCTGGGAAGCGGGCGCGGCATCACCGGCGCGGCCCTGCTCGCGGCGGGCGTGCTCACCGCGCTGACCCGGCGCCGGCCGGGCGGCGCCGGCGCGGACCCGTTCTCCGCCGAGGTCGAACACGCCCTGCGGCTCGCCGCCGACCTGCCCTCGGCCCGTTTCGTCGACCGGTCCCTGCGGCTGATGTCCGCCGGGCTGACCTCGCGGGGCCGTCCCCTGCCGCCGGTGTACGCCGCGATCCTCACCGACGCCGCGCTCGTCCTGCACATGGCGCCGGCTGTGCCGGAACCGCCCCCCGCCCCCTGGCAGCAGGGCAACAACCCAGGCTCCTGGCGGATCGAACGCAACCCCGAGGCACCCGACGGGCTGCCCTTCGACGCGAGCGCCAGCCTGTCGGCGGACGTCCCGGCGCCCTACCCGGCGCTGGTCACCCTCGGCCGGGATGCCACCGGCTGCCGCATCCTCGTCGACCTCGAGGGCGCACCCGGGATGATCAGCCTCGTCGGCGACCCGGCCGTCGCCAGCGAGGTGGCCATCTCCGTCGCGGTGGAACTCGCCACCAACATGTGGTCCGACGACCTGCGGGTCTGTCTTGTGGGCTTCGCGGACGACCCCAGCCCGATCGCGCCAGGGCGGCTTCGGACGTCCTCGAGCCTCTCCGACGTCCTCGACGAGCTCGAGGCGCGCGGGCCGCGGGACACCGGATGGGGCAACGAACCGGGCGCCGCGCTGCGCGGGCGGCAGGCCGCCCACATCCAGTCGCTGTGGGCGCCGGATCTCCTGGTGCTGGCCGGGCCACCCGCCCCGCAGCACGCCGAACGGCTGGCCCGACTCTCCGGTGGGCGCGACGAGACGGTGGGCGTGCTCATGGTCGGCGACAGCCCCGCCGCCCGCTGGCGGTTCGCGGTCGGTCCCGACGCGCGGATGTCCCTCGGGGTGCTCGGCGTCGAGGTCAACGCCCAGACCCTCGCCGCGGCGGAGTACTCCGCCGTTCTGGCGATGTTCCGCATCGCGACCGGCGCGCGCCCGGCGGAGGCTCCGCGCCCGTCCTGGGCCAGCCGGCGCCTGCTGACCACGGGTGCGGACGCTCCCGTCCCCACCAGCCGGCCCTCCGAGCGAAGCGACGCCTGGGACGACAGCGAGGACCGGTACGGCGGCGGACACCAGGACGACGGCGAGGACCAGCACGGCAGCGAGAGCTGGCCCGACGGCACGGACCGGTACGACAGCGAGGAGTGGGACGGCAGCCCGGGCGGCCAGGCCACGGGCGGCTACCCGCCAGCCGGGGCTGCGGACGATGACCCTTACCGAACCGGGCCCTACCCGATCGCGGGCGGTTCCCTCCACCCGGCGGACCGTCCAGCCGGCCGTCCGGCGGACTACGCGGACGACTACTCGGCGGAGTACGCGGCGGAGTACGCGGCGGACGGGCCCGACGGACACGCACCGGAGCCGACCGCGCCGGCGGGCCACTACCCGCCGCCCTACCCCGAGGAGCACCGTCCTCCGGCCCCGGACGGCCCGGAGGGTACCCGTCCGCCCCGGGGCTCGGGTTCGATCCCCGGAGTCGTGCCCTGGCTGCCCGTCCCGCAGGCCGGGCCCTCCGTCATCCGGATGCCGGTCGACGGGCCGTCCGGGCTACCCCCGAGCAGCCTGCCTCAGCTCCCCCCGCCGACGGTCACTCCGCCGCCAGTCCCACCAGTCGCTCCGCCACCAGTCGCTCCGCCACCAGTCGCTCCGCCACCAGTCGCCCCGCCGCCAGTCGACGCGCCGCCGGGCTCCCGGCCGCAGGCCGCCACGCCGGACGTGCCGGGCCGCGCGGGGCAGCACCAGCCGTCCGACGCTCCCCCGCCCTACCTGATCGAATCCGATCGACCGGCCATACAGCCGACGGACGTGCCGCGAGTCCCCCGCACGCTGCTGGTCCGGCCGGCGCACGGGCACGACGAGGCACAGCAGCACAGCCCCGACCAGCCGCAGCCCGCGCACCGGGACGAACCCGCCACGCAGCAACGGCAAGAGCACCCAGGCGTCCCGGCAGCCGCCACCGGCGCCACCAGCGCCGACGTCGGCGACGTCGGCGACGTCGGATGGGACCGGCCCTACCCGCCACCCCCGCCCAACGAGCGCGAACCGTATCAAGCCCAGCCGCCGGCGCACCCGGCGCAGCCGTATCCGCAGGAGCCGCACCAGGCGCAGCTCCACCCCCCGGTGCCGCCCCCGGGATACCTGGCCCCGCCGGGGTCGTATCCGGCGGAGTCCTATCCGGCGCCGTCCCGTCCACAGGATCCGAACTCACCGTCGCCGCACTCGCAGGCACCGAGATCACCGCAGCCGCACTCGTACGAGCCGTACCCGCAGGCGCCGAACTCGCCGCAGCCGCATCCGTACGAGCCGTACCCGCAGGCGCCGAACTCGCCGCAGCCGCATCCGTACGAGCCGTACCCGCAGGCGCCGTCCTCGCAGGAGTCGTATCCGCCCGGCTCTCACCCGTCGTATCCGGAACCCCACTCGTCAGAGCAGGGCTATCCGGCGGCTTCGCACCAGGCGGCCGACGCCCTGCCGGCGCCCCTCCACGGGAACGACCCGCTCGAGACCCTGCCCCGCCTGGACCCGGACCCGGCCGGCGCCACCGAAGCCGAGGTGCACGTGCTCGGAACCCCGTCGGTCGACGCCCCCGGCAGACCCGACCGGAACCAGATCGACCTGCTCACCGAGATCGTCGTCTTCCTCGCGCTGCACCGCGACGGCGCGTACCCCGAGGACGTCAGCGACCTGCTCGACCTCCCCCTCGGCTCGGTCCCCGATCCGCGGTCGCCGGGGGGGTCAGGCACCGGCGTGCTCGCCGGGCTCATCGCGGCCCGCACCTGGCTGGGCGTCGACGCCGGCGGGCGGCCCCGGTTGCAGCCCACCTCGGACGGGCGCTGGGTCCTCAGCACGGACGTCCGCTGCGACTGGGAGCTCTTCGTCGCCTACACCCATCGTGCGGCGCGGCCCGACGACGCGAGCGATCCCGAATCCGACCTGCGGGCGGCGCTGAACCTGGTCAGCGGGCCGCTGTGGTCCGGCCTGCCCGAAGGCAGGTACGGGTGGGCCCGGTCGACGCCCGTCGAGAGCACGATGCGCTCCGCCGTCATCGACGCCGCGCACCGCCTCGCCATGCTGACCCTGGAAGCCGGCGACACCGCCACCGCGATGGCGGCGTGCCGGACCGGCCTGCGCGCCGCGCCGACCGCGGAAACGCTGTGGCGTGACCTGCTGCGCACCGTGGCCGCCCGGGGTGACCGCCGGACCCTCGAAGCCGTCGCCGGCGAGCTGTACCGGACCGTGTCGGCGCAGTCGACCCGGCGCGGCGGCGCGGCGGAACCGGAGACGGACGCGCTCGTCCAGCAACTCCTGCCGGGCTTTCGCCGCCGCCACCACTGACCGGAATCCCCCGCCGCCGCCAATCGGCCTCGGCACATACCGCCGGACGGGCAGGACCGACCGGACGAGCAGCGCCTGCCGGATGACCCGCGGTCACGACATGTCCGCCGAGCCCTGTGGTCTCGGTGGAACAGACCGCCTCGACGGGGCTGACGTTCCTCGTTCCCCGGAGGTCCACGACGGCCGCGCGGGACCGGCCAGCGTCCCGGCGAACAGCGCGATCGCGCAGGTGAACGCGACCACGCTCCACAGGGCCCCGCGCAGTCCGACGAGTTCGGCCAGGCCTCCGATCAACGGCGGCCCCGTCAGCCATCCCGCGTAGCCGACCGAGCTGACCACGGCGATCACCGCCCCGGCCGGCAGCCCCACCAGGTTCGCGGCGCGGGCCGCGGCGGAGAAGGCCGCCGGGATGACACACGCCAGCCCGGCGCCGAGCACCGCGAACCCGACGATCCCCAGCGCGGTTCCCGTCCGCGTCGCTCCGGACGCGAGTGCGACGGCGAACATCACCGCGGCGGTAAGAGCCAGCGGACGGACCACACGCCGGATCCCGAAGGTCTCCACCGCACGATCGCCGACCAGGCGCACCACCAGCATGCAGGCCATGAAGGCCACGTACCCGATCCCGGCGACGCCGGCCGACGCCCCGGTGACATCCGTCAGATAGACGGCGCTCCAGTCCGCCGCCGCGCCCTCCCCGAGGAAACTGGCAAACGCGATCACGCTGAGCGGGACGAAGGGCAGCAGCGCCCGCGGAGTCACAGCAGTCACCGGCCTCGCCGCGGGCGCTGGAGGCGGCGCAGGCACCGCAGACGCTGGGGACAGCCCAGTTGCCGGGGGCGGTGGAAGCATCGACGTGGCCGGCCGCGCGTGGGTCTCGGCGCCGGCCCCGACCACACCATCCCTGGCTCCGACCGCGCTGTCGCCGGTCTCGACCTCCCCGTCGGCGCCATCGAGCTCATCGGCGGCGGCGTCGGATACGACGAAGCCGGTGGACGCGGACTCCCGACTACCGTCCCCGCGAAGCATCCATCCGGTGGGAGGTAACGCTCCGGCCACGGTAAGCGCGCCGAGCACCGAGAACTGGATGCTCAGCGGCAGCTCGATCGCCGCGGCGGCGGCGCCCAGGCCCGCGCCCACGAGCGCACCGGCCGTCCAGGCGGCATGGACCATCATCATGATCCGACGTCCGAAGCGGTGTTCGACGGCCGCGGCCTGGGCATTGGCGGAAAGGTCCAGGGCACAGCTCGCACCGCTCAGCAGCGCGAGCGCGGCGAACAGCGACAGCGGGCCGGTCGCGGTAATGATCACCAGCCCGAGGGTCGCGTACGCGACCAGCGAGAACCGGATCACCGGCACGCTGCCCAGCCGGCTCACCAGAACACCGGCGCCCCACAGCGTCACGATCGCACCGACCGGCGCGCCGAGCAGCGCGAGCCCGAGCTCACCGTCGCCGAGCGCGAGCGCATCCTTGACCTGTGGGATCCGCGGAGCCCACGCGGCGAGTAACAGCGCCAGGAAGAAAAAGACCACCATGGTGGCCACACGAGCCCGTCGCAGTCGCCGCCACTGCGCGGCGGTCCATGCCATGTCGACCGCCGCCCATCCGCTCCCGTCGGCCACCGGCTCGGCCCCCATCCGCCGAGTCGACATCCGCCTACCGGCTCGGCATCGGCCCATCAGCTCGCGACCACCCCGGCCGCCCCGCTCGCCCCGACGCCGCCCGGCCAGGCGGCCGGCCGCTGCACGCTACCCCCGGGCGCACGCTCAGAACACCGAAAATCACGGACACTGGACCAATGCGCCTCGTCGTCCTGGCCGACACTCACGTCCCGGTGCGGGCCCGCGATCTGCCGTCGCGGGTGTGGGCCGCGGTCGACGAAGCCGACGCCGTCCTCCACGCGGGCGACTGGGTCGGCCCCGAGCTGCTGCGCCAGCTCACGGAACGATCACGGCGCCTCATCGCGTGCTTCGGCAACAACGACGGACCCGAGATCCGCGCCATCCTGCCCGAGATCGCCCGCGTGACGCTGGAAGGCCTGCGCTTCGTGATCGTCCACGAGACCGGGGCCGCCGCCGCCCGGGATCGCCGCCTGGCCGCCACCTACCCGGAAGCCGACGTCATCGTCTTCGGCCACTCCCACATCCCGTGGGACACGACGACGATCCGACCGCAGGACGGCCGCCCGCTGCGGCTGCTGAACCCCGGCTCACCCACGGACCGCCGGCGCCAGCCCCATCCGACCTATCTGACAGCGACGATCGAGGACCAGACACTGCTCGATGTCGAGCTGCACCGCCTACCGCAGCCGACCCCCGTCCGAGCGCGCTGACGGGCCATCCCGGGCGAAACGCGCCCCCGCGCGGAGCGTGCCCTGGGCGCCCCGGCCCGGGGCGCGGTTGGAGGGGAGGGGGTTCGAAGGCTGCCCTCCGGGTGCTGTAAGCTGGCGAAGCCGGCCGCGAGAGTGACCGGCAGGCGCTCGTAGCTCAACGGATAGAGCACTTGACTACGGATCAAGAGGTTGGGGGTTCGAGTCCCTCCGAGCGCACGCTGGTTGAGGCAGGTCAGAGCCCCGCAGCCGATAACACGGCGCGGGGCTCTGTTCTTTCCGGGGCTCAAGTACTGCAGTTCGTACTGCAGTTGGAAACGATCACGTTTTTCTCGTCCGCACCCCCTCACCCACTTTCGTTACTCTCCGTAGCCGATCGACTGAAGCGCCTACTGGCGCCGGGTACTCGCGGAGACTGATGGACACACCTCAGACGGCCCTCCGGTCCACCGACCATGCTTCGGTTCCGCACTGCCTGGCCACAGATCCTGACCGGTGTAATCTTGAAGTGACGTCACGACTGCGCGATGCCGAACGCCGAACCTTGCCTGCGGCACCAGCGCTCCTACTACAAGTCGACCAGGCAAGGACGGGGGACCCACCTTCATTGGCCGACGCCGATCCACGGCGTGGGTCTCGGGGTGAAGTTCTTCGCGTGACCGTCACGCGAAGGACCGGGCCAGCCCAGGCCCGAACCCGACGCTCACCTCGTAGGCGCACAGAAAGCAGAACGTTGTGGCAAGTCTGCTGGTTGTGCCCGCGATTACAGCAGCTGTCTGGTTGTTGTATCGTCTCGCGATCATGATCCTTGCATGGAGAATCTTCGCGAGGACGGGAGACGTCAAATCGTTGCGGGAAGTCGCCGAACTCGCCCAAGTCCTGAGCGTGGCGCCTCGGCTCCGCGGAGGGAGACGGCAAGTTAGATGACAATGTTGGTCTCGGAGTGGCCGTAAGCCGCTCCGAGACCAACATTCCCTGACCTGCCTGGAGCGAGCGTGCCGGAGCACGGAGAAGGCTTCAGAGGTCATCTGCCACAACCGGACCGGCCAAGCTATCTTCCATCCGTAGCTGACGGCCGGTGCAGCCTGGTGAGGATGTCGTCCATGCTCCGGGCGGTCGAGCGCCGGACTTCGTCGAGGATGTCCACGTAGATGTCCGCCGTGGTGGCGAGCCTCGTGTGCCGTAGCAGGGCGCGAATCTCGTTCAGATCGACGCCGGCCGAGAACAGCAGCGACGCCGCGGTGTGCCGCAGGTCGTGAACGCGGGTGTGCGGGATTTCCGCCCGCTCGCACACCTTGTCCCACCACCGGTTGACGTTGCGCGGATCGATCCGACTGCCGGTCGCGGTGGTGAACACGAGTCCGGGGTCGGCCCACTCGTAGGCTTCCGCTCTGGCCTTGTCCTGACGCCGCCGGTGCTCCCGAAGCACGGTCACGACCATCGTCGGCAGCGCCAGCCGCGCCTTCGAGCCCGCGGTCTTCAGTTCCTCGTCCTCGACGAGTTCCCACCGCTGCACGCCGGTCTCCGGGTCGACGTCCGCACGCCGCCGCCGTTGCTTGCGGACGATCGCGACCGTGCCCGCGTCAAGGTCGACGACGTCCCAGCGCAACGCGAGCGCCTCCCCCTTGCGCAGGCCGAGCGCCAGGATCACCAGCCACAGCGCCGCCAGCCGGTCGACGAGCGCCACCGCGACCACCTTCCGGGCCTCTTCGTCCGACAGCGACCGCGCCGGAGCCTTCGAGGACTTCGGCGGCTGTACCAGCTCCGCCACGTTCCGGGAGAGCAGTTCCTCGCGCATCGCGTCCGCGAGCGCCGTCCGCAGGATCGCGTGCAGGTAGCGGACGGACCGAGCCGACAGAGGGTTGATCGGCTTCGGTTCGACCGTGGGAGCCGGCTTGCTCGCCGAGGTCTTCCGACGACGCACCGGCTGACCGTCCGCCGCACGCTTCGCCGCCTCTTCGGCTTTCTGGCGTTCCTTCGCCGCGCGGGCGTCTTCCCGGGCCTTGCGCGCCGCGAGGCCGGCCGCGGACGGTTCGGTGAGCTTCGCCGTCATCCACTTCCGCACGTGCGCCGTGGACAGGTCTCGCAGCTTGTGACGCCCGAGCACCGGGACGATGTGCAGGCGGGCGAGCAGCGCGTAGGACTCCATCGTGGATTCCGCGAGCGTCCCCGCGACGACCCTGGCCGGGAGCACCACCGTGACCCACTGTTCGAGGTACTCGCCGACGGTGACCTGAGTCGTGATGACCGGCGTACCGTCCTGCGCGGCCCGCAGCGCGTCGGACATCTTCTCCCGGACCTGCTCACGGGTCGGGCCGTAGAAGATCGGACGCCGCCCGTCCGGAAGGCTGACCTGGCCTGCCCAGCCGTTGCGGTACCGGTAGATCGACCCTTCGTTGTTGCCGCGCCGGCCCTTCCGCGACTTGTCCCCCGCGGGCATCAGGCGACGTCCAGCGGGTTGCCGTCGGGCCATTCGATGTTGTCGCACCAGGCGCAGCCGTAACGGCTGTCGCCCATGTCGCAGGCGAACTTGGTCTCTCCCGCAGGCTGTGGGTAGAGGCGGCCCTCGCCGGCGCGGGCACGGCCGAGATGCTCGCGCAGCGCCTGCTGCAAGCTCATGGTCGGGTGCTTGTCGTTATCCGTGGGCATGGCGAACACGGCTCCTTGCCGAAGAACGGGTCAGGTACACGCGGGCCGCGGAGGCGTCGCCCGGTGCAGTTGGGTTTCCGTTCTCTGGCGCTGGGATGGTCTGCCGGGGTGTCGGCCGCGTCCAGGGCGCTGCGCGTCGCTGACGCGATCGGCCTTCGGCCGACCCTGGACCCGTCCGACACCCCGACAGCTTCAAGCGCCACCAGAGAACGGAAGAAAAATGGGGGTAGAGCAGGCAGAACAGCCGCTACGGGCGGATGGCCCTTGCCGCCGTCGGACCCGCCGAAGGCTCCTGACCAGCCGGGACCGCGACCGGGTCGCCGGGCACCTGGTGGAACACCAACGCCACGTCGACATCGCCGAAGTGCTCGGTGAAGAAGGCGTCCGGCGGAAGCGTCGCGAGGATCGCCAGCAGGTCGCCGATGTCCGCGCCGGGACGGATGGTCAGTTCGTGCTCGCCGGTGTCGAGGACGCGCGTACCGACGAGCGGCGAGTCCTCACCGGGGGTGCGCCAGGCGCCGGAATGGCCAGACGGGAAGATGGGCATGGGTCTCAACTCCTGTGCATGCAGGATTGGGATCAAGGTCCCGGCCGGGTGTTCACAGCACCCACCGGGACCGCCATCACTTAGCAATCGCTAAGTCGTGTCCGATGATGCGGTTCGGGCTTAGCACGTGTCAAGTACTCTTCCGCCGTGGGACGGACGCAGCTCATGGGCACGGCCGAGATCGCCGAGCGTCTCGGCGTGAGCAGGGTCCGCGTGCACCAGATCGCCACCACCGACCCGTCCTTCCCCGAGCCACTCGGCGAGATCAAGGCCGGGAAGGTCTGGCTCGCCACGGACATCGAGCGGTGGATCACGGAACACCGCCCGAGCAAACCCTGACGGGGTGGCGCACGACGACGGAGCCATCCGGTGATCACGCGGCCTCCACGCTGCCGCCCCGCAGGCGATCGACGTAGGCGCTCAGCTCATCGGCCGGAATCCGCCGGAGCCGGCCGATCGACACCGAGGCGATCGCCCCCGTCTTCATGAGTTGGTAGAGCTTCGCCCTACTCAGGCCGAGCAGTTGCGCGGCTTCGTCGACGGTCAGGAGGAGCTTGGTCACGGGTCCCTCTCCCGAAGGCCAGTTCCGGACTCAGGCAGCGCGAGCCGTCACCGGCGGGCCGGTCGCCGGGAGTCCGGTGCCGGTCGCGCGACGGGCCGCGTCGAGCTGAGCCCGCCAGGCGTGCCGTTGCGCAACCGCCTGCAACAGCAGGTGCTCGCGGCGCGGTGCGGCCGGGTCACCAGGCCGGAGCAGCGTCCACGCGATCCGGGCCGGGTCCGTCCCCGTCATGGCCGGGCCGGTGCCGGTCTGACCGAGGGCTTCGAGCTGCTCCCGGATGAACGCCACCCGATCGGCTTTGTGATCGGTCAGGGTCTTGCCGGACCAGCGGCGCGAGACGAGCACCCGCCGGCCGCCGAACCCGAGCGTCTCCCGCCGGTGCGCCTTCCCCCGGCACCTCCCCGGGACCAGGCCCGGCTTCGGGTTTCTCGGCTGGACGCCGTAACGCAGCCAGTTCGCGCAGATAGGCGAGCACGGCTCGTACCGCAACGCTTCCGCGAGCCGATCCACGTGCCGACGCTGCGCGTCCGTTCCGATGTCGTGGCAGGCGTCGAGGCTCTTCGTCAGGTACTTCGTCAGATAGCCGATCATCCGGCCGGTGTTCGCCGAGTTCGCCGTGACCCCGTCCGCGCGCAGTTGCGGGCCGAAGCGGACGACGTGCGCCGGTTCCTCATCGTCGCCGATCGCGTCCAACGCCTCGTCCCATGTGGGCAGCGGACGCCCGCTCTCCGGATCAAGGTAGGCCGCCGCATCCGCGTTCCAGGCCGGGAGCACCATGTCCGAGTAGACCGGTCGGTTGCACGACGGCCACCACACCTGGTGATACGTCGCCGCCGCCACCTGGCGGAGCAGCATCCGGGACACCGTGCCACGGATGGCCGCGTGCAGGTGGGGAGCGAGCCGCCGTTGCGGTTCGAGCGCCGCGAAGTACTGCACATCCCAGCCCACCGCGCGGCGCAGGTTCTGCCAGAACCTGTCGATCAGCTTCGGGAAGTGGATCGCGTCCCGCGCCGCCCGCCGATAGTCGTACGAGCCCGGATCCACCGGGGTGCCGTCCGAGGTCACCCGGCCGTAGGTGTCGCAGGTCAGCGTCAGGAACATCGACGGCCGCCAGGTCGTCCCGTCCGCGGCTTCGTAGGTACGGCCGACCGTGCGCTTCTCCACGGGAAGCCGAGGCAGGTCGGGAGCGTCCTGACGCCGGCGGGTCGACCGGGCCCGACGAGGCCGATCCCGACTGTCCGGCGCCGCGTTCCCCCGCACGCCCAGGGCGTTGAGTTCCTCGTCCACCTGGCCGATGAGTTCGTCGATCTCAGCGACGCCCGCCGGGTCACTGTCCCGTTCCGCGTCCCGCCGAGCGACCTCCAGATCCGCCCGGAAGCCGGCGAGAACCTTCGCATCCTCCGAAGGCGGGTCCGGGTCAGGAACCGGTTCGTCCTCCAGATGCCAGCCCGTCTTGCACTGCGCCATCCGCAGCCGCCGGGCCCGCTCCGCACACGGCGGACACTTGCTCGCCAGAGTGGCCCCACACGGCACGGGGATGATCTCGGTCTCGCCCGTGTCGAGGTTCGTCCGCCGCATCGCCATCGGGCGAACGCAGACCCCGTTCTCCATGGCGACCGCTTCGACCACCTGGCGAGCGAGCGGCATCCGCATCCGGGCCGCCCGGGACCCCGGCCGATCGTCACGGCCAGGGGAAGGAGCCGGGACACTCGGAACGGCTTCGGTCGGGGCAGCGCCGAGCGTGGTCGGGTCGATCAAGCAACCTCACCCCAGCCAGCCGAGCCGTCGAGGTCTTCGTGATCAGTGGAGTCGTCGAGGTACGGGCCGAGGTCCGGCGTCCAGCCGCCGCCCACCGCACGGACCGGCCGGTACGTCCACACGGTCCGGCCGATCTCGGCGTCGTCGACGAACGACGCCCGGACCCGCACCGGTTCGGGCTGTCCCTCATGCAGCACGTAACCCACCCCCGGCAAGGACACCGGGATCTCGTCCGCGCGGGCACCGCGATCCCGAGCGCCGGAGCCGAGCACGAGATCCGCCTGTTCCGTCTCGGTCATCCGCAGCGCGACCCGGACCGGGAACAGGTCCCGGAACGGAAGCACCTCCTTGCGCGGGTCCTGCACCGCCGCCAGGACCACGACCCCGGGCGCACGGCCCTGCGAGAGCAACAGCGGCAGCGCCGCCCCGATCCGCTTCTTCACATCGCGATCCGTGACGTACGCGGTCAAGGAGGCGATCTCATCGACGACCAGCACAATCAGCGGCTCGTCCGTGGTCGGAGTGTGCAGCCGGGTTCGGCCCCGCAGCCGGGCCGTGCGCTCCCGCATGACCGACACCGCGTCGTCGAGGAGATCCGCGATCGACTCCGTGTCGGTGGCGAACCGGGCGAACAGCGGCTCACCGAAGGCGAGTTCCATCCCGCCTTTAGGGTCGCTCACCCACAGCTCGACGAGGCCGGCGCGCACGGCCGGGCCGAGACCACGGATGATCGACCACAGCACCGAGCCCTTACCGGCGCCGGTGGCACCCGCGACGAGCAGATGCGTCCCGCGCACGGGCAGCGTCCATGGCTCGCCGTCTTCCTGCCGGCCGACCGGCACCGACGAGAGCCCCGCGACGAGCAGATCGGGCGCACCACCCGCCGCGGGGTCTCCGTCCGGATTGTCATCGATCACGTCGACGTCGTCGTGATCGACGACGGGGCCGGGTGCGTCGAGGCCCGTGGGCCGCACCGGTCGGGTCAGGGTGTCCCGGTGGTGGAAGTGCAGCCGGACGAACCGGTGCTCCTCCACCTGCACCTGGCAGCGCCGGGCCCGGAACACGTGCCGCAGTGCTTCGGCCTGCTCCGCCCACTGCTCCGGGGTCTGTCCGGGAAGCAGCTCCACCCGCAGCACGTCCACCGCCCGCGTCGAACGAATCGAGCGGATCCGCGGGAAGTACTCGTCGAACGTCACCTGATCGCCGTTCGACGCCGGCATGCGGATCGCCAGCCCGGTGTGCACCATCGCCGACCGCCACCGCCGCCGGTAGACGAACGTCAGCCGCGCCCTGCCCCACACCCACCGGGCCAGCCAGCCGAACGACCGGGAGTGCAGCCGCCGCCAGACCATGGCGACCAGGACCAGGCCGACGAGCAGCGCCACCAGGCCCAGCGCGCCGAACCGGTGCACGAACAGCACCAGGCCGCCCGCGACCGGGACGGCGACCCGGTGCCGCCAGCACCAGCGGACACCCAACACCAGCCCCTTACCGGCGACCGCCAGCAGCAGCATCCACAGCGGCACCCGCATGTGATCCGGCCGGGATGGAATACGCGGCATCCGCCGGTCGCCGTTGATTCCGAACATGACAAATACCACCTGTTTCAGAGCGCACGGAACCAGGAGTAGGAAGAACGGAAGAAGATGCGCGAGCCCGGAACCGCGATCCCGCGGAAGCACGGTTCCGGGCCGCCTATCTGAAGCCAGGAAGGGCTACTACTACGCGGCGAGATACCCCGACTTTTCGGCCGCGTCCTGCGCGGTGAAGCGCAGCCGCTCGCATTCGATGAGGTAATCGTTCACCGCGGCAAGCAGCGTGTACGCGAAGTCCACCTGATCGGAGGTCGCCGCGTTACCGGCCGCCGATAGCGACAGCGTCGTCCGACCCGTGGTGACCGCCAGGATCGGCGGCTTGTCCGGGTAGGTGTGGCACCTGGCCGACCAGTCCGCGCCCACGTGCAACCCCAGGTGGGTCGAGGAACGCAGCCCGTCCATCCCCGCCCCGCTCACGCCGCCACCGCCGGGTTGCTCCGCCGGGCCGGGCCGAGCGGACGCATGGCCACCGCCCGGAACGCGAAACCCTGCCGAGGCCGGGAACCGTTGGTGTCCACGTACGGCAGGACCGACAGGCCCTCGAACAGCACCGGCCGGAACGGGGTCCCCGGCATCGCATCCGGCGGAACCGGCGCCACCTCCCCGAGGATCTTCACCTTCAGTTCGGCCTGTCGCGCCACCGGGTCCGGGTCGAGGACCCGCACCGACCAGATCCGCTGGCCGGTGTCCTTGTCCCGCGCCTGCACGTCCGCCACTCCCGCCTTCACCTTCTCGAAGTCGTTCGCCGCCTCCACGCCCAGCACGTACGCGCCGTGCGGGAACATGTCCTCGAACCGCACCGGAATTCGCTTCGGAACCGCCACCACGCCACCTCCACACATCCGAGTCGCCTACGCCGGCCGTTCGCTTCGGCCGACGAGATACACGATCCACCGCTCGCCAACCGCGTTTCAACCGCTAGACGATCGACGTATGTACGCCTCGTATGCGCTCATGCCAGAGAGGTCTATTCATCGGAGCGCGCCGGGTGGAGTTCATGCAAGGTTGGTATGGGCACCGGATACCCGGAAGAGGGGCTGTTGCTGGGCAACTAATATGCGCGTCATGTCTGACCGGAAAGCGCCCCGGGTCTACACCGCGCGAGGTCCGGCCGAGGGGGAGGACTGGGCAGCCGTCGCCACAGCCCTGAACGAGCGGATGTCGAACCGGCGGATCGGCCAGCAGCAGTTGGCCGAGCTGTCGGGGGTGTCCGTGTCCACCGTGCGCCTGCTGCAGCACGGCGCCGGCCGCCGGGTGCAGAACAAGACCCTCGTGTCGATCGCCCGCGCCCTGGAGTGGCCGGACGACCACCTGATTCAGGTACTCCTGTCAGCCCCGCCGGTCGGTGATCACGAGGCGAGCGAGCTCACCGGCCGGGAGATCCTCACCATCCTGGCCCGCGTCGAGGACCGCCTCACCGAGATCGTGACCAGGCTCGCCGCGGTCGAGCAGGCTGTGACCAGCTCGGACGAGCGGACTTCGTTCTGACATGACGAAGGGCCGGATCCCCCCGACGAGATCCGGCCCATCCGTGAACGCGCGTGATGTCACCCCAGAGCAGAGGGGTTCCACGACCGCGGACGCCGACGGCGGATCACCTGACGGCGCAGCGCATCCGCCACATCCGCCTTCCCCGCGTCATACGCACCCCGCTCCCCCGCCGTCATCCACCGCCGGCCGTTGCCCTCCCCGACCTCCACCGGGTCGAGTTCGAGCATGGCCCGCAGGAACGAGCCCGGTACCTCCCGCCGGGACAGCCGCACGCCGTCCGCCGCGTAGACGAGCACCACATCCACGTCCCCGAACGCCTCGACGAACCGCAGGCCCGCCGGCATCCCCGCCATCGCCTCCGCCAGCGCCACCGCCGAGGAGCCCGAGGGAACGACCAGCGCCCAGCCCTCCGCGCCCCACGGCAACAAGCCCACGCCGGGTTCCTCGTCCGTCTGACACGACCCGCTCACCCACGTCATCGCGAACCCCCGCACTCGCCGTGCCCTGTCTCCGCGGCTGTCCTGCCCGTCGTCGGCCACACCGCCGCACCCCCTTCATCCGTTCCCGCGTCGCCTCACGGCCTGGACGCCACCCCGCCCCGCGGAGATCGCGGCTCGACGCGGGGCGGGGTGGCTTGCGGATCAGCCTCACCCGAACCGGGACAGTCACGAAACGTCGATCTCGCATACACGTCACGTATGGGTCGAGGAGCACCGAACAACGGCGCGCACGGCCGACGAGCGGTTGCCGCCCGGTTGCCGAACGGCCGGGAACCGGTTGGCGAATAAGGTCCATACCGGTTTGGCATGGGCGCGTTAGTCTGAGCGTGCTGTCCCGCTCACACCACCTGCCGTGAGCGCCGGCACCGGTGGGACGTGGAGGTCTTGACCCGTGACACAGCCACCCGACGTGCCCGCCGGGTCGTACCGGGTGTCGCCCGAGCTGTTGGCCCGGCCCGACTTCCGCTCCGCCTGCTCCGTCCGTGACTTCGGGACGATCTTTCGCCTGATGCGCAAGTACGACGGCGCCAGCCAGGACCGGATCTCCTCCCCGGTCGACGGCCTGTCGCAGTCACGGGTGAGCCGGATTGCGCGTGGCGAAGACCGCATCGCGTCCCTGGACCTCATCGAGCGCATCGCGGACGCCCTGCGCATCCCAGGTGGGTACTTCGGTCTGGCCCCGCGCCGGTGGGAAGCCACCGCACAGCCCGCCCGGCCGCAGCCCGTTCCGGCGCAGGCATCCCCGCCGATCGCGGCAGTCCCACCCGTGCAGCCGGCCGCGTCGCAGGGCGGCCTGATCGTCGAGGTCGACGAGGCGACGTTGCGGTACGACGACGCGACGTACTACGCGCACCAGTTGCGCCGAATCGTGAACACCGGCACCGAGCCGGTCACCCGCTACCTGATGCGGATCTCCGTCGACCGCTACCCGGGCGACCCGGAGCGGTCTGCCCGGCTGTACCGGGCGAAGCCGCTCCGGTGGGACTTCCTGCAACTCTCCGCCACGTGCAACGGCGAGCCGATGCATTGGAAGGTCAAGACCGACTGGGACGCGCTCAAGGAAGTGTGGCTCTGCTTCGAGAACTCCCAGGGGCATTTCCCGCTCTACCCCGGCGACACTGCCGTCATCGAGTACTCGTACCGGGTGTCCGATGACCGATGGGGGCCGTGGTTCCAGCGCGCCGTACGGGTCCCGACCCGATCCCTGTCGGTCCGGCTGGACTTCCCCGCCGAGGTCGATCCGGTGGTGTGGGGCATGGAAACATCGATGACGGCCGAAGCCCTGCCGTTCCGGACCGCGATCGCCCGCACCGAGACCGCCGGACGCCGGGTGTTCTCGTGGTCGACGGAGGAGCCGCCGTTGCACGCCAGGTACCGGCTGGAGTGGAACTTCCGCTCCCAGCCCGACCCCGCCGCCGAGGCCGCCCGACCGTCCGAGCAGATGACCGCGGTCGGCATCGTGCAGCAGGGCGCCGAGATCCTTAACAAGCCCGCCCGCCCGTTCGCCCTGCCCGCCGAGGCCGAGGACGCCCGCCGGGTCGTTGCCGAACTCTCCTCAGCGATCGAACGGGTATCCGCCCTGCACACCTTCGGGAAGGGCATGGGGATCGCCGCCCCGCAGGTCGGCATCAACCGTGCCGCCGCCATCGTCCGCACCATCGACGGCGACACGATCACCCTGCTCAACCCGACCGTAATCGAGGCCAGCCCCGAGACCGACGAGCAGTACGAAGGCTGCCTGAGCTTCTTCGACGTCCGCGGCCTGGTACCCCGACCGCTCACCCTGCACGTCGAACACGCCGACATCGACGGAACCCGGCACATCACCGTGTTCGAGAAGGGCCTCGCCCGCCTGGTCGCCCACGAGATCGACCACCTGGACGGCCACCTCTATACCGACAAGATGCGCCCCGGGGTGGCCCCGATCCCGGTCGAGCAGTACCGCGGAGTCGGCTCCGCCTGGACCTACACCAGCACATGACCGGCGCCCAGCCAGCGCGCCCCATCAGCGAGCTTCGGTTCTTCGTGGCCGGCGCCTACGTCCTCGACTGTCTGATCAGCACACCCCGCCTGCCGGTATGGGGCGACGACCTACGCGCCGAAGCAATGCGGACCGTCCCCGGCGGTAAAGCACTCAACCAGGCTGTCACGCTTGCCCGTCTTGGCGCCCAGGTTGCCGCCGTCGGATGCGTCGGGACCGATGTCGTGGGCGAGGCCATCCGGAGCGCGCTCACCGCCGAGGGCGTCGACGCCTCCACCATGACAGCCATCCCCGAAGCCCCCACACCGGTCTGCGTCGTCTACACCCGCCCCGACGGAGAGAACGCCATGATCTGGCGGGTCCCCGACGCGCTCAATGTGACCGCAGGCCATCTCATCACCGCCGTGGAAACCAGCGGACCCGGAGACACCCTCCTCGTCACCTTCGAGTCCCCTGGCCAGGCCGCCGGCATCATCACCGCAGCCAGCGACCAAGGCATGCACGTCGTCCTGAACCCCGCTCCGCTTCCCAGCGATCCAGCAGTCATCGAGAGCTTCCCGTGGGAACACGTCGACATCCTGGTTCCCAACGAAGCCGAGGCCCGTGCGCTCCTCAGCGGACTCCCCGCCGTACACGACCCCGCCGAGCATCTCGCCGACGCCGTAGCTGACGCACTCGGCGTGCGAACAGTCTGCGTGACCCTTGCCGAACGCGGATGCGTCCTCCGCTTGGACGGCGCTACCACCACCTACCCCGCACCACCCGCCGAGGTCATCGACGTCACCGGCGCCAGCGACGCCTTCACCGCCCTGCTCTGCGCCCACCTGATTGCCGGCACCGATCCCGCCGACGCGGTCCACCAGGCCCAAGCAGCCGCAGCCCTCACCATCAGCCGCCCCGGAGCCTACGAAGCGCTTCCCACCACGACGGAGCTGCATTACCAAGCCGCAGGACTGCCGAATTGCTCGATTTAGAGATCAAGGGTGTACGAGACGCGCCACGCGACGGCTGTGCGTGGCGCTGGCGCGCCATGCTCGCCGGCGTGTCGCCGTCTCGCGAGCAAGCGAGCGTGGGCCATAGCATGATGTTACGGGGGAAGGTTTAGGAAATGCCGGTGGATCGCGAGGAATTCATCTGGGATGATCTTGCTAAAAGGTATCCAGAGTCTCAGGTTGCAGAGAGTCATGCACGTCTCTATGGGTCGGAAGACGCACGACTTCGCCCAATTTTTGGACACTTCCATCAGCGCCTTGACGACCTACTTGGATACATGAACGAGAAAAAGAAAATAAATGGTCACTATAACGCAAATGCAAGTCGAGAACTCCTCGCCCTGATCGAGGAGATTTCGGGCACGCAGAAACTTCTTGAGAAGGTCGGTATCACCATCAAGTTGAGTGACCATTACCGGGAAACTCTCGACGAGTGCGGAAAATTTCTTGTACAGTCGGGCGGAAGTGCTATTCCGGAGGATTTTGGTCCTGTAATCCTCGAACGTTACGACACGATTTTCAGCAGCCCCGACACCGTAGTGCGCCTTAAGAGTGACGGTCGTAGCTACAATCTTCAGTTGGTGGGCGAGGGATCTTACGCCATCGTCCACAAATTTCGTGACGACAACCACGACATCTTTATTGCCCGGAAAAGCACCAAGAAAAATCTCGACGAGGCCGATCTCGAAAGATTTCGACGAGAATTTGTGCTACTCAAAGGCCTCAGCTTCCCGTACATCGTTCAGGCATATCGCTACGAAGCGGATGTCGATGCCTACACCATGGAGTATTGCGATACAACTCTAGCCAATTTCATTGCGAAGAACAATTCACAGCTTAGCTATAGCGTGCGCAAGAGGATAGCGCTCCAGTTTCTTTATGGCATTAACTATCTACATCTAAAAGGAATTCTACATCGCGACATTAGTCGCAAAAATGTCTTGATTAAAAAGTACGACCTTCAGGCCGTCGTCGTTAAGCTCTCCGATTTTGGCCTACATAAAGACCCTCGGACCGAGGTTACTACGACGGATGCATCCATGAAGGGCACAATCATCGATCCCACATTGCCAAGGTTTAAGGACTTTGACGCGCTCGCCGACATCTACGCCATAGGTCACATTATATCGTTCATTTTCTCTGGCAAAGAAAATATTGACGCATGTTCTGGAGCTATTCGGCCAATTATCGAGCGTTGCGTCAACCATGACAGAAGAATGCGATATCAAAACGTGCTCAACATCATCAATGATGTTGAGCGACTCTCGGTCTCCGGTGTTGGCGCCAGCGCATAGCCGTACCTCGCTCTCAACCAATCAGGTAGGCAACAGGCAAAACTTTTGGCTCCGGCCGTTACGCTCCCGGTGCCTGTGGGGCCCGGTGAGCCGTGTACCCACGGCTGTACCCGAGCCGGTGAACGTAGGTGGACACCGGTGGGCGCGGGTCGACGCCGAACCCCAAGTCGCGCCGACTCGGCGGACGCCTGCGGACATCCATGGATGGAGCGCCCGCTTCTCTTAACCCGCGGGTCGACGTGTAGGCGTCTGGCTGCGTCCGCCGGCTTCGGGTAAGAATGATCAGCATGGGTGCGTGGAGCCTGCTGACGGTGGACGAGTCGGAGCGTCAGTTTGGCGGCAATCTCGGGTACTCGGACCTGCTGGGTAGTACGTACGTCTGGGACAGCACCGTGGCCAATCACCGCTCGGTACAGGCCGGGGACCTCGCAGTTCTTCGCGATAGCCGTTTGGTGTTCGGTAGCGGGTGGATCGACGAGGTAAGCACAACGGAGAGCTCCAAGGTCCGCCGCCGCTGCCCATCCTGTGGGGCTACCTCCCTCAAGACCCGCCGAACGATCACGCCCAAGTACAGGTGCTCGCTGTGCGGCACCGAGTTCGACACCCCGACCGAGGAACACATCGACGTCACGGTCTACGTCGCGGACTACGGCCGCACGTGGCGGCCGATCGAGGGACTCACAGTCGCGCCCCTGGGGCCCGCCTACCTGAACCAGAGCAAGCAACAGTCGATCCGACCTCTCGACTTCGAGAAGCTCCGGCCGATCGTCTCCATGTCGGCTGGTGTCGGCCCTCATTGGTGGACGGACGCGACTCCGGCCGACGTCCCCGGTGGCCACAGCATGGCCATCGGCAAGGTGCGCATCGGCCAGGCGAGGTTCCGCGCCGAGCTGCGCCAGCGCTTCGGCGACGTCTGCGTGATCACTGGCCCTCAGCCGCCCGACGTGATCGAGGCTGCGCATCTTTACCGATACAGTGATTCTCCCGTCCACGACCTGGCCGGGGGGTTGCTGTTTCGGAGGGACCTGCACACCCTTTTCGACCGCTTCCAGTTGGCCATCGATGCGGACACCTGGACCGTGCGCGTAGCTCCCTCCCTGAAGCACTTCCCTGACTTGGCCAAGCTGGACGGCGTACCGCTCGCCATCCCGCCCCATGTCCGACCGCGGGGTGACCTTCTCCGAGCTCACATGGCCTGGGCAGTGGACCAGTGGGCGGCGCATCCAGGCTGAGGCCGCGGACGCCGATTCGGCCCTGGCGACGTTCTGTGACAGACGTCCGATCGGCCGCCGTACGGCAGTTGTACTGCAACCGGGGTGGACGCTGGTGGACAGCAGTGGACATCCCCGAGCCCGTGACCTGCACTGGCGGACGCCGGTAGACGTCCGTGGACGGCCCGCCGAGGGCTACGGATCAAGAGGTTGGGGGTTCGAGTCCCTCCGAGCGCACGTCTGGTTGAGACAGGTCAGAGCCCCGCAGCCGATAACACGGCGCGGGGCTCTGTTCTTTTGACAGCCAACAGCCCGTCAGGCCCCCTCCGCCTCGGTCGTCCCGTCCTCCGGGGCCTCGTTGTCCTCCACCGGGAACCAGCCGTCCAGCTTGGCCGCCGCGTCACCGTGCACGGTGTCGACCATGTCCACGTAGATGTCCATGGTCGTCGACAGCATCGTGTGGCCGAGCATCCCCTGTATCTGCTTCCAGTCGACACCGAGCGCGTAGGCCATCGTCGCCGCGGTGTGCCGCAGCGCGTGCGGCCCGAGGTGCGGCAGCCCGGCCCGCTTGCACAGCTTGGACAGGTGAGTGTTCAGCCCGCGCGGCTCCATGTGCGTACCGACGGTGCTCGGGAAGATCAGCCCGTTCTCCTTCCACCGCTTCCCCGCGGCCTGCCGGTGGGCGTGCTGGGCAGTGCGGTGCGCCCAGAGCACCCGGACACACCGGGTCGGCAGCGTGAGCGTGCGCGTTCCGGCCTGACTCTTCGTCGGGCCGACGACCAGCCCCTTCACGCCACTCACCCGGGTCACCTGGCGTTCCACCCGCAGCGTGCACGCCGATTCGTCGAAGTCGGACCAGCTCAACGCGAGCGCTTCCCCACGGCGTAGACCGACCAGCGCCAGCAGCACATACAGGGCGTAATGCCGGGTGGACTTCGCTTCGTCGAGCAGCCGCAGCCCGTCGTCCCTGCTCAGCGCGGCCACCTTCCGCTTCGGCTTCCGCGCTTTCGGGACCCGCAGCGTCTCGGCGACATTGCGACTGATCTTCTCGGTGATGACCGCTTCGTTGAGCGCCTGCCGCAGGACGGAACGCAGCGTGCGCATGGTCGACGTGCTGTACCCGTCCGCCGCCTTGCGGTTCAGAACCGCTGAAGATCCTCGTGCTTCAGCTCGACGAGCCGGCACGAGCCGAGAACCGGGCGGATGTGGTTGTTCACCATGACGCGGTAGTTCGACTTCGTGGACTCCGCCCGTTCCGACGGGTCGACGATCTCGTCAAGAGCGCGCGGTGCAGGCTGCGCCGCGCGACCGCCTGTGCGCGGCCGCAAGCGGCCGTGCTCGCCGGGGGCGTCGCACCCCGCACCGCGCCATGGCCGAAGGCGGAAAGCGCATCCAGGGGTGGCCCCTGACGTCGAGACACAGCGTTCCACGTCGGGTCGCTGTACCA
Organism: Parafrankia sp. BMG5.11; assembly: GCF_004337455.1. NCBI lineage: Bacteria > Bacillati > Actinomycetota > Actinomycetes > Frankiales > Frankiaceae > Parafrankia > Parafrankia sp. BMG5.11. Next base: position 33,150 of record NZ_SJXI01000060.1, on the reverse strand, counting down.
GCGGCAGCAGGGAAAAGCAGAGCTGCCGCGCCGCTTCCGTTCCTCGGCGTCGGAGGCGCCTGCGGTACGGGTCGGCTTCCCAACGAAATCCGTGGAAGGCCGGACAGCCGAGCCTCTTTGACCATCAAGCGGCATGACCGGCCCGCCTACCAGCGCCCATCCGTCCCGGAGTCACCTTCAAACCCGAGGCAGCCAAAATTCCGATCTCTCCGGACACCACCAACGGGCGCCATGCTTCAATCCGATTCGGCGGCCGGTAGCCTGCGGAATCTCGTGTGAGCTGCGAGTTTCGATCGCAGCAGTCGGACCCCAGCCGTACGCCGCCGTCCGGCTTGCCCTGGTCAGACCCCACCTTTCAGCAGGCACGGGCATGTCGTGGATCACTAGTAGTGTCCTGATGTGATCGTGTGCGAGGGCGTTCTGCTTGCCGGTCGCTGTGGCACGTGAAGGGAGCTCGGGGCATGTTGCAGGTGTTCGAGGCGGCGGCCGGTTGGCCGTCCGTGCGTGAGCGATTGGCCAGGCGCATTGCGGAACAGGATCTAGCCTCGCTGGATGATGCGGTCGCCTTCGCTGTTCGGTGGCACGGGGACCAGACTCGGCCGGCGGGTGAGCCTTATGCCGAGCATCTGCTTGAGGTCGTGTGTGTGTTGGTGGAGGCGATCGGAACGACTGACATCGACGTGTTGCGCGCGGCCGTGCTCCACGATGTGGTCGAGGACACGGAGTGCTCGCTGGAGGATGTGCGCGAGCGCTTCGGTGACCGCGTCGCGGGCTTGGTCGACTGGGTGACCAAGCCCGCACCGTCGGAGGGCCAGACACGTGAGGAGGTGCGGGTGGCATATCTGACACGGTTGCTTAGCGCTCCGGATGATGCACTGTTGGTGAAGCTGGCGGACCGGCTGAGCAACGTGCAGCGGCTGGACGCACATCCTCGGCCGGAGAAACGTCGTTCGTACTACCAGGAGACGGTGCGCTCTGTCGTCCCGCTCGCGCAGTCCCATCCATGGTTCCGCCAGTGGTATGCGGCCTGGAGCGACGCTTTCGGTCATTTGGCTGTCGACAGCCCGGACACGCGTTCCCAGTGACACGTGCGGTGGGAGTTTCTGAACACGGCTCTTGCCTCATGACCTGACCACCTGGGCTTCACCACAGAGTTGGCGAACGGTCGAGTCTTGGCGAAGGGCGGACCGCAGGCGGGTGATCATCAGTGGGAGCCCGCATAGGGCTGGCCCGCGATGGAGGTGGCGTCGCATTACGAGTGAGGCGACTGCTGGTCCCGATATGCTTTTCCGTCGGCTAGCGGCGGTCTGGGGTGCCAGCACTCCCGGAAACGTGCGGCCTGCACCCTGCCCCTCGGCGGGATCGGCCGATAGTTTTCCCAGTAGGAACGATGGGCGGGCGCGAACCGTCTACTAGAGGCGGGTGCGCCGATCCTGGCCGGCTGGTCGGAGGTATGCGTGGACAAGATGTTTCGGGAACTCTCCCATGGTGAGCACGGGTGATCGCGGTGTCGCGCAGTCACTCCGTGCCCGACCGGGACGGCGCCGAGGGCGATATCCGCGGTACCGCCCGGTACGTTCAGGTCCTCCAGACGGGGAAAGGTGCCGTTCTGTCGTTCCGCATCGAGCGATATGACGCCATGGGCAACCGGCTGCGCCCGGTCGGTGCGGAGTTCACCCACTACCAGAGCGGTCAGCTCGACGACGGCGACGAAGTCTCCGGCCGCTGGTCTCGTGGAACGCTGCTGGCGAAGAATACCACCAACCTTTCCACCGGAGCGCGGATCCACGGTTCTGCCGCCTCGGAAAAGGTGGTGACCGCGGCCGGCCTGACGTTCTTCGCCCTGTTCATGCTCTTCGTCCTGGCGGGGATCTTCGCCGGCGCTGTCGTCGGCTGACCGCGACGGTCGCCCGGCGCCGCCCAGCCGCCCGAACCGGTTTTCCGTCGCTGTCGTCCAGTCGACATTTACAGCGTCGCCGGAAATTCATGGATGGCTGCCGAACCGTCCACTACGGTGTCGAATTTGGATCGGCGAGCAGGTAGTAGCTGACCCGGTGGGCCGATCTTGGCCAATTGTCGGAGGTAACCGTGAACAAGGTGTTCCTGGAGTTGTCCCAGGGGGGCCAACTCCTGGCGATCGCGGTGTCGCGCAGTCCCTTCACGCTCGGCCGGGACCACGGCAACGACCTGGCGTTCCCCGGCGACGGGACCGTCTCCGGTCGACACGCGGAGATTGAGCGGCGTGCTGAGGGCTGGCTGATCCGCGACCTGGATCCCGCCCGCGGCGTACGTGTCAACAGGCGGACGATCAGCGCGCCGCAGCTGCTCGTGTCGGGTGATTCGATCCGGGTCGGCCGGGCGCGGCTGACGTTCCGCGCCGACGGTAGTACCGACAGCCAGGACGTCGGCCCGCAGCCGGGCAAATACCTCGACGTCACCGAAGACATGGACGCCGAATTCGTGCCGACAGTCTCCTCCCAGGCGGCACCTTCCACGTCGAAGCGGGCCCAGCCGCTGCCGTGGCGGCCGCCGCCTCAGGTTCCCGGGCAGGCGGCACCCGAAAGCACGGCGGGACCGGCGAGCGCGTTCGACGCAGCGTCCGACTGGCTGCAGCGCCTGCTGCAGCCAGGTGAGCGTGCACAGCCCGTCGACCAGCAGGCCAGGCGTGGCAACGACAAGGTCCGCGGGGTCGCCCGGGGCGTGTCCGAGACCGATGGCGTCCTGAGATTTCGTGTCGAACGATACGACGCCATGGGTAACCGGATGCCCCCGGTCGAGGTCAATGTCGACTACTACCGGCACCGGACCGGGCGGCTCAGCGACGGCGACGAGGTCGAGGTCTCCGGGCGCTGGAAGCACGGGGCCTTGATAGCGAAGAAAGTCATTAACGCTTCGACCGGCGCCGAGGTCCAGTAGTCGGCGTGAACAGCTGGCGCGGTCGGCTGCCGAAAACGTGGAAGAGGACGGTGGAACGATGTCCACAGCATCCGTCACCACGGTGCGAATGGACTACTTGCAGCGTTGCGGTCCCGGGCCGACGTTCCTCGGAGCGCCGTGGACGGAGGCTGTGCCCGGTGCGCGTCGACTGCTTCGGGTGCGAGGCGTGGGCAGGACGGAGAAGCTCCGCCGCGCGACGGTGGCAGCGGACGGCGAACGGTGGCGGTCCCCTACCACGGAGCTGATCACCGGCCTCTACGGATACCGCATCCCGTTCGCCCTGCAGGTGCTCGGCGCGCCTGACGGGGTGTCCGTCCAGATGGGGACCTGGTCGACGAAGGCCGGCTCGGGCGCCATCCAGGATCGTCGGATCGGCGTGGTCGAGTCCGTCCTGAGGGGCCTGTATCCCATCGTCGACGTGGAGAGCGCCGCCGTTCTGCCACCTCGTTGGCCGCTGTCCGGCATGGCACTCGGAGTCCCCGCGCCGGCGGGAGTCGACCAGCACGACGGGGCCGCGCCGATGGACCGGGTGATCCGTTCGATGAGTGGCGCTCACTGGGGCGCTCTCGTGCTCGCGTATCCCCTCGGCGAGGAGACGGTCGGCAACATCCGGAACATGGTCCTCAACGAGATGCGCGCGGTCGAGTCGGCAGCCCAGGACGCGCGCGCGCCCAGCCCGCTGACCGCGCAGTACGTGGAGTTCCTGAGGGCGGTGCTCCGTTCCGCGGGAGAAGGTCTTGCCGTCGGGGCGTGGCGCACCGCCGTATACCTCGGTGGCGATCACGAGAGCTATCCGCGGCTGGCTGCGGCATGGCGCAGCGTCATGTGTGGCGAGCGCTCGTTGCCCGAACCGGTCCGGGTGTTCGACCGTGACCAGGTCGGCGAGCTGGTCACGGCCTGGGCGATGCCGAACCAGCCGGGCGACAACCCGCCTGGACTCTACCGACGTCCGTTCGAATGCCAGACCTTTCTCTCGACAGCCCAGCTCGCGGCGTGCGCACACCTTCCAGAGATCGAGACGCCCGGTTTCTCGGTCGACGTTGCCGCTCGGTTCGACGTGGTGGCGCGACCGGCGGTCGAAGGCGACGAGGGTCTGCTGGTCGGTCGCGTACTGCAACACCGTCGTCCGACGGCCGGGACGTACAAGGTGTCCCGTCGCTCCCTGACGCGCCACGCCTTCGTCGCTGGTCTGACCGGATCCGGCAAGACCAACACGATCATGTCGCTGCTGCTGGCGGCCACGGCGCACGACGTCCCGTTCCTGCTGATCGAGCCGGCGAAGGCCGAGTATCGGGCACTCATCGACCATCCGGCACTGGGCCCGCGGATGCGTGTGTTCACCGCGGGCGACCCGACTGTTGGACCGTTCGTGCTCAACCCGTTCGAGGTGCCCGTGGGAACGTCGGTGAGCGAGCACCTCAACCTGCTGCGGGCGGTCTTCACCGCGGCGTTCGGCATGTGGACGCCCCTGCCGCAGATTCTGGAACGTTGCCTCCACGACGTCTATGTCGACCGGGGGTGGGACCTGCGGACGAACACCAACGCGCGGCTCGGCGCGCCCGACGGCCGCCAGGCGGCGGATCTGGACAGGGCCGCCGCCTTCCCCACGCTGTCCGACCTGATCGCGAAGAGCGAATACGTGATCAGGACGCTCGGCTACGACCAGAAGGTCACCGGAGATCTGACGGCCGCTCTCGTCACCCGGCTCGACTCGCTGCGCCAAGGTGCCAAGGGCGCGATGCTGGACGTCGTCCGGTCGCTGCCGGCGCGGGAACTGTTCGGCATGCCGACCGTCGTCGAGCTCGAGGCGCTCGGTGACGAGGGGGACCGGGCCTTCCTCATCGGACTGCTGCTCATCCGGCTCGCCGAGCACCGGCGGGCACAGGGGCAGTCGGCGGACCTCGTGCACCTGCTCGTCATCGAGGAAGCCCATCGGCTGCTGGCCAACGTGGCGACGCCGGCCTCCGAGGAGACGGCGAACCCGCGGGGCAGGGCCGTCCAGACGTTCTCCCATCTGTTGTCGGAGATCCGCGCCTATGGCCAGGGTGTCGTGATCGTCGACCAGGCGCCGGTCCGGCTCGCCCCCGACGTCATCAAGAACACGAATCTCAAGATCGCGCATCGGACCGTCGCGGCGGACGACCGGGCGGCGCTGTCCGGCGCCATGGCGATGGACGAGCGGCAGTCGTCCGCCCTGACCTCGCTCGACGTGGGAGAGGCGGTGGTCTTCAGCGGCGGCGACGACGCACCTCTGCTGGTGCGGGTTCCCCTCGTCAAGGACGCGATCTCCGCCGCTCCACCGTCCGACACCCGGGTGGCCGAGCACATGCGACGGTGGCGGGCCGCGGGCTCGTTCGACGACCTCTTCCTCCCACAGCCCTTCTGCGCGTCGACCTGCGCGACCCCGGCGGCGTGCGAGGCGGCGCGGCGGATCTCGGACGACGAATCCGCGCGGCGGACCCTGAGCAGGCTGGTGCTCTCTCTCACCACCCGGCCGGATGCGCTCGAACGGCTCTGGGACGACCTGCTTCTCGTGCTGCGGGCGCAGCGACCGGTCACCGTCCAGCCGGACGACCTGTCCCGGGCCTATCTCGGGCACGGATCGGACTGGCTCGCCACCCGCCGTGGCATCCAGGGCGGGTGGTCGTACGCCGACACGGCCGAGTTCCGTGACCGCCTCCGCGAGCTGCTGCTCGCCAGACTGGCCGGGAACCCGCACGCCAGCGAGCTGGCGGCGGCATTTCGCGGGACGGTGCACCGGCTGGACGCCCGCGAGTTCTCCCCATACCCCGTCTGCGAGCTGGTCTGTGCCCAGGAGCCGCCGCTGTGCCTCTACCGTTCGGCCGTCGCGGACCTGGTGGCCAGTGGGCGGTACCAGGCCCCGTGGCGCACGGCCGACGAGAACGACACGGCCTCCGGCGACAGCCGCGCCCAGCAGACCTGGGAGGTCTGCCAGGACGCCGCGTACGAGCTGGTCGAGTTCCCCGATTCGGAGACGCCCGCGGAGGTGGCCCGCGACGTCGAACTCGCGGTCCGCCGCGTGTGCGTCTGCTTCGAGCAACAGATGCTCGCCGGCGACCGCCGGAAACTGCCGAGAACGAGCCGCCGGATTCTCGCCCGCGTGATGGCTGAGGCCGGTCTGTGATGCGGGCTGCTCGACGCGACATCAGTACGGAGACGAGTTCCAGGTCCGACGACCGCGCTCCGTACAGCGGATAGGGGTATCCGGTGGACGGACTCGAAATGGAGCATTCCTCCGCGGCCAGCCAGGCCGCGAGCCACAGTGCCGAGAGCCGCATTGAGAGTCGCGACAATGCGCATGGGCCCGACCGGAGCGGCGTCACCCAGCGAGACGAGCACCTGCCGAAGGTCGAGCAGAGTCTCTCGGCGGACTTCGCTCGCCCTGAGCCCGGCCAGACTGACGCGCGGCCCGAGGCCGGCCGCGCCCCGGCCCCGGACGGCGGCAGCCAGCGAAGCGGTTCCTTGGAGGCAAAGGGCGATGACTCTTTGGCCCGGGCGGCGACCGCGCCGATTTCACAGCTCGACATGGCGAAGGAGCTCGGGAGAGCTCTCGACAGCGCGGCAGCGGCAAAGATTCGGGAGGCCGAAGCCTTCGCCGAAAAGATGACGCACGAGGCGGTCAGTGCCGTCGAGAAGAAGGCCTTGGCGGTCATGGACACGGTCGAGAAAAAGGCGGCGGAGATTGGGGAGGCCGCGCGGCAGGCCGATCGGAAGATCGGGTCAAATCCAACAGTCGAGACCCTCAACGAGGTTCTCGAGAAGGCGATACCCGCGATCGCCTACCCTGGACTGAAGGAGACCGTGGAGATCGTCAAGCATTCGGCATCCATCATGAATGCCGAGTGGGACGTGGTGTTCGGGGACCCGGCACAGCAATCTGACGGCAAGAAGGAGCTGTACAACGAGCTGCGCGAAGTGTATGCGCAACTCTATCCGGTAGGTATCGAGGCGGTGAGCACCTTCGTGGCGGAGAAGAGCCAGGGCGTCGGCACCGACGAGGCGCTCAGGGACGCCGCGGAACAAGGTGTGAAGTACGCCCCCTTCGCGCAGGCCGAGAAGCACCTCGAAAATGCCTACGAGGCCCATGAGCGGGGCGACAGTCATACCGCGGCGGTTGAAGCGGCGAAGTTCGTTCGGGATTTTGTCGAAGAGGTTGTCAATATCGTCGAAATTATCGATGGTATTCGCGATCTGGCCGGGCTGCGGAAGCGTTCCCCGACGGTCGAGAAGCCCGGGACTGGGGCGCCCAGGGGCGAGGTACCCAAGGGCGAGGTGCGAGGGAACGAAGCACCCAAGGCCGGAGCCAACGGCGCCAAGGCGCCGAAGACCGCTGCCGGCGGCTTGGCCGGCGGCGCGGCGCCCGCCGTGGACGCGGCCCGGCCACGCGCTCCGATGATCGATGTCGCCGAGATCAAGCCGGTGGGTGGTGAGTCCGGCGGCTGGCGGCAGCTCGGTGAGCCGAACCGAACGGGCTACGCGGCGATTGGCTCAGCGGCCGAGAAACAGGGGCTCATGGGCGTCGCCACCTACGACCGCGGCACGGGCGAGGTCCGGCTGACCGTCCGGGAGGTCAACAGCTACCAGCGGGAGGTGTACTCCCAACCCATCGGCCGGCTGTCCCAGGCCGAGCTCGACGCGATGCGCCAGCAAAGCGGCGGGAACCCCACCCGGTTCGGGAACCTCGTCGAGAACCGGGTGCGCGAGATGATCAGCGAGGCCACCGGGCAGCAGATGTATGACCCGATGAAGAACCCGAGCAAGACGGGGCCCGACTGGCTGCCCCAGCAGCTACCGCTGCCCCACCCGTCCGTGCCGCCTCCTGAAACGCGGATGCGTGTCGATTCGTCCACGGTCGAACCGTCGACACAGCCGCAGCATGAGTATCTGGACGAGAAGACGACCTCATCCGAAAGGCCCCGCCTGAAGCGAGCCGTCCGGCCTCCCCGATAGCCTCCGGATGGGGTCGACCGCATCCAACCCGGTGACGTGGTCGGCGGTCCACCACTGTCGGAGTCGACCGACCAGGGCCAGCTCGCGATCGAGCCAGGCGGGCTCACCGCGCCCGCCCCCGACCAGACCTGGCGCCGTCGGAAACCGCAGCCGCCAACGTCCCACCCGCGAACCGCGCATCGGCGCGTCCGGGGGAACCAGTTGAGGCAGGTCAAGCGTGAACGTTCCAAGCGCGCCCTCGAATCGCTGCGCCAGGTGGACGATCACGAAATTTGGTGCCTCGGTCGCACCGAAGGTGAAACCGGCGTTCGAGAAAGCGCCGGAATCGGCGAAGGCGCCGGACGTCGAGAATGTTCCAGGTGTGGGATCTCTCCCACTGGCAACGACGGGTGCACCGCGGCGACGATGCCGGTGGGTCCAGGTCGGTCGTTCCGATCTTGATGCCGGCGGCGGTTGCGGTCGCCCCGTCTTTGACCTTGCCGAAAAGCAGGACGAAGCCGGCCTTGACTGGGCCGCCGGTGTCGCGAACGTGATGGCAACCGGTCCGGCGGGGACCAACAGCCCCCGCTCGGGCATGTTCCGTGGTGTGCCTGCCCGGCCCGAGCCGGCTGCCTGGGCATGCCTACCAGGTTCGATGGTTGCGGTTCGAGCGGGCCGGGCGCCGGGCGGCGTAGCTGCACCGAGCGTGTCACGATCAGGCCGAAGATGCTCAGATTGATGAGCAGCATGTAGAGCGGGAAAGCGTAGTCAAAGTATTCCCAGCCATCGAGCGTCAGTAGTGTAACCACCATGCCCAGCAGGCTCATCAGGTAGGGTGATGCTTTTTCTGAGTGGGGCTCGTAATACACTTTCGCAAGCGTCGGGATGCTGCCGAGAATATCGGCCAGGATGCTCAGGGTGAGCGCCGGGCCGGGGTTGTCGGCGACCTGCCAGAGAACAATTCCCAACGCCGCGCATCCACCGCACATCATATCGGTCCGACCTGCCCGCCAGGCGGTGTTTCTCCCGACCGAGACCGCGAAGACCAGCAGCGGGCCGACGCCGAGTGACAGCGTAACCCAGGACGCCGAGGTCACCCCGTCCTGAATTTGCGCAGCAAACGCGACGAGCGGCGTCGCGCCCCAGCACAGCCAGCTGACCGGATTCGGCCGGGCCGTTCCCCGCCAGGTCATCGCCAGATAACTCACACCCGCCGCAAGCCGCAGGACGACCGCTACCACAATGTACTCGGTACCCAGCATCGGGCTTCCCCGCTCATTCCCTGACTGCACATCGGCGACTGCTGGAGCAGCGAGTGACGTTACGGAACGCGACAGGCACCGCCCAGGGGTGCCTGTCGGTCAAACGGTCCGGGTGCTACCACCCGGATTTCTGGCTTCCACCACCTCGCCGGGGATGGCGCATAAGCGCGGTTTCGTGGAGGACCGCCGACGCGGTGGCGGCTCGTCGCGCCGGCGGCGCATGGCACGCAGACGTTCCCAGCCGCTGAGGGTGGGTGGCCGGATGACCAGGCATCGGGGGGGTCGCATCACTAAGCTGGTGGGGTGGCGTTACGTGTTGTCCTGGCCGACGACTCCCTGCTGATGCGTGAGGGTGTGCGCCGACTTCTGGATCTTCAGGCCGACATTACCGTCGTCGGGTCCTGTGGCGATCTGGAGGGGCTTCTCGCCACGGTGGAGGCTGAGCGGCCGGACGCCGTGGTGACAGATGTGCGAATGCCACCGACCGGCACGGACGAAGGCATCCGTGCGGCTTCCCTCCTGAGATCCAGCCACCCCCGGGTCGGGGTGGTGGTGCTCTCCCAGTACACGAGCCCGGAGTATGCGTTGAGCCTGTTCGAACGGGGCAGCGCGGGCCGGGCGTACCTGCTGAAGGACAGGGTCGGCGAGCCGCAGCACCTGGCCGATGCGGTGCGCGCGGTCGCCGCCGGTCGCTCGGTGGTGGACCCGGTGGTGGTGGAGGCGCTGGTCACGGCCCGGACGTCCACCCGCGCATCGGTGCTGGCCTCGCTCAGCCCGCGGGAACGGGAGGTCCTGTCCCGGATCGCGCAGGGAAAGAACAACGCCGCGGTCGGCGCCGCGATCTTTCTTAGTGAAAGGGCTGTGGAGAAACACATCAACGCCCTCTTCGCGAAGCTCGGGCTGACCACCGAGCCGGATATCAACCGGCGGGTCAAGGCTGTCCTCATCTACCTTGCGGAGCAGCAGGACGCCGGGCCCTGAAACGGCGTCCTGAATCGGTACCTGGGCTATGGCTCTATCCTGGCCCTCCGCCGGAGTCGTGCCAGCACCCTTGTTCCGGGGCGGACCCGACCGGCACCATCGGACGCATGGCAGTGAACGGCGAGGGCGGCGCGGTCGCGGTGCTCGTCGTCGACGACCAGGAGCTGTTCCGGGGAATTACGTGCGCCCTGGTTGGGGTGGTACCCGGCTGGCGGGTGGTGGCCGAGGCGGCGTCTGGCGAGGAAGGCGTCATCCTCGCCCGGCAGATCCGGCCGGCTGTCGTGCTGATGGACGTCTATCTGCCCGGTATCAACGGGATCGAGGCGACCAGGCGGATCATCGCAGGCGATCCGACGGTGAATGTGCTGCTCATGTCGAGCTATGCCGTCGAGGACTTGCCGCCGGGGGCTGACGACTGCGGTGCCGCCGGCTACATCCGCAAGGATGATCTCACGCCCGCGATCCTGCTGGAGCTCAGTCGCCGGAGCTGAGGCGGCCGGACCCCTACCCGCCTGGACGTTCGCCTTCTGCCCGGGCAACGCGGGTCATACCTTCGGGGTTCGCCCGGGGGATGAGGCCGCGCACGGTGGTCCCGGCGCCGGGTGTGGAGACCACCTCCACCGTGCCACCGATCGCCCCCAGTCGGTCCTGCATGTTGACGAAGCCGTGGCCGCTGACGGCTGTCTGGTCGAAACCTGCGCCGTCGTCGGATACCGAGAACCGGAGATCCTCGCCGTCGGCATCCACCCGCACCTGGACCCGCGCGTCCGGCCCGGCATGCTTGCCGGCATTCTGCAACGCTTCGACACAGCAGAAGTAGAGGGCGGCCTCCACGGCGGACGGATACCGCGCGGTGGTCACCTCCACCGAGCATTCCAGGGGGCAGCGGGCCGCGGCCGCACGCAACGCCGGCGCGAGGCCGTGGTCGCGTAGTAGCGGTGGGTAGATGCCGTGTGCCAGTTCACGCAGCGCCGCGGTCGCCGCCTGCACGTCACTGCGCAGCTCCGCCAGAAGCGGTCCGGTCGCGGCCGGGTCGGCGGCGATGATCTGCTCGGCCATGCCGAGCTTCACCGAGATGCCGAAGAGATGCTGCTGGGCACCGTCGTGCAGGTCCCGCTCGATCTGCCGGCGGGAGGCGTCGGCGGCGCCGATGATTCGCGCTCGGGATGCCTGCAGCTCGGCGTTACGCTCCTGCAACTGCGCCAGGGACGTCTGCAGGGCCGTGTCCAGGCTGATGTTGTGCAGGGCCAGGCCCACCGGACGGGCGAGTTCGGCGAGGATGCGGTCGTCCTGGGCGGTGAACGGGGGTCCGGTCGGCGGCCGCCGGACCACCAGCAGGCCCAGCAGCTCCCCGAAGTGTGTGACGGGCGCCGCTCGCACCAGCTCGACGCCGGCGCCCGCGCTGTCGGCCGGCGCGGTGACGCCGGACTGCCTCGGGGCGGGCTCGGCCGTACCAGTGGCACCGGCCGCACCGGCACTGGTGGAACCGGCCGTGCTGGCCGGACCGGTGAGCAGGCCGGGAATCCAGATCGCGAGCCATCTGGTACCCGCGGCCCGGGCCTGGGCCACCACGGTCCGCTGCTGTTCGCTGAGCTCGATGGCTGCCGGCGGCCGTTCTGGCACCGAGACCGTCCTGGCCAGGATTCCCTCCGTCCCGGTCCACACCTCGGCTCCTGCCGGCCCCAGCGTGGCCCGTAACAGCTCGGCGAGCTGGAGCAGCAGCTCGTCCATGGGGACCGCTCTGGTCATCCGGGCGCTGAAGGTGGTGAGCAGTTCCTGTGGGGACGGTCTCGCGCTGTGCAGGGCCCGTTCGGCGGCGTCGACCAGGCGGGCCCGGGCCGGCCAGGCGAGTGCCGCTGTCACCAGGGCCGCTAGCAGGGACAGCCCGAGAACGGTCCGCTCGCCGCCGACCGGCCGGTGGCCCATACCGATCACGGTGACCAGGTAGACGATGTCGGCAAGTACGGTCAGCCCGGCGACGACGAGTGCCCCGGTCAGCGCCCGGGGGGCCAGCTCTGCCGTTCGCGGCCAGATACCTGCGGCGAGACCGAGCGGAAGCGCCAGCATGCCGGCCAGGGCCGGCAACATCGGCTGTGTTGGGGTGCCGACCAGGAGGAGAAGGGCACCGGCGACGCCGGCGCAGGCGACCGCGATCAGCCCCCCGGCGGCTGCCCACAGCAGCGTCCAGCGCGCCTGCTGGTCCGCGCGGGCCGCGCCGACGAAGCCGGTCAGCGCCGCGCAGCCGGCCATCGCCCCGGTAAGGGCACCAGCGGGAGCGGCTGTGTCGAGGCCGGCGGTGGCCAGCGCGGCCGACCAACTGAGCGCGCCGGCGACGAGGAGAGCACCGATCGCCCGCCGGCTGGTGCTCGCCAGCCTTCCGTGTGGGACGGCCAGCAGGACCCAGGTCCAGGCGACGACGACCAGTGGGCCGAAGGCAGGCATCGCGACGACCGCCGTCTGGAGCGCGGTGACCACGGCGGCACCCCGGGCGAGGCCGGGACGACCCGCGCGCGCCGCGGCCACGGTCACCGCCAGCCAGCCGGTGCTCAGCAGCGCGGCGATCACGCCCGGCGGTTCGGGCCCCCGGACGGCGGCGAGGACGACTGCCGCGACGACGGCCACGGCCGCGACCACGCTCGGCACGACCTGATCGGCCCACCGCCTCCACCGCCTCGGCCCGGCCGTCCCGCCCTCACTCGGCACGCAGGGCCTCGCCGACGCTGATCCGGGCGGCGCGGCGGGCCGGCAGGGCGGCCAGCAGGCTGCCGATCAGCAGCGTCGCCGGGACGACGAGAGCGAGGGCGAGCTGCGCGACCGGCCGCACGTAGAGGACCGGGATGCTCGACGCCACCGCCCGCCACATCGTCCAGCCCAGCGCGAGTCCCAGCGGCACGCCGAACAGCAGCCCGGTGAGGGTGAGTGTGATCGCCTGGGCGAGAGGGATCAGTCGGCTCTGCCGCCGGGTGAGCCCGAGCGCGCGCAGCACAGCCACCTCGTGCCGGCGCCGCCGCACCGCAGCCGTCAGCGTGTGTCCGGTGGTGGCGACGGCGAGCAGGGCGAGGAAAACGCCGAGCGCCAGCGGCAGCCCGCGCACGTTACGAAGCTGTTGGGCCTCCCGGGGAAGGCCGGCCGGACCGAACTTTGCGGCGTTCTGCCCGCCGAGCACCGTCGAGATCCGCTGGGAGACCACCTTGGCGTTCGCGCCGGATCGCAGCGATGCGTGGATCTGGTGGTAGGTGAAGGAGCCGCCGGGGAACAGCGCCCGGTAACCGTCCCCCGTGGTCCACGCGCCCTTCGCGTAGCTGACTCCTCCCTCGGGCACGAGCGCGACGCCGGTGAGCCGCATCGGCGCCCGTGCCGTTCCGGCGAAGGTGAGCGTGTCACCCACCTTCGCGCCGGTCTCCCGGACGGTCTGCGGAGCCAGCGCGATCTCATCCGGCGCCACCGGCATCCGCCCGGACAGCGTCACGGTCGGTAACGGCCGGCCTGCCACCGCCGGCTGGTGGGTGAAGACGTGGACTGGCAGCCCGCTCACCGTGGCCACACCGACCCGGGTGTCGTTGACCGCGACAACGTCCGGATCAGCCGTGAACGCGTCCAGGACCTGCCGCGTCGGCGCGAAGTCCGCGCCGTTGAAGCCGACCCAGCCTTCGATCTGGTACGTGTGACCGAACCGCTGGGGGTTGCCCGCGGCATCTGCGACGCCGGTGTGGAACGTGAGCGCGGCAAGCACTCCGAGCACGCCGAGCACGGCGCCGATCAGGGCCGACCGGACCGGCGCCGCGGCGCGTCCCCGACCGGGCTCGAGGGCGAACTGGGCACCGATGAGGACCGGTACCGGCAGACCCAGCCGGTATGCGGCGTCGACGACCATCGACCGGGGGGGTGCGGCGGCGACTCGTTTCCTGACGAAAGCGGACCAGGCGCCGAGTGCCGCCGCGGCCGTGACGAGGGCCACCGCCATGACTGCGGTCCCGGCCAGCACAGCCAGATCCGCATGCCTTCCCGGGGCGGGCTCGTAGTCGGCTGCGGTGCCGATCGGGAACGCTCCCGAAGCAGCCACCGCGGCCGCGGACGCCACGACGGCTCCCACCGTCGCGGCGAGTGCCGGTCCGCCCGCCGCGGCCGCCGTCGCCTGCCCCCGGGTCATTCCCAGCGCCAGCAGGACCCGCAGCTGGGCAGCGGCCGCCGTCGCGTATCGGGCGGCGGCCTGACCGAGCACGACGGCCGAGGCGACCAGGGCTGTGAGTGCGAACATCAGTAGGGCGTTCCGCTCGAACCCGGTGATCCCCTTCGCGTCGCGTGCCTCCTCGACCAGGTTCTGGAACTGGATGTCGTCCTGCCCGGTGAGCTGGGCGAGCCGACGCTGGAAGTCGCGGAGACCGGCCTCTCCGTGGGTGAGGCGAACCGCGGCGAAGTCGACCCGGTGCCCACTCGCACCGAGCAGGTTCGCGCGGTAGGCGTCGGTGAACGCCACCGTCGTCATGATCACGCTGTGGTGGGTGAAGTTGTTCATCGCCGGCGAGCGCACCACGCCGACGATCCACAGCGGCTGGCGCGGGCCGCTGGCGGCGTGGAGTACGTTGCCCGAGAGGAACGCGTCGGTCTCCCCGGGTGTGAACAGCCGGGCGGTGACCGTGTCGCCCACCCCGACGTGATGGCGTTCGGCGAACGACTCGGTGACCATCGCCTCGCCCACCTGCGTCGGGTCGGCGAGCCGGCCCGCGAGTACCACCGCCCTCTCGACAGTCCGGGTCAGCTCGGCGTCGCCAACCGGATACCAGTAGTCCTCGCCGTCAAGCGTCCCGACCCCCTCGATGTTGAGGTGGAAGTCGACGGTAAGCAGCATGGTGCCGGCCGCCTCCACCCCCGGCAGACGACGCACCCGGTCCCAGTCGAACCCTGGCGTCCTGGGCGCGACCAGGACGGTGGCGGCGAGGTTGGAGTCGCGCAGCCGGTCCACCGCCGATCCGCCGCGCCGCGCCCCGGCGGTGGCGGCCATCACCACGCCGCAGGACAGCGCCACCAGCAGCGAGAGCACGGCCAGCGACCGCCAACGGCACCGCAGATCGAGCCGCAGGAACGCCCACACCGGCAACAGCCCAACCGCTGCCGACCGGACCATCCTCCTGCTCGCGGTCATCGCCCTGTACTGCGAGCAGAGCGAGGAATCATCGCACCAGCGCGGCGGTCATGACGTTCGCCCGCCAACCCGGGCCGGTTGCGCCGCACCCCCCGCCAGCCCATCGATGATCACACCGTCGCGCATATGGACCAGCCGCCCGGCACCAGCCGCCACCTCGGCCGAATGTGTGATCATCATGATGGTCTGTCCGTCCATGTGTAACCGGCGGAACAGCTCGAGGATCTCCAGCCCGCCGTCACTGTCGAGCGCGCCCGTGGGCTCGTCGGCGAGCAGCAAGGTGGGTTCGTTCACCAACGCGCGCGCGATCGCCAGCCGCTGGCGCTGCCCCCCGGACAGCACCGACGGCAGCTGGTCTGCTCGGTCACCCAGACCGAGCAGGTCCAACAGATCGCGCGCGCGAGCCTCGGCGTCGCGGCGACGCATCCCCCCGATGGCCGCCGGCAACGCGATGTTGCGCATCGCCGACACCCCGTCGATCAGGTTGAAGAACTGGAACACCACGCCGATGTGGTGCCGGCGGAACCGGGCGACCCAGTCCGGATCCCGCCCGCTGATCGTCTTCCCGGCAACCTCAACGGTTCCCTCGTCCACCGTCTCCAGGCCCGCGATGACGTTGAGCAGCGTGGACTTACCGCAGCCCGACGGACCAATGATCGCGACGAACTCGCCGGCGCGGATCTCCAGGTTCACCCCACGCAGCGCACGGACCGGCGCCAGTTCGGCGTCGAAGGTCCGCCGCACCCCCCGCAGCCTCAGCGCCACAGGGGCGGTAGGCGCGGCCGTGGACACGTCCTCGGTGCCGGTGACTGGTGTGGGCCTCATGCCGCACTGCCAGAGACCGTGTCCCCGACCAGGGTGTATTCGAGCTGTTCCGCACTGCCCAGTGCAGCCATGACGGCGTCCCGCACGTGCTTCAGGGCGGTTCCCCCCTCGCTGACGATCGCCGCGTTCATCTCCTGGAGATGGTCGCTCAGCCGGCCGGCAAGGACCGCCGGGTCGGTGCGCGGGGCGATCGCGGAATAGTCTCGGACGTCCGACACGAGGTCCGTGATGGTAAGCGGTCCGGTCCAGGTCTGCTCCGCCGCCCCGGGCGTCGCCCCGCAGCCTCTCGGCGAGACTGCCTGGCAGCAGCCGGGAGTGAGTCTCACTCGGCTCCTCCCGGCGTAGAATTGCAGCATGCAACATACGCGGCCGGTCCGGCGCGCTCTGCCGGCCCGGGCTCGCACCCTGCGTCAGCTGTAGGCACAAGTCACCGACCCTGACGTTCGTCCCCGCCAGGGTGGCGCCTTGGGCTGCTTGCCCTGGGCAACCTCTGGCGCAGTTCCTAGTGGTCCGCAGTCAGCGCACCGTCGAGCTTCACCGGCGACAGCATCGCGGCGACGATCTCCTGGTCGAGTATCGATCCGTCCATCGCGACCTTCCGAATCATGCGACCGAGCTACCCGGGTCGGCCACCCTCTCCTCGCGCAGACAGGCAAAGCCGACGACGCCGTCCTCACGCCGTCCGTCGCGATAACGACTGCGGTTACGTCCAGATCGGCGCGCAGCACCGCCCCGCGCCTTCGAGGCGATCCGGTTATCGCCCGCGAGCAACACCGTTATCCACCCACGGCGACCATTAAGCTGCATCGCGGCCTTTCCGACAAGGGTGGTTAGGACCCCGGCATTCCGGGTGCCAGCACCCCGTGGGGAGGCCTACAGGCACCCCGGTCCACCGCGCACGGGGACCTTGATACGAAAATCATCGGGCTGCGACCTGAGCTAATGGCGTGAAAGCGGCCGGATGACCGGTAGGAGGTCGACTCAGGTAGCCCCCTCGGCCACGTTGCCTCATTCCTGTCCGGTGCGTGGCGTCTAAGGTTCCGTCTCGCGCTGGCTAGACGGCTGGAGACATAGATCCATGTCTGCGGCATGCCGATAGTTCTCGCGTGGATCGTCCACCGCGTCGATCACCGCGCTGAGCCGCTGGGTGGTGCCTTCGTGGCGCGATTCGAGATAGGCGCGGACGAGCGCCTCCTTGCTGCCGAACGTGTTGTAGAGGGAGCCTTTCGCGACGCCCGCGTACTCGATGATCCGGTCGATCCCCACCGACTGGACGCCCTCGGTGTAGAACAGCTCGTTCGCAGCGTCCAGCAGTCGCTGTCGGGCTGGGCGCGGGTCACTGATCTCGGCGTTGGGCTTGCGGCCACGCCGTGCCGAAGTGGGCCGGGTCAGGCCGGTCTGGTCGGCACAGCAGAGACGCGACCTGGTCGCCGTTCCGGAGACAGCGATCAGGTCCGTGTGGGTCGTCATGGCCGTGTGCACGTCAGGTCGAGACGTGTCAGCGACAACCAAGGTGACAGCCGAGCGCGCGGTCCAGCGTGGACCTCCACGGACGACGATGGACGGAGCGCACCAGGTCAGCGGACGATATGGATGTCCGCGGGGGCGGGATTGCGATGGTTCGCGAGCCCACCGGCCGCCTCCCGTAGCCGGGCCCGTGACCACTGCCCGGTCCGTCCGCGTCAGCGGCACCCGAAAGGCAATCCGCAGGTATCAGGAAACCCTGAAGAACGTCTCGGAGTCGTCGGGACCGTCGACCGCGAACACGATCCACGTGCCGCCCGCGACCTGGTCCGACGGCACTGACTTGCATATGTTTCCCTGTGCCGAGGCACCGGCGTACACATTCCCGGCATCGATGAGCGGTTGTGGGAGCGCCCCGCAGTTGTCGTCGACGTTGAGGTAAAAAATGTTGCCCTTCGAACCGACGAACTTGAATCCCAGTTCCGCCCATGCCGTGCCCTCGTCGGGTCCTCGGTAGGTTGCCTCCAGGGGCACCATCACGTACTGCCGGCCGGCGACCGGGGGCTTGTTGAAGGTGTTGGCGGCCAGGACCTGGTCGGTGGCGTTCTGGATGGTGCGGCCGAGCTTGACGTCCCAGTCGCCGATCCTGGCGGAGGTGCCGACGGGGAGGGGATCCTGGCGGGTACCGGGCTTGCCGGCGACCGCTGGGCTGCCGCTCACGGCCGGGGTGTCGCGGTCGGCGGGGGTGCCGCTGCCCGCTGGGGTGTTCTGCTGGGCACCGTTGTTGCCGGCCGCCGCACGGCCAGCAGACGGGTTGACGTTGACGTCGACAGTGCCGCCTTCCTCGGCTGGGTCGCTGCTCGCGCAGGCAGTCACCAGGAGCAGGGCGGCGGTGGCAAGAAGTGCGAACAGGACGATCCCGGCCGACCTTGCAGACCTGTCATAACCTTTGACATTGATCGTTTCCTGTGGACTTCGGGGTTCGATGTCGGGTATCAGACCGAATCAGTCATATCCGGAGAATCACCATATCGACTGACCGGCTCTGACACAGAGCAGCGTCACAACCCTACGATCGCGCAGGCACCCTCACCGGCCGGTAGCGCCAGCCTCGGGGAACGTCTGGGAGGTAACGGAGGGAACGTCGAATCCGAGTTCGACCATGCGCGCGACGATCCGCGATGGTGTCCAGCGGAACCGGAACGACGCGGCGAGCATCTCGGCCCGCGAGACCGGCCGTTCCACGTATGCGTCGGACGTGTCGGTGAGCAGATCCGCGAGCTGCCGGTCCACACCGTCGACGACGATGTCGAGCGCGGAGTCGGCCGCTGTGGGCACGGCACAGCCGAGTTCAGCGAGCCGGCTGACGACGCGCCGCGGCGACCACCGCAGATAGCCGGCCGCGCCGATGACGTGGGCGAGCGGTGCGGGGCGCCAGCCCAGCCAGGGGCCCCGCCCGTCCAGACATGAGCTCAGCAGGATGGCGTCCTGGGCGGTCAGCGCGGCCGCCGCCATGTCGGGCAGTGTTCCTGCCTCCGGCACAGGCAGGCCAAGGCCCGTGAACGAGTCGCGGACGCTCGCCGGATCACGCCCGGTGAACTGGGCGACGGCCAAGATCTGCGCCGGCGACAACAGATCGGCTTCCGACGCGGCAGTATCCATGCAGTAAAACGCGACGGTAGCGTGGCCGCGAGTCACCCGGTCGAGCTCTCTCGGCTCTCCGAGTATCTCCAGGCCCAGCCGGTCGTACCGCTCTCGGATCTCGACCACATCACAGGAGAGGACACAGGCCGCGTTATAGACGTGCGCCAGCGGTACCTGGCGCTCTGTCAGCCGAGGCGCCTTCCCGTCCAGGAACTTACTGAGCAGGACGACGTCGACGGCGTCCACGTCGTCCGGCGCCCGGTCCGGGAGGTCGGCGATGGTGAACCCGAGATGTCTCAGGCGGCTGGCGATCTCGTGTGTCGGCCGGCCGGTAATCCCAGCCGCGGCCAGAACGTGACCCGGGCTGATCTCGTCGCCTGCCAGCCACGGCGGCTCCCCGTCCAGAGCCCAGCTGAGCAGGTCGACATCGTTGAAACACAAGTCGTCGGGGAAGCGTGCCCCGGCATACGTGTCGAGGCCCGCACCGAGTCCGCCAATCCAGGCGGCCAGCTCCGCCGGGCCGCGCGAATGGCCGCGGGTGGAATCACGGTATGCGGTGGCGAGGATGCTCGCTCGGCTCAGCCCCGCCCAGCCATGGTCGAGCGACGGGTCATCGGAGACGTCGAGCAGGTCGACGACCGTGCGTTCCTCCGCCGCGGTCAGCTCGACGTCCGCCACCGGGTCGACGTCGAAACCGAGCTCGCCGAGCCGGTCGGCGAGAGCCCGCGGTGTCTCCCCGGTGTGTGCCGCGGCGCGCAGTACGTGAGCCGCGGAGACGTTCCCATCCTGGAGAAACGCGTCATGGTCGTCGAAGTCCCGTGCCAGCAGGGCGATGTCGGATGAACGGACGGGCGATGCCGCCCATCCTCCTGGATCGGCGGTCGCCAGCCCGAGCTGGCGCAGGCGCAGGGCAACGTCCTCGGGTTCACGGCGCAGACGGGTGGCTGCCGCCCGCACCTGTGCGGCAGGGACGAAGTCCATGCTCACGAGATTTGCATTGCCGTCGAAGAACGAGCTCAGGATTATGCAGTCATCGTTCGTTATTTCCAGGTCTCCGACATCCGGAGTCGCGACGCCGACCTCCGCAAGCAGGTCGAGGGATACATCGATCGGAAGCCCTGCGTCTCCAGCCATGTTGAGGAGATGGCGAATCTCAAATCGCCCAATTCTAGACGCATTGACCAGGACAAAATCATTTATCTCTGCGATCCGCGCAATTCGGTTAGATCTTGGTTCAGATACCTGCGCCACCGTGTAATGATTCGAGTCGAGTAACGCAACCAGGACCGGATATCTCATCTTCGCGGCGTTCGCGAGCAGGAGCAGATGAACTCGATCTATGGGCGCACCCACGGTCCACAGTGGATGATACTCGTCCACGACCGGGAAACGGTCGGCTATATTCGGCCGCGACCCGGCCGGCAAACGAAGCGTCCGTGCCACGGGGAAGCCGAGTTCCCGCAGGCGCCCGACATTGTTGTCCCTGCTACCGGTCAAATCCGATCTCAGTCCACTCAGATAGCTGGTGGGAACCGGGACGGAGCTCAGCGCGCCCTCCGTGTCACGGCTCACGATGAATGCATCGCGCTCCCCAGCACCCAAGCAGGCCGCCGTGTTGATCTGGGGCGTCCGGTAACCGAAACGGCGCAGCCGGGCGCAGACCTCGACGAAAGTCGACTCAGTGTGCAATGCGGACCGGAAGACGTGGGCGCGGCCTACCCGTCCCGCCGGCAGCCACGGATATCGCCCATCGAGCTGTGCGCTCTGCAGGACCAGGTCCATGGGAGCCGCGTCCGCGGGATCGCCAGGTGGCGGCCACACCGCGAGGCCCAGTACCCGCAGGCGGTCGACGATCTTGTCAGGGTGCATCAACAGGCGACTGGCCGCGGCCAGGACATGACCAGGAGCGACGGTGTGGTCTCGGCCATCCCACGCCCAGATCGGCATCTCCCCGTCGAGCCCTGAACTCAACAGTGCCTGATCAAGGTCCGTGATTTCGACGACCTCGACGCTCTTCAGACTGGGGACCTGATAGCCAAGACGGCGCATCCTGCTGTCCAGCGTCCTCGGCGGGCAGCGCAACCTGCCAGCAACGAAACCAACAACTGCACGGTAACGCGCGGGGATGCGCCGTGAATACTCGAGCCTGACGACCATGATCGCTAGGTCGCTGGGAACCACCATTTCGCAATCGCCGCGGACGTCCCGAGCGGGCGGGAAGCCATCCTCCGCGCGCGCCCAGTCAGCCATTCGAGCAAAGAAGGTGGTGTCGGGAACGAGGTAGCTACGGAGAAAGTTCGTTCCTGATCGAGCGACGGGGCGGTCGGTCTGCCCCGCGACCGGCCCGAGGCCGCTGTCGACGGCGAGAAGACCGGTCCGCGCGACCGGCACTCGGACGCCGCCCGTGCCGACCCAGAATTCGCCGTCGGCGGCCATCGCCTCGAGCACGGCGTCGGCGACCAGGGGAAACGAGTAGGCGAAGGCGATGAGCCAGTCGACGGTCACCTCCAACACGTCGGACGCGCGCAGGACCGGTATCGCGGCCGACAGCAGCGCGTCGACCGCCGGCTCGTCCATCAGTTTCCTGATCTTGTTACGGTCGACCGACAGCTCGGGTACGAGGCGCCCGGTCAGGTCGAGCACCACACCGAGCACGGCCTCGCCGACCCACAGCCCGTCGGCGAGAATCGCGCCGACGCCGTTGCACCACCACACGCCACGACCGGCATTGACAATCTGCGTCGTCAACCGGCGAAGTTCGTACTGCAGCGGGTCTGTCTGCCCGACAGGCGCCGACGGGGCAAGTTGGCCGGCAGGCCAGTGCTCCAGCGCGGCGCCCTCGGTGGCGTGGGTGTCGAACTCGGCGACCCACAGGATCCGGCGCAGGATGTCCACACAGGAGATCGGCGGGCGCTTCGGATCCCGGCTCAGGTACAGCCGCACGCTGGTACCGCTCTCCCCGCCCGGTCCCAGTGGCTCGATGCGGAACAGGTTGCCGGGGCCGGCGATCGTGACCCGCAGCAGCTCGCCGGGCCGGCCGTCGGGCCCGAGGCGGCACGTCTCGACCCGGATCTCGTCCGCGATCATGAAGTAGCTCAGGACGCCCACCCCGAACCGGCTGTTCGGGTGGAACTCGACCGGTGGGTCACAGGCCGCCCAGCGGCCCATCTCCTCGACGACCTCGGGAAGGTCGACCGTCCGGGTGCCGGCCTCGGCGAAGACGTCGGAGATCTCCCGGTAGCCCATGCCGATGCCGTTGTCGCGGCATTCGATGTAGGGCGTCCCGTCCGGCTCGAATCCCTGCCGGAAGTCGATCCGGCCGGTCCAGGTCGACGGGCGGCCTGTGGTCCGTCCCAGGTATTCGGTGCGGGCGCGGCGGTAGCGGCAGGCGTCCAGCGCGTTCTGGTAGAGCTCGCGCACGGCCAGCGCGCGGTTCTCGTAGAGCTGCTCGCCCATGAGCAGCTCCTGCACCCTGTCCTCGGCGAGGCGGAACTGGGCACCCGCGGAGGTGTAGCCCGGGTGGCCGTCGATCTCGGCCGCGCGGACATCGTCCGCGGTGGCGTGGGTGGGCATTCCGGCCAGGGCGGGTATCTCGGCGGTCGCCCGGTGGGCCTCCGCGAGCAGAGCGTCGAGGCTGGCGGTGTGACGTTCCAGGGCGACCTGAAGCGCCGGGTGCCGGCACTCCACCGACAGGGCGCGGGTGGAGCGGCCCCGGCCCTGCCATTCGGCGCGACGCAGGGCCGTGCGGACCTCGCCCAGGTCGACCGCGTCCGCGACACCGAGATGCTCGACGAGGACGACCGGCAGTGCCGCGAGCTCCAGTGCCATCCTCTGACCGATGGCGAGCAGGTAGGCGACGAGCCGTTCCCGCAGCGGCATCTCCTCGCTCGTCGCCGGGGCGACCGTCACCAGGTCGCACAGCGCCCGGACCCGCCCGGACTGGTTCAGGAAGGTGGGTGTCGCGCGTAGCGCGGTGAGGATCTCCGCCACCCGTTCAGTGCGGAACACCTCGGCGGCGAGAGTCTCCTGGACGCCGTCGCCGCCCAGGCCGGCGAACAGCTCCCGCAGCACGGCCTCCCACCGGGCCGTCACGTTGGACTCGCACCACTTGTGGGCCAGCCACCAGGCGACGAACGCGGCAGACGTCTGGTCACCGGAGAGCTGTGCCCGCTCGATGCGGCGGACGAGCCGGGGATGGGTGCGGGTGAAGGCGTCGAACTCGACGCGGTCGACCCGGCCGGTCGGAACGTCGGCCGAGCTCGGGTGGGCGACCGTGGCTCGGGCGACGAGGATCGTCCACACGGTCTGGTGCAGGTAAGGCCCGGCGACGAGCAGCGCCGCATCGGCCGCGGACAGCTCCTCCGGCCCGGGCGGGAGCTTGCCGACGAGGAACTCGACCCGGCGGGCCATCCGGCGGGCGAGATCCGGGTCGTGCCAGGGATCGTCCGCCAGGACCGCGACCGCCTCGTCGTATGCCCGGCCAAGGCGGTCGACCAGCGCGCCGGTGGCGGCCCGGAGAGCGGCGGTGACAGGGTTGTCAGCCGTCCGCTCCCAGGCTCGGTGATGGTCGGCGGCGGCCGTCCAGGCATGTGGAGGGGTGTCAGCGGCGTCCCCGCCGGGCCGCGGGGGGAAGGGACGGAATCGGTGCGGATCGCAGGAGGACAGCGGGCGCAGGAGGCAGCGGGGGCCCTCGTACTCGGAGCCGTCACCGCGGCCCGCGTTCGCGGCGCGCTGTCCTGGAAGAATCCGCGGGTCGGGCGTGCCGGGTCGCTCGCCTGACCCGTGGGCGGCGGAATCGCCCACGAGGGGTGACATCGCGCGTTCAAGCGCGGCGTGCAACTCCCCGAGAGTGCCCGGCAGCGGGCGTGTGGAGAGCACGTCCACAAGCGCCCGGGTGAGCGACGGGCAAGCGGTGGGATCGCGGGGCTCGTCGTCGGGCCCCGTGCCGGCCGCGGCCTGCCCACGGTAAAGGTAGGCGACGTCGACAGCCGATGCGGCGTCGAGACGACCGGCGCCCCATCCCTCATCCGTGACCAGGGCACGGACACCGTCCTCGAACCAGGTGCTG
This sequence comes from Parafrankia sp. BMG5.11, assembly GCF_004337455.1. Lineage (NCBI taxonomy): Bacteria > Bacillati > Actinomycetota > Actinomycetes > Frankiales > Frankiaceae > Parafrankia > Parafrankia sp. BMG5.11. Next base: position 8,876 of record NZ_SJXI01000060.1, on the reverse strand, counting down.
CCGTCGACCAGGATCAGCACACGTGCGGCGGCGGTGCGGGCGAGCGGCCTGGACCAGTCGACTGGAACGCACAGATCCCAGAAAGGCTGGTACCCCACGGTGGCATCCGCGGGAACGAGGAAATCCCGGCCGGCGTCCGCACCTCGGCCAGCGCGGTGGACGCCGTTCCCCGCGAGGAGGAGAAGCAGGGTGGCGCCGGGCGCGGCGCTGCTGAGGAAGCCGTGGACAGCCGCCTTCACCGCACTCGTACCCGACCGGGAGCGGTCGTGGATCTCCGTGCGGTAACCGACGGACTCCAGCTGCTCCGCCGCGGTGTCGAGCATGCCCGACAGCCAGGGCAGCGCGGGAAGCCGCTCATCCTCATACGAGGCAACGCCGATGAGGAGGGCATGGAATTCGGCCGGTCGGTCTGGCATCGGGACCGCGCGCTCATCGCTGGCCCCCGGGAAGGCCGGTGAGGCCGCGGCGTTCGGGAGCACCCGCGGTCCGGGTACAGCAGGCAGGCCGGGGAAGAGGGGTTCACGCGCCGGTTTGGCCCGGCCCGCGATCACCTCCCGGACTCTCGCCATCAGCGCACCGCGGGCGCGATGCTCCGCCATTCCGAACAGATCGAACGAGACGACCTGACCGAGCAGGCCAGGACGGGCGCAGTCCTCGATCCGGACCGGGATCAGCCGTCGGCGCGCGCTGTCCGGATCCGCCGCCACCGCGGCCTGCCATTCCCGCGTGCCGTAGGCCGAGTCCAGGTAGGCGGCTGAGAGCACAGCCAGGGTTCGGGTCGCGTCCCGGATGCCGCTCTGCATTGCGTGCGTCCAGTTGGTGCCGGCGACCATGTCCCATGCCTGGAGCAGGACCCGGAAGCCGTCCGCTTCGAGCTGCCAGGCGATCCACTCCGCCCAGGGGCGGTCGGCCTGGGTGTAGGAGACGAAGAAGTCCCAGCGATCGGTGGAACCTGCGGTGTCGTGACCCCCGTCGAACACCCGCAAAGTATGGCAGCACGTCACCGGGGGAGCCCTACCGCCATGAGTAACCAGATGAACTCGAGCGTGCCGGCGTCGGTGCGGTAACGATAGATCAGCGCTTCGAGCTCGTCGGCGGTCGCGCCGCTCAGGCCGATGCGTTCGGCACCGGTCAGTCGCAGAATGGCTCTGCGGGGGTGAGTCGAACGCTGACACAGTCCGGCGGGCTGTTGCGGAGCGCGCGCCGCGCACCGACGCCGCCGAAATTTGCGTTCACGGCTTCGGGTGTAGCCCAGGTCTTCCGATCTTGCTTCGCGTCTTCCTTGCAGAACCCCACCGCCAGGATTCCTGTTCGATGGCGGTATTCAGGCCGGGCACGTTGGTGGATGGGGTGGCTGGCGCGACGCCGTTGCAGATGGCGGCGTAGGCGCGTTCGTAAGCGGTAGGCCCAGGTGAGGTGTCCGCCGTTTCGGGATTGCTCTCACAGGCAGTGAGTGCGGTAATGGCCGCGAGCGCAACCAGGGCGGATGCCGCCCGGCGTATTCCCACGTGTACCCCTTTCGGAAGGGCGTCAGGCTAGCGGACGGTCCCAACTCCGTTCCGGAGGGGTGGACGAGTGGCTCAACGACGGCCGCCAGGACTACGAGTCCGGCCACGCACCGCGCGGCCACCGTGCCAGGAGCTGACCGGGACGAGGTCTGCGCCGGACGCCAGGAATTACCGTGTCCAGCTCCGGTCACACGACCTTGTGGACCCCCGCGACCATGCCGCTACCGCTGTACAACCCACTTGCAACCACCATCCGGATACTTCTGGTCGCAGCTGAAAGCACGGCACTCGGCAATCATCGTGGAGTCACCCACCTTTACTGGAGTTTTTTGTGACCACTCACCGGATCAAAACACTGCTCTCCCTGCTCTTCACGCTCGTTCTGGCCGCACTCGGCGCACCGTCTGCGGCATACGCCGAAGGCGCGAACTCTACTGCGATACGTAGCTCCGCGGCCGACGCGAAATGCGTAGGACTGGCCGACCGGGGCAGTACCGCCGACAACACCCACCTCATACTGTGGGACTGCCATTACCATATCGACCAGCTCTGGCACGGCGCCGGTACCACCGGTCTGATAGTCAGCACAGCCGCAGGAAACAAATGCGTGGGACTGGGTGTCGGGGGTAGTACAACCAACGGCACCCCGCTGGTACTGGAGCGCTGCAACGGAGACCCCGACCAGCAGTGGGAATTCTATCCTCTCGGTGAGAACACCTACATGATTCGCAACTATCCGTCCCGCAGGTGTGTGGGGCTGGCGAACCGCGGCAGCACCCTAAATGGCACGGATCTAGTACTGTGGGACTGCCATCTGCATCCGGACCAGCGGTGGGTTTTCACGGTGCCACCACGAGAGTACGGATTCAGGGTGCCGATCGTGGGGAGAATATGAGAACAGGAAGGGCTTCTACCCTCTCAGTCGTCACCGAACCCACCATAACGCAACGACAGGCAGCGTGAACGTAGGCACGATGCGTAGCGACCACGCTAGGGCTTGCCGGCCTCCACGAAGCCGGACTCGTAGGCGATGATGACCGCCTGGGTGCGGTCACGTGCGCCGAGCTTGGCCAGCACGCTGCTCACGTGGGTCTTGACGGTCTGGGCACCGAGGTACAGCCGGTTGGCGATCTCGTTGTTGGACAGTCCCTCGCTGATCAGCCGGAGTACGTCGGCCTCCCGGTCGGTGAGCACGGCCCGTCGCATCGTCTCGTGGGCCTCCCGGTTCGGTCGCCTGCCTGCCATGTACCGGATCGCTTCGGGAAACAGCAGGCTCTCGCTGGAGACAATCGTGCGGACGGCCTGGACGATCTCCGCGGGCCGGGCTCGTTTGAGCAGGAACCCGTTGGCCCCGCTGCGGAGCGCTTCGTAGACGTAGTCGTCCAGTTCGAAGGTGGTGAGCACGAGGATCTTCGGGGGCTCGGCAACGTCTGCGAGGATCTCCCGGATGGCCGCCAGCCCGTCGACCCTCGGCATCCGAATGTCCATGATCACGACGTCCGGGCTCTTCTCCCGGATCAGTGGCACGACCTGTGAGCCGTCAGAGGCCTCTCCGACAACGTCGATCTCGCCACCTGACTCCAGGATGACCCGCAGCCCCACACGCACCAGTTCTTCGTCGTCGACGAGAAGGACTGAAACCGGCGCCGGGCCAGCCTGGGCGCGTTTCATGTTCAGGGTGTCGCGGACACAACCGGGATCTTCCCAGCGGCCGTCCGCTGTCACGACCGACCGTCCGCTGGGGCGGTGCCATTGTCGTAACTGGAACCGATCAGGTCGCGACGCACGGCCTGAACACCGGATCCCATGCCGAGGGGAAGCCGGGCTTCGACGATCCATCGGTCGTCCTGGGGCTTCGCGCTGAACTCGCCGCCGAGGAGGACGGCACGTTCCCTCGCTCCTCGCAGGCCTTTGCCGTCCTGCCGCGGTGGGCTGGCGGACCTGGCGGGCAGTGGGTTGGCGACACGCAGCTCCAGGCAGGCGTCGTCCACAGCGACGTCGATCGCCACCGTGCGGCCCGGCGCGTGCCGCAGTGCGTTGGTCACCGCCTCCTGCAGGATCCGGTAGGCCTCCCGCGACACGACCCCGGGGATGTCGTCGGTCCGTGGACTGACGTCGGCGAGGATCGGGGTTCCTGCGGTCCGTGCGCTGTCCAGCAGGGTGTCGAGCTCGGCCAGCGTGGGACGGGCCCGCGGTCCCACGGGGGCGTCGCGGAGGAGCCCCAGGGTCCGTTCGAGATCGTCCATGGCGCGCCGCCCGGTCTCCTCGATGACCGTCAGGGCACGGTGGACGAACGCGGGATCGGTGGTCGCGAGCTCTCTTGCCGCGCCTGCCTGCAGGATGGTCAGGGTGAGTGCATGGCCAATGGAGTCGTGCAGCTCCGCGGCGAGTCGGTTGCGTTCCAGGAGCTGCTCAGCCCGGTGCTCGACCTCCGCCAGCCGCTCGGCCGGAGACGGGCCGAGGAGGGCCCGGGCCGCTCGCACCTGAAGCGCGCCGGCCGCGACGATCGTCCACATCAGGGCAAGGATCAGGGGCGGCGCCAGAAGTGGCCCCAGGAGAAGGCGATCACTGTCCAGTACCCGGATTCCGGCGACCTGCAGTGGCCCCTGCCGGAAAGGGGCAAAACCGATCTGGACGGCGAGGGTGAACCCGTTGGCCGTCAGTGCCAGGACGGCAACTCCGAGCCAGACGCGGAAGGCCAGCCAAAGCCCGGTCCGCCGCCGATCGTACAGTGTACGCGAGGGCGCGAGGCTGATCTCGGCGCCATCCCGCGGTTTCAGGAGCCATCGCGCCTGGACACCCTCCGCGTGGCGGGTCCCGGGCACGATCGCGGCGAGCGCCAGCAACGGCAATGGGGAGATCAGGCAGAAAAGCAGGGTGCGTGGCAGGGATTCGTCGAAACCGGGTACCACCATGACACAGGTGCCAGCGAAGACCCCGCCCATGGCCAGATGCAGCCAACGCGTGTAGACAGCGGGCCGGAGCAGGGCAGCGACAAAGAGCGGCACTGCTCCATGATGCTCACCGCCGCCACCGGGCACCTCCCCCATGAGAGGGAGCGAAGTCAAGACCGCCAGGGGATCCGCTCGTAGCGTGCCATGGCGCTTACTACGACCATGACGACCAAGAAGGAACGACCGCCCCGGGTTCTCATCGACGTCCGGGATCTCACCAAACGCTACGGGCCGACCGTCGCCGTGGACCGGCTCAGATTTCGGGTCGAACCGGGTCGCGTGACCGGTTTCCTCGGTCCCAACGGGGCGGGCAAGCCCGCAACCGAAGTACCTACCTCCTCAGCAGCAACGCGCTGACCTGCGCTTGCAACAGCAAGCACAGGTCGGTCACGCTCGATTCCGACCGAGCCTTGGGCCCCCGATGCCGCCGGTCGTCACGTGACGACTGAGGATCGCCCGGACGGGGTAGGGGGTGCGCCCGTGCACAGCGCGGCAACACACATGATCATCTCTGCACCCCGAGCCCGTCGCGCAGTGCTGCTACAACGCTCTTTGCGCGGGCCGGAGCCATCTCGGCAGATGCCAGCACATCGTCAAAAATCTCAGACACCAACCCGGATTTGATCACACCCGTAAACTCAGTGATCTCGCGCGCGGTCAGTTCTGCATCTGAGTACGCTCCGAATTCCACCTGAGCCCGCATGAGATCGGCAAGATGATAATACCTGGACCGAGTTTGGTCCACTGGCGTATACCGAACCGCGTCGGCTAGCTTCTCAATAGAACGTCCAGCATTCTTTAGGTCACGCTCGACTCTGCCCTGAAACCATGACACCTGGCGATCATCCACCCACCATGCCCATGGCGGGTCAGAATCGTCGGTGCCGTCCGAATGAAGCGACACCGCTTTCTCTAGCGCCCGTCGAGATTCCGATTCGTTCCCCAATTGCGCATGGGTCAACGCCTCCCGGAATCGGAAAAGCGCCTCGACAGTAGGCGACGGCGAGGAATCAAGGATGCTTCGGGTGATATTCATGGCCTCCATGGGTCGACCGACATGACCAGCACTCATCGCCATGTTCTGCAAAATCAGAAGTTCGATCGTTCGGTTCCCTGCTAGCCGGGTCAAAGCCAGTGCCTCATGGTTCATCCTGCGACTCGCAGCGTGGTCCGCTGCCTCGTAGAGAAACCATCCCGCTACTTCGGCTAGCTCACCCGCGGCGGCATATGCGTCTATACGGTCACGCTCGCCGAGCGGTGAAACACCCATCCTCTGGTGAACCTCATCGAATGCTCGGACAGCCAATGGTGCAGATTGTCGACCGCCCATCATGTGATCCAGACCGAGAAGCGATTCAATCCGCCGATGAATTGATCGAACGTACGCGCCCGTAATGGGTTCACGGAGGACCACGACTTCGCCGGATGCGAAAGTGTCGTGGTCGTCGATCAGATTACCGTGACCGCCATCCGGCTTCGAGCCCAGGGCCAGCGATCCAGTCAGTAGATCATCTAGCTTCTCTGGAGATACCTCAAGAGTTTCGCTGAGCCGCTTTCGGCTGTCCGGGGAAGGCTCGCTTTCGCCACGCTCCCACCGTCCAATTGTGGTCCGATCGACGCCCAGTTGGTCCGCAAATGCCTCTTGGGTGTAGCCCATGGCGCGGCGCCTACGGGCCAGACTGCTTTGCTTTCGAGCCATCGGCCAACTCCCCTCGTGCCTCACGGATGCATCAATTTTGCATCATCGGTGCCGTGGCACTGATGTGGTCGGTCCGCCACTGTACGTATGGGCGCTCCGAAACCACCCAGTCGGACCGCACACGATCGGGGCGCCCACCTTGACGCCCCCGGGTGGGCTGCTGCACCCGATGCCGGTACACCCGGGGGCACCCGCACGACCGCCACTAGGGGGACACCGGTGCCATACGTGAAGTGCACCCGAGAGGGGGCGCCACCAACCGTCACCTACCTTGAGTGGCCTTACGTGGTGGCCGCCGGTCTGGAGTCACTCGCCAGTGAGGCACTGTCGGAGCCTGACGTCCTGTCTGTCGAGCTGCTCGACGATGCCCGTTCGCGCATCCTCTTCACCGAGAAGCCGCGCGCAACGCTGACCCCCGAGCGGCGCGCGACGCGGGACACGGTCGTGACCTCGGACCTACCCCCATGCTGACCGTCGTCGTCCACTACGTGGACAGCCGCTCACCCGCGATGACAATGACCAACTCCGAACTGCTCGGAGATGCCGATCTTCCGGAGCTTGCCTCTCGTCTGGCACGTCTCTTGCCTGCCGCTAAGCGGGTGCAGATCTTCGACGATGACCGTCCCGTGGCGGACACGGATGCTGCGGGCCCGGCATCTGACGACGGTCTGATGCCCCTGCCGGTGGTGCCGGAACCATGGCGTACCTGAACCTGTTTGCGGACACGGTCGGGACACTCTGGTACGTCCCGGAGTGGAAGGTCCGACGTGGGGTTGATCTCCCCGAGTTGGCTCGACGCGCCATCTCCGATGACCCGAACCTATCCAGAGTTGAAATCCTCTCGGATACACGCGAGGTCGTGCGGGTTATTGCCCGCTTTGACGAACGGTAGGCGACAGATGGGGCAGAAGATCGTGACCGAAGTCGATAGGGCGACAGTTCCCCGCACGGCCAGCGATCTTCCGGCCCGCACTCCGACAGCGATTCCCCCTCCCGAGACAGAAGTATTCGACATCAACCGGGTTAATCTCGCCGCGTTGCGGCGAGTTGTCGACCGCCTTCAGGTCATGGATTGATCAGGAAAAAATGCCTTACGTTGTAGTCGAATGGGACAACCATCGACCAATGGAGCATTACTTACCGCCGAACTCCGTTGAGGGTCTGGCCTTGAAAGATATTGCCGAGGTGGCGCTAGCCCAGCATGCCGCCTGTTGCGTGACGATCCTCAACGAGGGTCGGGACTCCATTTACGAGATCAAGCGGCATGAACCGAAAGCCACGGCAAGCATTTCTCCGTCAATATTCCGTTCCCCAAAATAGGCTCCATACTACGGCAAAGATCTTGCCGTAGCTCAAATTGTAGGAGGTAGATATGGAACCCACTGACGATCTCGTGGTGGCCGTCGAAACCCTGACCGTGATTCAGGACCGGTTCGACGTCGAGCATTCGGACGGCGGAAGCACCGGCCGCAGCGACGGTGGGAGCGGCGACGGTCTGAACTTCCCGGAGGACTGACCGAGTAGAGACTCCGTCCGGCCCGACGCCCCGCGAATTATGTAGATCAGGAGGTCAAATTGACTCTCGTAGACCACCTTTTGGTCCAAGGAATTCAGACGGCGTTGGGCTGGTCGGATGTCTCGCCCCTTGGTACCTCCTTCGCCCGAGGAAGCTTGAAAGACCCTTCTATTTGTCGGCAGTTGATGACCTCGACTCGGCTCCTCGACATCGTGATGCGCCGTAGCCTGGAACCACCGCAACTCCGATGCTTCCAAAATGGAGCCGAGTTGCACCCGAGTGACTATCTCCGATCACAGCCGAACAGACGACGACAGAATATCCGAGTCGTCGATCCGGGCGCACTCGCTAGGCTTCTCGACTCCGGAGCAACCCTCGTACTCGACGCCCTAGACACGTTCGATCCAACAATGGAGGTTGCAACCCGAGCCCTCCAGTGGTGGTCACACGAACTCGTTCAGGTGAACGCATATCTCACGACCCGTTCGAGTTCCGGATTTCCGATTCATTGGGACGATCACGACGTCATCGTTGTTCAACTCGCCGGTGAGAAGACGTGGGATGTCCGGAGCTATTCGCGTCGGGTCCCGATGTACCGTGACGCGGGTCCGAACTCCGTTGTCTCCGAAGAAACGGTCTGGCAGGGGACGATGGGGCCGGGCGACGTAATGCACATTCCACGCGGATACTGGCATCAGGCGGCCCGTGATGGAAATCAGGACCCGCTGAGCCTTCATCTGACTTTCGGTTTCGTCAAGCGCACCGGGGTTGACTGGTTCTCGTGGCTCGCCGATCGCGCCCGAGAGACTGAGCTATTCCGGCAGGATCTGACCCGCTCCGGCTCTCCGGAGGAACGGGAGTCCGAAAGGCAGAGACTCGAAGCCGCCGTGATCGACCTTGTCAGGGGGAGCCCACCGGAATCCTATTTGAGATCTCGGGAGAGATCGCAGCCACCGGCCCGTCAGGCACCCTGTTTCCCGCCCGGAGAACTTCCGACGTCGGTTGTGTGTGTGACGGAGTTTGCCCCTGAAATAGAACGCGGAGATGAGATGGTCACGGTCTACGCCGGGGGTAAACAGACCACCGTCAAGAGTAAGGCCGAAGCCGAACTCTCCGTCCTTCTAAGTGGCTGCCCGGTTGACGTCCTCACTCTGCATGACGAAAGCGGCCTCGATATCCGGCTCTTCCCAGTTCGCCGG
>NZ_SJXI01000058.1:0-51424 GCF_004337455.1 Parafrankia sp. BMG5.11 | reverse complement strand
TGGACTCACTGACCCGCCACAGATCCTCAGACAGGTGGGGGTGGGTCAGCGGTCGCGGCGGGCTGCGGCCAGGCCGGCGATGACCATGATGATGCAGCAGCTGATGCCGACGACGTAGCCCCAGCCGCGGTGACCGAAGGAGTCGAACGCGGCCCCGAGACCGAAGATGACCAGCGCGAACAGCATGACGGTGAGGAACGCGGCCAGCAGTTTCTGCGCGGGAGGCGCAGGCGCGCTCACGAGACGGCTCCGATCCGGAGCCGGGCCACCCGATGCTGGGCCACCCGGTCCTGGGCCACCCGAGGCTGGGCCGACCGGAGCTGGGCCGGCCGGTCCTGGGCCGGCCGGAGCTGGGCTGTCGACGTCCGTGGCCGGGGTGTGCGCGGCCGCGGGGGCGGGGTGTTCAGGGCTGCCGCCTGCGGGCGTGGGTCAGCACGACGCTGCCCGTGGTGTCGGGTGCACGGCGGTCGGAGAGGGCGACCAGCGGGGAGAAGACCGCGGCCGCGTTCCAGCCGATGCGCCCGCCCTTGGCGGACAGGTTGAGGTAGAGGCGCTCCGCCCGTTCGGACCGGAACATGTAGGTCTGGCGGACCACCTCGAGCCCGGCGTCGGCGAGCAGCTTCGTGAGCTGCTCACCCGGATAGGTGTGCTGCACGTGGTAGCGCTCGCGGTGGCTGGCGAACAGGTCCGGCCAGCGGTCGGCCCGGGTCAGGGCGTCCGCGGACATCACCAGGTCGCCGCCGGGGCGCAGCACGCGGGCCATCTCGGCGAGGGCGGCGGGGCCGTCGTCGAAGTGCTCGATCGCGCAGACCGACATGACGATGTCGAAGGTGGCGGGCGCGAACGGCAGGCGCAGCGCGTCGCCCTCGACGAGGCTGGGACGGTGCTTCAGGCGGCTGCCGAAGTCCAGCTTGTGGCGGGCGAGGTCCAGGCTGACGGCGCGGGCGCCGCGGCGGACCGCCTGGCCGGCCCAGTAGCCGTCACCGCCGGCGACGTCGAGCATGGTCCGTCCGTGCAGGTCGCCCGCCCAGGAGAGCAGGGTCCCGACCTCGCGGCGGCGCATGACATGCACCTGGTGACCGGCGTAGGCCAGGGCGTCGTCACGTAGGGAACTCATGGCGCACAGTCTGCCTTTCCCACCAGGCGGGACCTGGTCCCGACCCGCTGAACACCCAACTGAACACACTCATAGGCGACACACTTCGGGTTGCCCCGCTCCTGAGCCGCCGACAGCGGCGCCTTCGCCGTCAGCACGGTTTCAGCACTGCGTCGAGGTAGCTGTCCCAGGCGCTGTCGACGTCGGGCGGAGTCACCTTGGCGCGCAGGGCGGCGAGGACTCCCGGCTCGTACAGCCGGCGCAGGGCCGCCGCCAGCGCCGCCGGGTCGTCGGGCGGCACGAGCAGGCCGTCGACGCCGTCACGCACGGACGTCGTGAGGGTGCCGACGCGGGTGGCGACGACGGGGACACCGTGCAGGTGCGCGAGGTCGACGTTCTGCGAGGCGGTGCCGGCCCGGTACGGCAGGACCAGCGCGTCCGCGGCGGCGAACAAGGCGGGGACGTCCTCGGCCGGCACGTAGCCGGGGCGCAGCGTGACCCGCTCGCCGAGGCCCAGCTCGGCCACCAGGGTACGAGTGCTCTCGATGCCGCCCCAGAACTCCCCGGCCACGGTCAGGCGGACGTCCTCGGGGCCGGCGGCGAGGGCGCGCAGCAGCACGTCGAGGCCCTTGTACGGCCGGACCAGCCCGAAGAAGAGCAACTCGCGCGACGGCGACGGCCGCGACGATCCCGCCTCTGGCGCGTGCGCCGACCCGGACCCGGACCCGGACAGGATCATGTCCCCGCCGGCGGCGGTCCACAGGTGGGGTGCCATCTCGGCGACGCGCACGGGGGCGGCGGTGAGCTCCGCGGCGAGCCTGGCCTGCGGCTCGGTGTGCACCAGGACGGCTGAGCAGCGGCGGAGCACCGCGGAGACCAGTGGCTCGTCGATCCGCCGGCGCTCGTGCGGCAGCACGTTGTGGCACAGCGCGAGGACGCCGCGGGACGACCGGCCGCCCCCCGAACGCCCACGCAGCCCGGCCAGGATGCCCAGGTAGGCGGGAGCCTGGATCGGGGTGACGACGACGAGGACTACAAGGTCCACCGTGGCGCCGGAACCCGGGCCGCCCGAGGCCGGAGCACGCAGCCGGCGGCCCAGCCGGAACCACGAGTCGGGGCGGCGCCAGGACAGCGGGTAGGACGTCGCCGCGAACGGCGTCCCCTCCGGGGTGTCCACCCGTTGTTGTCCGGGGTAGAGCCGCGCCGGGTACTGGCGGGACCACGACTCGATCCGCACCTCGTGCCCGCGCGCGGTGAGGCGGTGCGCCAGCTCGGTGGTGTGCTGGGCTATGCCGCCCTTGTACGGGTGGGTCGGCCCGATGATCGCGATACGCACGCCGAGGCTCAGGTGTCGCTGCGTGACCGGGCCACCAGGTCACCGATCAGCGCGAGGACCACGATCTGGAACCCGACGAGGATCGCGAGCAGCGTGGAGGTGGTCACCCGCAGGTCGTACCGGACGAGGTCGACGATCAACTTCACGAAACCGAGCGCCATGATCCACAGGGCGACCGGCATCAGGACCTTGATCGGATCGAAGTACATGACCATCCGCAGCACCTGCAGGATGTATCGACGGGCGTCCTTGAAGGGGTGGAACTTGGACGTCCCCGAGCGCTTCGCGTAGTGGATCGGCAGGTAGTCCACGGGGTGCTGGTTGGACAGGAACGCCATGGTGATGGTGGTGACGCAGGAGAATCCCGGCGGGAGCAGGCGCAGGTACGGAAGCGACACGTCCCGGCGGAACGCGCGCAGGCCGGAGTTCAGGTCGGGAATCTTCGTCCCGGACAGCCGCTGCGCGACCATGCGAATGAACCACTTGGCCGGCACGCGGGCCCACTTGTGCGTGCCCTCCTCGGTCGTCCGTGCACCGACGACCTGATCGACGTCAGGGTTTTCGTCCAGGTAGCGAACAAACTCCGGAATGCGCTCGTTCGGGTACGTCATGTCCGCGTCGGTCCAGACGACGATCTTCCCGCGGGCCTCCTGCGTGCCGATGCGCCGCGCCGTGCCCGAGCCGCCGTTGCGCCGGAAGGGCATCAGCCGCATATGGGGGAAGTTCGCCGCCACGTCGCGCAGGACGTCCAGCGTGCCGTCGGTCGACTTGTCGTCGATCACCAGCAGCTCGTAGCTGTACCCGCTGACGTCCATCGCCGCCGTGATGCGCTCGAGCTCGAGGACGACGTGATCCTGCTCGTTGTAACAGGGGAGCACCACGGTCACGTAGGGCGGTGTCTCCACAGCCGTCTTGGTCGGCTGTTCGGCTGGATGGATGGCGCTGACACTCACGTCGGTGTGACTCCCGGTCGTCGTTGCGCGCCCGCGTTCCGTCCCCGGCAGGTCGCGGGCAGTCCGCTCTCCAGGGTGACACGGCCTGCGCCGGGGCCCGAACTCCGGTCGCCCCCCGACTGCGCCTACTGTTACCGCTCGTGGGGACGTTCAGAGGTGATCTACGGGAGTATGTGCGCCATGTGCGGACTCTGCGGGCGGCGCGGGAGACCTCGGCCCGTTCGTTCGTGGCCGGTCTTCGGTATCCACTCGCACACAAGCAGCCGATCTGGATCGGTTCGCCGACAGTGATCGAGGGTCATGAGCGGATCGAGTTCGCCGACGGCGCCGCGCTGCGGATCGGGCTCGCCCCGTTCGGGCTCACCACCAAGCACGACGTCTCGATCCTGCGCGTGCACCCGGAGGGCCGGGTGCGCTGCGAGGGCGTCGTCTCGCTGCAGCGCGGGATCCGCGTCGTGGTCGACTCGGGGGTGCTCGAGCTCGGCCCGTTCGCCAACATCAACGGCTTCGCGAAGATCCTCGTCCGGGAGCGGGTGAGGATCGGCGCCTACTGCAACGTGTCGTGGAACACCCAGCTGCTCGACAACGACTTCCATCCGATGGTCGTGGACGGCGTGGAACAGCCCATGAGCGGGCCGATCGTGCTGGAGGACCGGGCCTGGATCGGTGCCGGGGCGATCGTGCTGAAGGGTGTGACCGTCGGGGAGAGCGCCGTCGTCGCCGCCGGTGCCGTGGTGACGAAGGACGTCCCGCCCAAGGCGGTCGCTGCCGGCTCACCGGCGAAGATCGTCGGGCACATCGACTACTGGCGCTGAGCCGGTGTCCGTGTCGCTGGCCGCCTCCCCCGCCGGCTACCCGGTCGGAGCGCGCTTCCGGCCGATCATGCTGCTGCGCTCGGCGCCGCTGCCGATCTGGCTGATCACCGGGCTGTTCGCGGCGCTGCTCGCGAGCTGGTCGGTGCTGGTGCCGCAGTACCACGCGCCCGACGAGCCGAACCACGTCGACGCGGTGATGCGGCTGGTCCAGGGCGCCGGATGGCCGCATCCCGGCCACGCGTTCGTCCGTCCCGACGGGGTCGGCACTATCGCCGCGTCACCCTACGGAACCGACGCGCTCCCCTACGACCTCGACTACGCCCCGATCGCCAAGGGCGACGCCACGCCGCGCGCCGACCGGCCGACCTGGGACGAGATGGGAGACACCCGCCAGCCTGACGGCGAGCCGCAGCCGCCCGGGGAGATCCAGCAGCTCGTTCAGCACCCACCGCTGTACTACTGGGTGGGCGCCGCCGTGCTCCGGGCGCTGCCCGGCGGCGACGGCGACGGCCTGCGCTGGGACGTCACCATCGGGATCCTGCGTCTGATGAGCGCGCTGATGGTGACGCCGCTCCCGCTGCTCGCGTGGGCGGGGGCGCACCGGCTCAGCGACGGCAACCGGGTCGCGGCGACCTGCGCCGCGCTGGTGCCCCTGGCGATTCCGCAGCTCACCCACATCGGATCGAGCGTCAACAACGACAACCTGCTCGCGCTGACCGCGGGCCTGGCCACGGTGACGATCGTCTACGTCCTGTGCGGGGACACGTCCCTGCGCACGGCCGCGTGGGCCGGGGTGTTCATCGGGCTCGCCCTGTTCTCGAAATCGCTGGCGATCGTGCTCGTGCCGATGGTGGCGCTCGCCTACCTCGTCGCCTGGCGGCGCGCCCGGCGGGACGCGCGCGCCCTGCCCGCGCCGGCGGCGCGGCGCGGCCCGGACGACCCGTTCCTGCTCGCCGAGACCGGTCTCATGGCGGTGCCACCGGGTTCGACCCGGCCCCCGTGGCGGCAGGTCCTGCTCGGCGGCGCGCTCATGATCGGGTTCGGCGGCTGGTGGTGGGTCGTCAACGTCGTCCGCTACCGGACCTTCCAGCCCGAGACCCCGGGATTCCCCCTCGGCGACCACCTGAATGACTGGGGGGATTACACCGAGGTACTGGTCAACGGGACGATCCTGCGCTGGTGGGGCTCGTTCGGCTGGTTCGAGTCGAACCTGCCGACGGAGTTCGTCCGCTCCGCGAGCGTCGCCGTGGTCGTTCTTTTCGCGCTGGCGATCATCCGGGGACGCAACAGCCGGACGCGGGTGAATCTACTGTTCCTGCTGTGGCCGACAATCGGCCTGTTCGGGCTGATGACCCTGCAGTCGGCGCTGGCGTTCGCCGACCATCACCACGTCAGCGGGATCTCGGGGCGCTATCTGTACGCGGGCCTACCTTCGCTGGCGATCGGCGTGGGAATGGGTGTTCTGGCATTCGGCCGGCGGGCCTCCCGGCTCTTTCCCGCCCTTTTCTTCGCGGCCGCCGCGGCGGCCCAGTGGTGGTCGATCAAAACCGTTCTGCCGTACTTCTGGAAGCCCCCTGGTGGCGATCTCGTCGACGCCTGGGACGCGATGACGGCCTGGTCCCCCTGGCCGCCGGCCGCCGCCGTCACCACGATGTGGATCGGCGCCGCGTTCGCGCTGGCAGTGCTGGTGAGCTGCGTGTGGATCGCGTTCCGCTCCGGGCCGGAGGCCGACCCGGACCCGGCCGGCTCCGCGCCCCTGGGCCTGGATCTCGTCGATTCGGGGCCGGCGGTTCTCGAACCTGTGGATTCGGAGCCGGAAAGCTCGGTCTGGGCGCGTCCCGATCCGTCGGATCAGGAACCGGCGCCGTCGGGATCAACCGGTTCGGCACCGGTGAACTCGGGATCGGCGCATTCCGAGGCCGGACCAACCGAATCCGCGCGGATGGACTCGGCACCTGTGGACTCCGACCCTATGGACACCACACCTGTTGACACCGGGTCTCCTGAGTCGGGGCGTTCCCAGGCGGCGAGTACCTCGACGACGCGTTCCACGGCAAAAGGCGACCCGCCGAGCATGACGAGCCCGGTGCCGTCACACTGAATCCAGGCTGTGGAGCGCACGCGTAGGCTCTGCGGTGTCAGCCATCTCGGTTCGGGGGGAGCCGTGCGCCGAAAGCGGGACTGGGAGACCGCGCCGCCTCCGGATCCCACCGGGCCCTCGACCACCGCCGCGTCGAACATCGCGCTGCCACTCGGTTCGGACGACCCCGAACAACTTGGGCTTTACCGGCTGCTCGGACGTCTCGGCGAGGGCGGCATGGGAACGGTCTACCTCGGGCGCAGCCCGGACGACCGGCTCGTGGCCGTCAAGGTGATCCGGGCCGACCTGGCCCGCGTCCCCGAGTTCCGGGCCAGGTTCCGGCGGGAGGCGGACGTCGCGCGCCGGGTCGCCCGCTTCTGCACGGCCGAGGTGCTCGACGTCGTCGACCCGCCCGACGGGCAGCCGTACCTGGTCACCGAGTACGTCGACGGTCTCACGCTGGCGCAGGCCGTGGCCGTCGAGGGCCCGTTGCGCTCGGCCGACCTGGAGCGCGTCGCGGTCAGCGTCGCCGCCGCGCTGACGGCCATCCACGGTGCCGGGCTGGTGCACCGTGACCTCAAACCGTCCAACGTGCTGCTTTCGACCCTCGGCCCGCGGGTGATCGACTTCGGTATCGCCCGCGCCCTCGACGCCCAGACCATGCTCAGCCAGGAGATCCAGCGCATCGGGACGCCGGCGTTCATGGCACCCGAGCAGGCCAACGGCCTGGCGGTGACCGCCGCGGCCGACATCTTCGCCTGGGGCGGGCTCGTCACTTATGCCGGCACCGGCTCCTATCCGTTCGGGGACGGGCCGACGCCGGTCCAGCTCTACCGGGTCGTCCACCGGGAACCGCTGCTGGACGGCCTCGACCCCGCACTGCGGCCGATCGTCGAGCACGCCATGCGCAAGGACCCGGCCGAGCGGCCGTCCGCGCAGGAGCTGTTCCTCCGGCTGGTCGGCATGGGGCCGGCGACCCATCCCGACCCCGACGTCACGCGGGTCATCAAGACCGGTTCGCCCCCCGTCATCACCCCGGGCACGGACCCTCGGGCCGACTCCGGGGCACCACCGTCGGACGGCGCTCCCGCCGGCGCCGCGCCGTCAGGCCAGGCTGGCGGCGCCGCGCTGCCGCGCCAGTCGACCGGTGCCGGCCACGGCGCTGGTGCGGCCGGAACGGGCGCCGGCGGCGGCGTGGCCGGCACGGGTGCTGGCACGGGCGCCGGTGCGGGCGGCGCGGGAAAGACCGGCGCGGCCGCCAGCGGCGGGACGGCGGGGTACGAGACACGCTCGCTCGCCGATGTCCCCGCGCAGCCGGCGCCCGAGCACGACCAGGCCGGCGGCCCCCGCCAGCCGGCGCCGGGCGGCGGGCACGGCCCCCGGGCCACCCGGTTCCTCGCGGCGACCTCGCGGCGCCGGTTCGCGCTGTTCGCCGCGCCGGTGATCGCGCTGCTGCTGATCGCCGCGCTCATCCCGCTCGCCTTCAGCACCGGCGCCGGCAAGGAGGAGACGCAGGCCGACGTGGCGCGGCGGGTGGCCTCGACCGCCGAGGCGGTGCGCGACTCCGACGCCGGCCGCGCGGCGCGGCTGAGCCTCGCGGCGTTCCGGATCAGCCCGGTGCCGCAGGCCCGCGCCAGCCTGCGGACGTCCTATTCGGCCGCCACCGCGACCGCACTGACCGGGCACACCGGCTCCGTGCTCGGCCTGGGCATCAGCCCGGACGGGCGGACCATCGCCACCTCGGGCGCCGACAACGTGGCCCGGTTGTGGGACGTCTCCGACCGGACGCGTCCCCGGCAGCTGTCGACCATCGACGCGCACGGCGCCTGGGTGCTCGACGCGGCGTTCAGCCCCGACGGGAAGCTGCTCGCGACCGTCGGCTACGACCGCTCCGCGCGCCTGTGGGACATCAGCGACCGGACCCGGCCGAAGCAGCTCTCGCCCATGCTGGCGCACAACGGGTACGTTCTCGACGCCGCCTTCTCCCCCGACGGGAGGATGCTGGCCACCTCGGGCTACGACAACACCGCCCGGTTGTGGGACATCACCGACCCGCGCCAGCCCCACGAGCTCGCCGTGCTCGACCGGCACACCAGCTGGGTCAACGAGGTCGCCTTCAGCCCGGACGGCAAGCTCCTCGCCACCGCGAGCGCGGACCACACGGCCCGCCTGTGGGACATCGCCAACCCGCGCCAGCCCCGCCCGCTGGCCGCCATCACCACGCACACGGACTTCGTCTGGACAGTGGCCTTCAGCCCCGACGGGCGGCGTCTGGCCACCGGTGCCTACGACGGCCTGGTCAAGATCTGGGACATCACCGACCCGACCAGGCCGGGCGCGACCGCCTCGTTCCGCGCGGACGAGAAGTGGGTCTTCGACGTCGCCTACAGCCCGGACGGCCGGACCCTGGCCACCGCCGGCTGGGATACCAGCGTCCATCTGTGGGACCTGACCGCGCCGGGCCAGCCCGCACCGGCCGGCCGGGTCTCCGGCCACGGCGACTGGGTCCAGGCCGTCGAATTCACTCCGGACGGAACGTCCATCGTGTCCGTCAGCGACGACCACACGGCCCGGATCTCCCGGATCGACGACGCCGGGCTGGTCGCGCGCGCCTGCGCGGACCCGTCCCGCCAGATCACCGAGGCCGAGTGGCAACGCGACATCATGGACGTCCCCTACCAGCCGGTCTGCTAGCGCCGGACCGACCGGTGCTGTCGGGCGGCCCGCCACCGGCAAGGCAGCGCTCTCCACCAATGCGTGGCGGCTCAGTGAGTCCTGGCTATCACCCAACCGCCACGGTTCGGAAGCCTAGTGCTCGGCGTCGGCAGATCCGGCAGATCCGGCCGGGCCGGTGCGCCCGGCCGCGGGGCGGTTGTTGCCGGATCCGTGGTCGGCGAGGCGGGTCAGGCCGGAGCCGAGCCGGGCGACGACGGCACCGCCGACGCGGCTGGCGGGGGAGCTCGCGGCGGACGGCGCGCCGGATCCTCCTGAGCCGCTGGACCCGCCACCGAGGCGGGACCGCAGCGCGGCGTTGGCGATCCGGGCCGCGGTGACCAGCTTCGGCTCGTCCGGGGATGCTGGCGCCCACGGCGGGCGGGGGACCTTGCGCGCGGCGGCCAGCTCCTGCTCGAGCTCGCTGATCCGGTTCAGCCGCTGCAGGTCACGGGCGGCGGCTTCGCTGCGCTCGGCGTCGATCCGGGCCCATTCCCGCTGCCGGGCGCGGGCAGCACCGACCGCGTCGTCCTGCAGCGCGAGGACACGCAGGTACAGGTCGACGCGGTTGCGCTCCATCCGGGCCAGCAGGGTGTTGGCGACCCAGGGGGCGAGCAGGTCGGCGGCGCGGCGGGCCCAGGGGGCACGGCGGTCGAGGATCACACCGAGGCCGAAGATCGGCGCGATGGTGAAGAAGCGCAGGTCGGGATGCTCTGCGACGAAGTCCTCGACGGCGGTGCGCACACCGTTGCGGGGGCCGCCCTCGGCCAGGGCCCAGGAGAACGCGCCCATGCCGCGGAAGCCCCGGCCGGGGACGGCGTCCGTCCTGTCGATCTCCACGCCGACGTCCCACGAGTTGGGCTGGCGCACCGACTCCGGGATGCGGTCGGGGGCGTAGTACTGGTCCCGGCGGCCGGCGGGCCATCCGACGTCGTGCAGGATCACCAGCGGGAAGTAGGAGCGGCCGAAGTCACGCACGGCGGTCTCGATCATCCCGAGCTCGCCGCGGACCGTGGCGTAGTTGTGGTCTCCGTCGATCAGATAGGCGTCGGTCGGGGCGTGGCCGTCGAGCGCCTCGGGGCTGTAGCCACGGATGACCTCGACGTCGAGACCACCGCCGGAGGACGGCGCGACGCCCGGTTCGGGGTCGATGACCAGCAGCCGCCCGCCGCCGCCCCGCCGCAGCAGGTCGACGAGCAGGGACGTCGTCACGCCGCTCTCCGAGCCGATCTCGGCGATGCTGCGCGCGCCGGATGCCTCCAGCAGCGGAACCCACATCTCGCGCAGGTCCGACAGTGAGTGCAGCAGCAGGGGGGCGAGTGTCTTCTCGGTGATCTCGGTGATCTCGGGGGCGTGGTCGCCGCCGTCGTAGGTGACAGCCGCGAGCTCGGCGAAGCTGTCGCGCACCTCGACATCCGTCCCCGCGGCGGCGGGTGCGCGCCCGCCTGCCCCGCCTGCCCCGGCATCACCCGACTCGCTGCCGGCTGGCGCCTCGCCACCCGGGGCGGTGCCGCCTGGGGCGGTGCCACTCGGGGCTGCGTCTTCCGGGGCTGCGTCTTCCGGCGTCACGTCACTCGACGCGGCCTCACCGCGGGTGCCGCCGCCCGGTGCCCGGAGTTCGGGGCCGGCCGGCGAGGCGCCACCTGAACCCGGCCCCGGCACACCGCCGCCGCTCGCGGCGGAACGACGTGGCGCGGTCCCGGCGCTGCCACGCCTTCCTCCAGCCAGTGGATCCGACCCACCCGCGAGCACGTCGAACGTCGCGGAGCTCCCCGGAGAGACGACGTAGCCGGACGAGACGGGAGCGGTCGGGCTCCCCGGCGGCCCAGGTCGTTCCGCGGCGGTTGCCGGCGGCCCGGGGGTGACCGGCGGCCCGGCGGCTACCGGTGGTCCAGCGGTGCCCGATGGTCCGGACGGCCGCGACGACACAGGTCCGGTCGGCCGCTCGCCGGGCGCCGAGGCCGGGGCCGCCTCGGGGGGCGGCACCGAGCGCGGCGTGAAGAGCGAGGACGGGGGCAGCGCGGTCGGTGGCGGCGTCGCCGAGGGCCGCACGGACGGACGCTGCTCGGCCGGGGTCCGCGGCAGCGCCGCCGGCGGCACCACGGTCGGCGGCGGCACCACGGTCGGCGGCGGCGCGGCACTCGCGGGCGGCACCGCGCTCCGCGGCGTGGACTGCCCCGGGCCGGAGGCACCGCGTTCGGACGAGCGGCCCGGCCAGGCCACCGTCTGGTCTGTCGACGGGCGGAACCAGCGGCCGGCCGCGTCGACCCCGCCCGGCTGGCCGGCGGGGTCGTCCTGGCCCTGGGCCGGCTGCCTCCCGGCATCCCGCCCCAGAGCCGCACGGTCCCGGCTGTCCGCACGGTCCCGGCCGGTCCCGTCGGTGTCCTCCGGGCCGCCGGGCTCGGACGTCATCGCAGGCCGCCCAGCTCGCGACGGATCTTGCGGGCGGCGCGGACAGGCAGGCCGGTGCGGGCGACACCGGCCGTGCGCACCTGAAGCGGGTCGGCCCGGATCCCCAACCAGCCGAAAGCCATCTCGACCTCGATCGCGTACGTTCCGCCCAGCGTGGGCTGGGAGGTGAAATCGATCGTGTAGATGATCTGGGGATCGTCGCCGACGATCTCCAGCAGGTTGGCCTGCAGCAGGCGGACCCCGACCAGCGCGATCTGCTGGCCGGCGAGGTCGTCCAGCGACGTGACGGTCACCTTGTACGGCTCGACGGCGTTGTGCAGGTGGAACGAGATCGTCAGCCAGTCGAGACGGAGCAGGCCGCGACGGCCGGCCGGGTCGATGCGCACCCGCCGGACGCCGACCCCGTCGATGCGCAGGCGCACGATCGACATCCCGTCCCGGCCGGAACGGGTGACCGCGGTCTCCTTCTGCCCGTGGACGAAGTCGGTGCCGGTGTCGACGTACACCTCGACGGGGCCGGCCGCGGCCTCCGGGGAGACCTCCTCGGCGGGCACCCCGGCCGCGGCCGCCAGGCCGCTGATCACCGCGAGCGACCGGTTCGCGACCCCGGCCACGCCCGCGGGCCAGTACAGCTCCCGCATCGTGATCTTCTCGACGTCCGCGGGGGTCAGGTAGGGCATCCGGCGGACCAGCTCGGGCGGGAGCAGGCCCTCGGTGGAGTCGGAGCCGAAGTTGTCGTCGTGCGCCCAGGCCCCGAACGCCGACGCCTCGGCCGCGGTGGGACGGGAGACGAACCGGGTCAGCGTCCGCAGCGACGCGTGCCGGGCCCCGGGCTCGGACAGCGACGGCATCGCCGTCTCCGAGCGCCGGTAGCGCAGCCATTCCCGCTGGAAGGCGAGGATGCCGTCCTGGACGGCGGTCCGCTGGGCGACCTGGGTCCGCGACGTCCGGTCGATGCTCAGGACGGGCCGGCCGTCGTCGTCGAAGGAGACCAGCGAGCCGATGTCGGGCATACAGAGCTGTTCGAGCACCTCGGGGCTGCGCATGAGCTGGTTGGCCATCAGCTCGGGCTGCCCGCCGGAGGCCGCGTAACCCTCGATCTGCAGGCCGGCGAGGCGGTGCGTGCCGGCGGCGGCGTTCGTCGCCATGTACAGGCCGACGACGTCGAACTCGCGCCCGGTGGAGGCGAGCAGCCGGGCGAGCAGCGCCTGGATGGTGCCGCCCCAGCCCAGGTCGACCAGCACGATGCGGCCCGAGTCTGGCAGCTGGGTGTCGAGGTACTGGACGTAGCGGTCACGCAGCCGGCCGGCGGTCAGCACGATCTCGCTGCGGATGCGCTCGTCGGAGCACAGCGCCTCAAGGGTGTCGTCGAGCAGGCCGGGGACGTCGAGCCGGCGGTCGGTGAGCGAGGAGATGCCGGCGACGTTGTCGATGGCCACCCCGAGCTGGCGCAGCAGCTGGCCGACGCTGGGCGCGTGCCGGCGGACGAGGAACCCGCGCAGCTCCTCGGGGCTGCCCTCGAACACGTTGGCCAGCGCGCAGACCTGCCGGGACGCCCACAGCGTCGAGGTGGTCACCCCGGCGTCGGCGCCCGGGTCGGCGATCAGCCGGGAGAGGAAGTCACCCTCCCGCATCAGGCAGTAGATGTGGTCGGCGCCGTGGTCTCCGGTGCGTTCCACCGCCCAGTCGGCGAACCCGGTGAAGACCGGACCGAACACCGTCGCCCCGGACTCCCAGTAGCGCCGCAGCCCCGGCGGGACGGCGGCGGCGTCCGCCCGGTGCAGCGAGCGGGCCCGCAGCGCGGTCATGCCGTAGTCGCCGTTGGCGGCGTCGAGGGGGGTGTCGTCCCCGGGGCCGGTGAGCAGGCCCTCCAGCTCGATCGTCGCCTTCAGCGAACCCGAGTACTTCGGGTAGTGGATGGCGACCAGCCCGTGCTCGCGGGCGCTCTCCACGTCCGCGACCGGGTGGTCGCCGAGGTGGACGACCCGCGAGGGCTGCAGGTTCGAGGCCGCCAGCATGTGCCGGAACAGCCCGTCGCTCTTACTGATCCCCGAGTCGGAGGAGGTGAAGATCTGGGTGAACGGCACCCCGGCGAGCTCCGGGCGGCTGAGCAGCCGCTCGAGCTGGGCGGCCGAGAAGTATGTGTCGGAGAGCAGGTAGACCGGCAGGCCGAGCTTGGTCATGGCGAGCTCGGCGAGCTCCACCACGGCCAGGTCGGCGCGGCACAGGTCCCGCTCGACGGCGAGCTCGACGTCCATCAGGTCGCCGATGCTGCCCGCCCCGGGCAGCGCGGGGACGAGAACCTGCCAGATCTCGTCCAGGCGCACCTCGTGGGTGCCGCGCACCTCGTGCGAGTGCAGCCTGGCCTTGTGCTCGGCGAAGACCCGCAGCCGGGCGAACTCGCCCGGCGTGACGCCGGACGGCAGCTGGCCGAGGTCGGCCAGCCGGTGCCCCAGGGTGATGAACGCGTGAACCGGCTCGGGCACCATGCGCCAGAGCAGAGTGTCGAATACGTCCAGAGTCAGGGCCTGCGCACCGCCCGACTCCAGATGCGACCAGACCTCGCGAAGTCGGACGTCGGTGAACACTGCCCGCCCCCTCCAGGCGACCGGGTCCCCGGTCACCTCTTCTGGGCCGGCCAGGCGCCCGGCGGGAACATGCGGCTCGGGTACGAGACGCGGTGTTCGGGTCGTGGCGGCTGCCGGCCGGAGCCAGATAGACGGGTCGATACTATGAACCACCCTGGAGGTGGCAGTCACCGGACTGGGGGCATCACCTCTCGGGCGGGTGCGCGGTACGGTCTACGGCCATCGTCACGAACCCGAGTTGACGACACTCGAGGCCAACCGGTGACGGTTGCGCTGGGCGGAGGAGGGGCCGAGCACGGTGCGGGTCCGAGATGCACGCCCGACGCGGGGAGAAGCAGGCCATGTCGAGGGTGGCTGATCTGTCCACGCTCCCGAAACCGGAGCCGACGCGCGGCGCTCCGGCGAACCGTCCGCGCGGGTCCGGTGCGCGTCACGTCGACCATCGCAGCCGTGCGCAGACCCGGGTCCGCTGGGAGCTGCTGCGAAACCTGATCCGCAAGGACCTGAAGGTCAAGTACAAGGGGTCGTCGCTCGGTTTCGCCTGGTCACTGGCGAATCCGCTGCTCCTCCTGGCCGTCTACACCTTCGTCTTCCAGGTCGTTCTGAAAAGTGGGATCGACAACTTCGGCTTCTATCTGATGTCGGGACTGCTGGTCTGGAACGCGTTCTCAGGCAGTGTCTCGGCCGCCTGCGGCGCCGTGGTGGGCAATGCCAACCTGGTGAAAAAGGTGCGCTTCCCGCTGCTGGTGCTGCCGCTGTCGGCGGTCGGCTTCTCCGCGGTGCACTTCGCGCTCCAGCTCGCGGTGCTCTTCGTCGTCATGCTGGGGTTCGGCTACAGCCTGCTCGGGCCGGAGCTACTGCTGCTGATCCCGGCCGGCGCGGTGGCTCTGCTGTTCACCGTGGCGCTGTCGGTGCTGGTGTCCGCGCTCAACGTCCGTTACCGCGACACCCAGCACCTGCTGGACGTCGCCCTGCTCGCCTGGTTCTGGATCAACCCGATGGTCTACGCGTTCGGCCTGATCGAGAACAGGCTGAACGAGTGGACGTGGGTGTACATGCTCAATCCGATGGCGGTCGTCGTGACCACCTTCCAGCGGGCGATCTACGATCCGCCCGAGGGGAACTCGACCGGCTCGGCGCCGATCCTTGCCGATCTGGGGTACCGCTACTACCTCGAACACCTGGCGATCGCCGGGCTCATCTCGCTGGCCGTGCTGTGGCTGGGGCTGCGAGTGTTCCGGCGGCTGCAGGCCGACTTCGCCGAGGACCTCTAGTGCCGTCGCAACCGCTCGCCCCGCCCCCGATGCAGCCCGCGCAGCCGGCCGCCGTCGTGCCGTCGGCACCACCGGCGCCGGGCGCGCCGGTGGTCATCCGCGCCGCCGGCGTCGGCAAGAAGTTCGTCGCCTACCACAAGCGCGCCACCAGCCTGAAGGAACGCTTCGTCCGGCGGGACACGACGAGCGGCGAGGATTTCTGGGCGCTGCGCGACATCGACGTCGAGATCGGCCGCGGGCAGACGGTGGGACTCGCCGGGGCGAACGGCTCGGGCAAGTCGACGCTGCTCAAGGTACTCGCCGGCATCCTGCGCCCGACCCACGGCAGCGTGTCCGTCAGTGGTCGGATCGCGTCCCTGCTGGAGCTGGGCGCGGGGTTCAACGGCGAGCTCTCCGGCCGGGACAACGTCTACCTCAACGCGTCCCTGCTCGGCCTGTCCAAGCGCGAGATCGACCGGCTCTTCGACTCGATCGTCGACTTCTCCGAGCTGCGCCACAAGATCGACGACGAGGTGAAGCACTACTCGTCCGGCCAGTACGTGCGCCTCGGCTTCGCCGTGGCCGTGCACGTCGACCCGGACGTCCTGCTCGTCGACGAGGTGCTCGCCGTCGGCGACGAGGCGTTCCAGCGCAAGTGCCTGGCCAAGATCGCCCAGTTCCGCGACGAGGGCCGGACGATCCTGTTCGTCACCCACTCCCTCGACCTGATCGAGAACATGTGCGACCGGATCCTGGTGCTGGAGTCCGGCGGCCTGATCTTCGACGGGCAGCCGGTCGTCGGGACGAAGCTGCTGCGCCAGCGGCTGGGCAGCCTGCCCGCGGACAGTCCGATCCCCTTCGACCTGGCGCCGGTGAAGCCGACGGCGGTGGCGTTCAGCCGCAACCCGGGCGGGCCGACCGAGGTGCAGTACGACCCGGGTGAGCAGCTCACGGTCAGCGTCGAGCTCGACCTCACCGACAGCGCGCCGCAGTACGTCTACCTGCACGTGGAGATCATGGGGCAGGGCGAGATACCGATCTGGATGATGGAGACCCCGCCGGGCGGGGTCAGTCCCGGCCCGGGGACCGCCGTGGTGGACTTCGTCGTCCCCCGGCTGCCCGAGCTGCTGGGGGCGTTCGCGATCAACGTCCGGGTGTCGGACGCGGCCACCGGCCAGCCGGTGACGGTACGGCGCTTCGAGGAGCTGTTCGGGGTCAGCGGCCCGCAGGTCGCCGGGCTGCTCAAGGTCGACTACGAGGCGAGGCTGCGCCGATGACGGACCGGGCGACGAGCAACGGGGCGATGACCACCATGGCCATGAACGTGGCCATGACGGGCCAGGCGGCACCCGAGCCGCTCGCCACGATCGTCATCGTGAACTGGAACGGTGCCCACCTGCTCCCGCCCTGCCTGGACGCCGTCGCCAAGCAGGACGCGCCGTTCACCTTCGAGACGCACGTGGTCGACAACGCCTCGGCCGACGACTCGCGCGAGGTGCTGGCACAGCGCTACCCGTGGGCGAAGCTCGTCCCCTCGGACCGCAACCTCGGCTTCGCCGGCGGCAACAACCTCGCCCTGCGGGGTGTCACGACCCCGTACGCGGTACTGCTGAACAACGACGCGATCCCCGAGCCGGACTGGCTGGCCCGGCTGCTGGCCCCGTTCGCCGAGCCGGGCGGCAACCGGCTCGGCGCCGTCACCGGCAAGGTCGTGTTCCTCCCCCGCTTCCTGCGGCTGACCCTGTCGACGCCCACCTTCTCGCCGGGGCCGCACGACCCGCGCGAGCTGGGCGTCCGGGTGAGCTCGGTGACGGTGAACGGCCGCGAGGCGCTGCGTGAGGTGCTGTGGGAGAAGCTCACCTTCGGCGCCGAGGGCCCGGCGGACGCGCCGTTCTTCTGGACCCGCGGCGAGGGTGAGCTGTGCGTGCCGGTGCCCGAGGGCGGCCCGGTCACCATCGGCCTCGCCTGGGCTGCGGACACCGCCAAGCAGGTCACCCTGGGCTGGGCCGGCGCCGGTGACACCACCGCGACGCGCACGCTGCCGGTGGGCACCGAGCCGTCCACCGTGTCGTTCACCGTGGACGAGGGCGCCCCGCGCGTCGATGTGATCAACAACGTCGGCGGGATCGTGCTCACCGACGGCTACGGCGCCGACCGCGGCTACCAGCAGATCGACACCGGCCAGTTCGACAACCCCGAGGAGGTCTTCACCGCCTGCGGCAACGGCATGGCGATGCGGACCGAGCTCGGCCAGGCGCTCGGCTGGTTCGACGACGACTTCTTCCTCTACTACGAGGACACCGACCTCTCCTGGCGCATCCGGGCCCGCGGGTACCAGATCCGCTACGTCCCGGGCGCGGTGCTGCGGCACGTCCACTCGGCGTCGAGCGTCGAGTGGTCCCCGCTGTTCGTGTTCCACACCGACCGCAACCGGCTGCTGATGCTGACCAAGGACGCGACCGTGCGCACGGCCGTCTCGGCGGTCACGCGCTACCCGCTGACCACCGCGTCGATCGCCGTGCGGACATGGCGACAGGCACTGCGCTCGCGCAGCCGCCCGGCGGTGCGGCCCACCGTGCTGCGGGTTCGGGTCTTCGCCTCCTACCTGCGGCTGCTGCCGGCGATGCTGCGCCGCCGCCGGGAGATCGGCGCGACCGCCACCGAACGCCGGGTCAGCCTGCAGAGCTGGCTGGTGGAGCGATGACCACGCCCGGCTCCGGGGAGCCCGCGGCAACCGACCAGCCGGCGACCGATCCGGCGACGACCGTGGAGCCGGTGGCACCTGGCCCGCCGGTCGCGCCCGGGCTGCGGGCGGCGGTCTACAACCGCTTCTGGCACTCGATGGGCGGCGGCGAGCGCCACAACGGCATGATCGCGCAGGTGCTGGCCGCGGACGGGCTCGACGTCGACCTGATCGGGCATTCCGACGTCGACCTCGACGCGCTCGGCAGCCACCTGGGCCTGGATCTCTCCGGCTGCCGGTACCGGCGGCTGCCGGACCGTGGCGAGGACGCGATCGCCGCGCTGTCCGAGTCGTACCACCTGTTCGTGAACGGCTCGTACATGAGCCGGCTCGCCCCGCGCTCGCCGCGGTCGGCCTACCTGTGCTTCTTCCCGACGCCGTTCGACCACGACATGGCCGCCTGGCGCAAGGCCGCGGTGCGCACCGCCGGCCCGCTGCTGCGCGGGGTGAGCCCGGCCGTCAGCTTCGGGCAGGGCTGGTACCCGCCCGAGGGCGGCCGGCGCCGGCAGTGGACGTGGACGAACGGCGAGGGCATCCTGGCCGTCAACCCGGGCGGCGGGCGCACCCTGCGCGCGGACATCGGGCGTCCCGGGGCGAGCGGGGCCGTGCGGCTGCGGGTCGTCGACGCGGACGGCACCGTCCTCGCCAAGCTCCAGATCGACCAGGCGTTCGCGCCGTTCGAGGTAACCCTGCCGTCGTCGACCGCCGGGACGGAGCTCACCTTCGTCAGCGACGTCTTCTCCCCCGGGCCGGCGGACGTCCGCGAGCTCGGTGTGGCCGTCAGCCGGCCGCGGGTCACCGACGCCGACGAGGGGCCGCTGGAGCGGATGGCGCTGCGTTTCCCCTGGCTGCTGCGCGACCCGGCCGACCTCGGCTACCTCGAGGGCTACGACACCGTGATGGCCAACTCCGAGTACACCCGGGGCTGGATCCGGCGGATGTGGCGGCGGGACTCCGACGTGCTGTTCCCGCCGATCCAGGTCGACCGGCTCACCCCGGCGCCGGAGCGCGAGAAGGCCGTCATCACCGTCGGCCGGTTCTTCGCCCCCGGCCTCGGCCATGCCAAGCGGCAGCTCGAGATGGTGCAGTGGTTCGCCGAGCTGTACCGCTCCGGTGCGCTGCCCGACTGGCGGATGTACGTCGTCGGCGGATGCGAGGACTCGCAGAAGCCGTACGTCGAGCAGGTCCGCGCCGCCGGGGCGGGGGTGCCCGTCGAGGTCCTGCCGAACGCCCCGCGCGCCGAGGTGGAGCGGCTGCTGTCGACCAGCTCGGTCTTCTGGTCCGCGACCGGCTACGGCGAGGACGACCGCAAACGTCCCTGGACGGCGGAGCACTTCGGGATGACGACCGTCGAGGCGATGGCCGGCGGCTGCGTGCCCGTGGTCATCGACCGCGCCGGGCAGCGCGAGATCGTCCGGCACGGGGTGGACGGCTACCGCTGGACCGGCCCGGAGCAGGTCGCCTCGTTCACCCGCCGGCTCGCCGCCGAGGACGGGCTGCGCTCCCGGCTGGCCGCCGCCTCCGTGCAGCGGGCCCAGCAGTTCTCCGACGCCGCGTTCGCCGAACGCTGGCACGGCATCGCCGAGCAGCGCCGGCTCTACTCCTGACCGTGGACCCCCTCCTGAGCACGCACTCACTCCTGAGCACGGACTCCTGACCACGGTGCCGAAGCTGCGCGTCGTCCTCGACGGAACCCCGCTGCTCGGGCCGCGCACCGGCGTCGGCCGATACACGGCGGCGCTGCTGGCCGGCCTCGTCGAGCTGCCCGGGGCGGATCTCGACGTGGCGGCCACCGCCTTCACCTGGCGCGGCGGGGCGGGGCTCGACGCCGCCCTGCCCGCCGGGGTCCGCCCGGCGGCGCGCCGCGTCCCAGCGCGGCTGCTACAGGACGCCTGGACACGCTCGGAGCGCCCGCCCACCGAGTGGCTCACCGGGCGGGCGGACATCGTGCACGGGACGAACTTCGTCCTCGGCCCGCTGTCATCGGCGCGCGGTGTGCTGACCGTGCACGACCTGTCGTACCTGCGCACCCCGGACACGGTGTCGGCTGCCTCCGCGCGCTACGCGACGCTGGTGCCGCGCGGGCTGCGCCGCGCCGCCGCGGTGCTCACCCCCAGCCGCGCCGTCGCCGACGAGGTGATCGCCGCCTACCGGCTCGACCCGGACATGGTCACCCCGACCCCGCTCGGCGTCGACGCCGCCTGGTTCGACGCCGCTCCCCCGGCCCGCGGCTGGCTCGCCGCGCGCGGGCTGCCCGAGCGGTACCTGCTGTTCGTCGGGTCGGCGGAGCCGCGCAAGAACCTGCCGGTGCTGCTGGAGGCGCTGCGCCGGCTGCGCGCCGACGCGCCCGACACCCCGCCGCTGGCGCTCGTCGGCCCGCCCGGCTGGGGCCCGACGCTCGACACCTCGGGCCTGCCCGCGGACGCCGTCGTCACCGTCGGCTACCTCGACGACGCCGAGCTGCGCTCCGTGGTCGCCGGCGCGGCCGCGCTGTGCTTCCCGTCCCGCTACGAGGGCTTCGGGCTACCGCCGCTGGAGGCGCTGGCCGCCGGTACCCGGGTCGTGGCCGCCGACATCCCCGCGGTGCGCGAGGTGGTCGGCGCCGCCGCCGGTGTCCGCCTGGTCATCCCCGGCCGGTGGGACGTCTTCGCCGACGACCTCGCCGGAGCCCTCGGCGCCGCGCTCACCGAACCGACCGACACCGCCCAGGCCGCCACCCAGGCCGCCGCCGGCCGTGAGCACGCCCGCGCGTTCACCTGGCGGCGCACCGCCGAGCTGACCGCCGCCGTCTACCGCCGCGTCGCCGGCTGAGTCCCCCGCCACCCCGGTACCCCCATCACCCCGACGCGCCGGGGTGACGCCCCCGTGCGCCGGGGTGGCCTGCTCGCCGTTTGGTGCCTTTCTCGCCCTTTCGGAGCGAATTTCGCCGGGAATGCTGCCTCAAACGGCGAGGAAGAAACCAAACGGCGAGGAGCCGAGCATCAGAAAACGCGGTGTTCGCTACCTCGGGTAATCGGCTACCTGCGGAACCGGATCGGAGTCCTCCAGCGGTCGAGCACCCTCCGGCTGCCGATCAGCACTGACCCGGGCCGGACGCTTCGTCCTCTTTCGAGATTCCGCGGCGCCCAGCATGGCCATCGAAAGGCCGATCAGGCTTACTCCGAGCGCGCCCAGCACAGCCAGGACGCTCAGTAACACGAGGGCACCATCCGGGCCGACGGCCGTCGCCGCGAGCGCGTCGTGCAGCCGGCCGAGGACATTCCGCCCGGCGAGCTGCGGATCACGCCGAGCCAGCTCACGGCCGAGCATGACCACGACGGTGATCCCGAGCGCCGTGACCAGAGCGGACGTCGGCAGACCGCGTCGCGCGGCCGGGAGCGCCGAGCACGCGCCGGCCAACGCTACGGCCAGCAGAGGCAACGCCGGCAGCAGGTAACGGGTGAAGGGAGCGCCCCCGGCCGCGACGAAACCGACCAGCGTCGCGCCCGCGACCACAGCCTGCGCGATCGCGACAAGCCAGCACAGCACGCCCACCGCGGTACTCCACCGGCCGCTGTCGCACCGGCCACGGCCGCTGTCGCGCCGGAGGTTCCTGGCCGCGCGGACGGCCGCGGCGAGCAGTCCGACGACCGTGACCAGGCCGACGCAGACGGCCATCCACCGGGCCGCGCCGGTCAGCAGGGCCTGGCGGCCGAAGAAGCCGCGGTAGACGAACCACCAGAAGTCACCGGAGGTGAGGACCTCGCGCACCGACCGCGGTTCCGCTCCGGCGGGGAACATGTCGGCGATCAGCCCGGTGGCCGTCGGATCGCCGTAGAGCCTGATGTTGCGCAGGTAGAACCATCCGGCGACCAACACGGTGAGCGCGGCCGTCGCGACGGCGGCGGCGACTCCCAGCAGGAGGGTGCGGGCCCGCTCGGCGCGGGCCCAGCCCGGCGCGCCGCGGCCCAGCACGAACGCGACGCCGACCGCCGGCACGAGAACCGCGGCGGCCAGCGCGCCGCTGGCCCGGCTCAGCGCGGCCGCCGGGATCAGCAGCGCCAGCAGGACCAGAGTGCGCGCCGACGGCCCGCGCCGGGCGAGCGTGAGCGTCGCCACCGTCGCTCCGGTGATCAGCGTGACGGCGAGCGCGTCGTTGTAGACCTGGCCGGCGACCGCGACGAACCCACCGATCACAGCGGTGAAGGCCGCCGCGGCGACCGCCAGGTCGGGCCGGGTGGGCAGCAGGGCCCGGGCCAGTGCCGCCGTGGCCACCAGGGCGCCGATCCCGATCGCGAGGTTGAGCAGCCGCGCCCCGTAGAAGCCGGCCAGCGGATGCCCCGCGGCCCGGCCACCGCCGAGCGGGACGGCCTCGAGCAGGTAGAACAGCGGCGGATGGTTCGCCGTGTAGACGAGGTCGAAGTTGCTCAGCCCGCCGGGGCGTCGGGCGCAGGCGGGCAGGATCGCCACCTCCCGCAGGTCGATCGCGGCCCGCGCCTCCTCGGGGGGCACCCGGCAGCCGGCCGGCAGCCCGGACATGCCCGGGACGGCCGCGCGCACGGCGGTGTCCAGCTCCGGCAGCCGGCCGTCGGCGACCTCGAGGGCGTAGGCGGTGTGCTGCGCCTCGTCGGCCCCCGCGAACGGGGCGGTCGCGAACGCGGTGAGCAGGCCGACGGAGCCGAACAGCAGGCCCGCGCCGGCCACGCCGAGCACCAGCCAGCGCCGCCGCGGGTCCACCCGGAACCAGCCCGAGCGGCGCTCACCCGGACTCGACCGGAACCAGCCTGAGCGGCGCCCACCCGGGACGGCTCCGGGTGGGGCGGGCTCAGGCCGGGTCGGGCACATCCGCGGCGGCCAGCGCGGCGAAGTCGTGCTCGGCGTGGCCGGCCCGGGTGGCGGCGGCGGTGAGGGCCAGGGTCGCCTCGGCGATCGGCAGCCGTCCCGCGACCGACTCGGTGGCCAGCCGGACGTCCTTGGCGAGCCCGGCCACGGTGAAGGCCGGCGTGGAGTAGTCGCCCGACTCCAGCATCGCCCGCTTGTACTCGACGATGAATCCCAGCGGCCCGGCGGCGAGCTCGGACAGCAGCAGGCTCCGGTCGACGCCGAGCGCGGTGCCGTAGCGGAGCACCTCGGCGGCGGCGGCCGTCGCCTCGGCCAGGCCGAGGTTGAACACCGTCTTGAGCGCGCTGGCGGCACCGACCGGCCCGACATGGTCGATGCGCCCCGGGTCGCCGAAGGTCTCGAGGATCCCGCGGGCCGCGGCGAGATCGGCGTCGGCGGCGCCCACCAGGACGCGCAGGGTGCCCGCCTCGGCCGGCCCGATCGTGCCGATCACCGGCGCGTCCAGGTAGCGCAGGCCCGCTGCCAGGGCGACGCTGCCCTGCTCGCGGGCGGCCGCGGGGCCGACCGTGGTGCAGTTGATCACAAGCAGGCCGGGCGGCGCGGCGGGGATCACCGCGGCGAGGACATCCGCCGCCGACGCCGGGTCGAACAGCATCAACACGCAGGCGTCCGCGCCGCGCACCGCGGCCGCCGGGTCGGCCGCCTCGCTGGCGCCGCGGGCCGTCAGCTCGCCGGCGCGCCCGGGTGTCCTGTTCCAGACGGCCAGCTCGTGCCCGGCGGCCAGGATGTGGTGGGCCATCCGGACGCCCATCCGGCCCAGGCCGAGAAACGCGACCTTCACGCGATACCTCCCTCGTTGACGCTCCCGCCGCGGTCGACCGGCCGCGGTCGAAGCACCCGCGCCAGCCCGGCCGCGCCGAGCAGCGCGGCCGGGGCGAGCAGGCCGACGACCGATCCCAGGTAGCGGTAATCGAACGCCGAGGTCAGGGAGCTTAGGAGCAGGGTGGACAGGCTTGCTCCCCCGAGCAGCCAGAACAGCCGACCGGGGCCGGCGCGCCCGCGCGCCCGCCCGACGATCTGAGCCAGCAGCCCGGCGAGCAGACCCAGGCCGACCAGGGGCATCGGCCCGTAGCCCAGCCGGGAATAGAAGGCGAGCAGCTCGACCGGAGGGTCGTTCAGCCGCGCGACGGAGAAGTACCCGTCGGCGGCGTGCGGGCCGTCCGAGACGAGGCGGTTGGTGCCCGTCCGGGGCAGCTCCCAGGTGTCGGCGCGGCTCGTGAGCCTGTTCTCGTACGGGACGGGCGAGAAGTACCCGGCCAGGTAGCGGGCGGTCGAGGTGACCATCGTCCAGGGCTGCTCGCGGATCACGCGCCGGGCGAACTCGCCGGCGAGCTCCTCGCGACCCGGTGGGACCAGGTCGTTGCCCTGGCGCAGCGGCGAGTCGTCCGGCCAGAGGTAGGTCACCGGGGAGCCGCGCTCGCCGACCGGGCGCGGGTCGCACAGCGACAGCAGGTCGGGATCGTCGGGCAGGCGGGCGCAGTCGGCGAACGGGGCGACCCGGCCGTACAGGAAGAACCCCGAGTGCGCGGTGACGGTGAAGCCCTTCCCCTGCCCCGCGCTCCACGCCGAGTACGCGACGACCGGGACGGCCGCTCCCAGGACGAACGCGAGCACGGCCCCCGCCGCCACGACCGCCGCGTGGGCCCGCCGCCAGTGCGTGACAGCCAGGACGACGGCACCGGCCGCGCCCACCGCGAGCGGGCCGTAGCCGACCGTGCGGACGGTGAGGCTGGCGCCGAGCAGCAGCCCGGCGACGGCGAAGCGCCACGCGGCCGGCCGGCCGGGCCAGGCCAGCAGCACGAGCCCGCCGAGGACGAGCGTCCCGAACAGGCTGTCGGCCAGGACGAACTGGCCGAGGTCGAGCACCCAGGGGGCCAGCAGTGCCGGTACCGCGACCACCGCGGCCGGCCAGCCCCCGGTGCGGCCGGCCGCCGCGACGGGACCGTGCCGCTCGAACAGCTGACGCGACGCCGCGTAGAGGGCGACCCCGGCCAGCAGGGCCGCCGCGTGCTGCACGACCACCAGCCGGGTCAGGTGGTCGGGGGCGCCGATGACCCGCAGGAACATCGGGTAGCCCGACGGCCGCCAGTCGCCCGCCCACAGCCGGTTGGTGGCCTGGTCGAGGTAGGCGGGCGAGTCGCCGTAGTAGAAGAGCGCGGGCCGGTAGGCCAGCAGGACGGCGGCCCGGGCCCCGACGGCCAGCGTGAGCAGGATCAGGAAGGCGGCATGGCGCCGCACGAAGCCCCAGCGGCGCGGCGCGGCGGACGGCCGATCCGCGCGCCACCGATCCTCACGATGAGGTCGCGAATTGTGACGATCAGGCTGGGCAGGGTCGGGCTGTAGCGGTAGGTTCCCCGCCGCCGGCCCGGCCTGGGAGGGTGGCGTGCCCAGGACGGGCGGCGGGCCCGATGAGCTCGCCATTGCGCCACAGTCTCCCAGGCCGGTCCGACGCGTTCGGCGGCGCCCCCGGCACGGCGGCCGCCCAGGTCAGGCGTGGGCGTCCAGCGAGGCCTTGTCCAGCGCGCCGACGTCCAGCTTGGTGAACAGGCCGCCGGACCACGCGAGGCGACGACCGGCCGGGACGGGCCGGCGCTCCCAGCCGTCGAGGTCGATGCCCAGCACCTCGGCCACCCGGGCCGAGCTGAACGGCAGGAACGGGGCCAGCGCGGTGGTGATGCCGGAGATCGCCTGGATGGAGACCGCAAGGCTGCGCGCCGCGGCCGCCCGGTCGACCTTGACGGTCTTCCACGGCTCCTCGCGGTAGAGGTAGGCGTTCACCTCGGCGGAGATCTCCATCGCCGCCCGCAGCGCCGCCCGCTGCTCGACCTTGCCCAGCAGCTCGCCGACCCGGACGAGGCCGGCGTCCACCGAGTCGAGCAGCGCCGCGTGCACGCCGTCGAGCTCGCCGGTCTCCGGCAGCTCGCCGTCGAAGAACTTGTTGATCTGGGCGAGGACCCGGTTGACGAGGTTGCCCCAGTTGGCGATCAGCTCGTCGTTCACCCGGCGGATGATGTCCGCGTCCGAGATCTCGGTGTCGTTCTGCTCGGGCAGCACCGAGGCCAGGGCGAAGCGCA
The DNA here is from genome assembly GCF_004337455.1 of Parafrankia sp. BMG5.11. NCBI lineage: Bacteria > Bacillati > Actinomycetota > Actinomycetes > Frankiales > Frankiaceae > Parafrankia > Parafrankia sp. BMG5.11. The sequence continues at coordinate 25,481 of NZ_SJXI01000058.1, read as the reverse complement.
GCGCGTCCGGCTGGAGCAGGTCGAGGTACTCGCGCACCCCGCGCCCGATGCCCGCCGACTTCGACGCCTTCGCCCCGCCGAAGGTGACGTACTGGTTCGCCGGGACGTCCGTCGGCAGGTTCAGGCCGCCGTAGCCGATCAGCATCGCCGGCCAGATGACGGTGTGGAAGGGGATGTTGTCCTTGCCGACGAAGTAGTACGCCGCCGCCTCGGGGTCCTCCCACCAGGCCCGCCACGCCTCCGGATCACCCGTGGCGGCCGCCCACTCCTTGCTCGCCGACAGGTAGCCGATCACGGCCTCGAACCAGACGTAGAGCCGCTTGCCCGGACCGAGCTCGTCGGTCGGCAGCGGGACGCCCCAGTCCAGGTCCCGGGTGATCGCGCGGTCGTGCAGGCCGTCCTTGACGAACTGCACCGACCAGTTCAGGACGTGCCGGCGCCAGCCCTGGCGGGTCTGCAACCAGTCGAGAAGCTGGTCGGCCAGGCCCGACAGCCGCAGGAAGAAGTGCGTCGTCTGGCGCATCTCCGGGACGGCCCCGGTCACCTTGCTGCGCGGGTCGATCAGCAGCTCCGGGTCGAGGGTGCGCCCACAGTTCTCGCACTGGTCGCCGCGCGCCTGCTGATACGAGCAGTGCGGGCAGGTGCCGACGACGTACCGGTCGGGCAGGAAGCGCCCCGCGTCGGGGTCGTAGAACTGCGAGGTCTCCTTGGCGTAGATGTAACCGGCCTCGCGCAGGCGGGTGAACACGTCCTGGGCGACCGCGCTGTGGTTGTCCGTCCGGGTGCTCGTGAAAAGGTCGAAGCTGATCCCGAGCTCGGACCAGATGCGCAGGAACTCCGGGTGGTACCGGTCGACGATCTCCTGCGGGGAGACGCCCTCCTCGTCCGCCCGGACCGTGATCGGGGTGCCGTGCGCGTCGGACCCCGAGACCATCAGCACCCGGTTGCCCGCCATGCGCTGGTAGCGGGCGAAGATGTCCGCGGGCAGGTAGGCGCCGGCGATGTGCCCGAGATGCGGTGCCCCGTTGGCATACGGCCACGCGACGGCGACAAGGACGGGACGGCTGCCGTGCCGCGCCGCCGTGTCGGGAGTCTGAGTGCTCACAGCCATCAAGCTACCCGCTGGACGTCAGCCGAGATCGGCACCGACGACGAGTGCCCGGCTTGGTCGAGGGCCGGGCGGCCCGTGGCCGTGGCAGTGGCCGTGGCAGTGGCGGTGTCAGCCCCGCAACTCGGCGCCGAACTCGGCAAACGCGGCGGCGAAGCCGTCGTCCCAGGAGCGCAGCGGCCGCAGGCCGGCGTCCAGCCAGGACCGGGCCGAGAGCACCGAGTAGGCCGGCCGGCGCGCCGGGCGGGGGAACTCTTCCGTCGTCGTCGGCCTGACCTTCGCCGGGTCCTGGCCGAGCGCGGCGACGATCGCGCGGGCGAAGCCGTACCAGGTCGTCTCCCCGGACGCGGTGCAGTGGTACACCCCGGGCGCCGGGCGCGCGGTGACCAGGTCGAGCAGGCCGGCGGCGAGGTCGGCCGACCAGGTCGGGCTGCCGTGCTGGTCCGCGACGACGGCGAGCTCGTCGCGCTCCCGGGCCAGCCGGGCGATCGTCTTCACGAAGTTGCCGCCGGTACGCCCGTACACCCACGCCGTCCGCACGACGTACGACTCCGGGCAGAGCGCCAGGACGGCCTCCTCCCCCGCGAGCTTCGTCCGGCCGTACACCGACACCGGCGCCGGCGGGTCGTCCGTCTCGTAGGGCTTGGTCGCGTCACCGTCGAAGACGTAGTCGGTGGAAAGGTGGACGAGCGCCGCGCCGGCCTGGGCGCACGCGGCGGCCAGGTGGGCCGCGCCGGTGGCGTTCACGGCGTACGCGCCCGCCTCGTCCGACTCGGCGCCGTCCACGTTCGTCCAGGCGGCGGTGTTGATCACGACGAGCCCGCCCTGGATCTTCGCCGGCCGGGCCTGGTCGGCGATGACCGCGCGCACCTGGGCCGCGTCGGCGAGGTCGAGCTCGGATCGGGCGAGCCCGCACCAGGCCCGTACTCGCGGGTTGTCAACCTGCGACTGAGCGTCGAGGAGACGACACAGGTCGCTACCGAGCTGTCCACCGGCACCAGTGACGAGGATGCGCACCCCGCGAGTCTGGCAGACGTATACGAACAGCCGGCGACACCCCGACAGTGACGTCGCCATCACGCGCAGTCGGCCGGACCGGTACCGACCGGCCCGAGAAGGGTGCGGCTACCCTGATCCCGGTGACGCCCGAGACGCCAATGACCGAAAAGCCCGACCTGCGCGAGGATCAGCCCCGCAGGTCAGGCGGCCCGGCCGGCGCGGGCACCGAGGAGGCGACAACCGCCTTCAGGGAAGAGTCAGCTGACCTCGACGCGCCTCCCGGCCCGGACGTGCCAGCCGCACGGGCCACTCCGGTGCCAGCCATCCCGGTACCGGCCCCGTCCGCCGGACCAGTGGCGTCCGCACCGACCCCGACCCCGACACCGACACCGCCCGCGCCCGCGTCGGACGTGCCCGCACCAGGCGTGGCGGCGTCCGCGGCCCGGTCTCCGCGGCGACCGCGGCGCGTTCCGGTGATCGTCCTGCTCATCACCGCACTGCATGTGGCCCTGCTCGTGACCTACTCGTTCGTGTACACGACCTGGGCGGGCTACGACGAGGCCCAGCACGTCGACATGGTCTACGGCCTGCAGCACGGGGCCGGCTGGCCGGCACCGGGCGAGAAGATGATCGCCACCGGGGTCGCGGCGACATCCGACGACTTCGACCGCGGCCGGTTCCAGGACATGTTCCAGTCCGGCGGCAAGCGGCGTGGCTCCCCGTCGTTCGCGGAGATCGCCCCCACCCCGCGCGACGCCCGGCAGTCGTTCGACGAGCTCGGCGGGCCGACCCCGGTGGACGACGGCCGGCTGTCCAACCAGATGATCCAGCATCCGCCGCTCGTCTACGCGATCGGAGCCGGCCTGCTGGAGGCACTGCCCGGCTCCGAGAACTGGGCCTACGACCAGCAGGTGCTGGTCCTGCGGCTGCTCAACATCCTGATCGTGGCCCCGCTGCCCCTGCTGGCCTGGGCCGCGGCGCGCCGGTTCGGCCTGCGCGGCCCGCTCGCCACCGCCGCGGCGGCCCTTCCGCTGGCGATACCCGGGTTCACCAGGGTCGGCGCGACCTTCAACAACGACGGCATCCTCATCCTGGCGACCGGTGCCCTCACCGTGGTCCTGGCCGGGGTCGTACGCGGCGACCTGCGCAGGCGGACCGCGCTGTGGGCCGGCGTCTGGTTCGGCGTGGCCATGCTGTCCAAGGCGTTCGCCTTCGCCCTCCCGTTCACAATCGCCGCCGCCTACCTCGTCGGCTGGCTCCACACCCGGCGAGCCCGGACGTCCGCAGCTACAGCCGGCTCCGAACCCGAACCCGGAGCCGAGTCGGTTCGGGGCGGGCCCCGGGGCCGGCTGCCGGTGCTGCCGGCGGCGATCGCCGTCGGGCTCGGGCTGGCCATCGGCGGCTGGTGGTGGGTCCGCAACTACCTGCTGTACGACGCCCTCCAGCCGAACGGCTGGGCGACGAACCCGCCGCGCCGCGAGCCTCTCCTGCTCCCCGACTCGTTCCTCACCTGGTTCTGGTACTTCGTCCGGACGATGATCAGCAGGTTCTGGGGCGGTCTCGGCATGTTCGAGCCACCGCAGCTCTCCCCGGTCACGATCGTCGCCGCCACAGTGGTCACGACCGCGCTGTGCGCCCTCGCCGTGATCACTGCCGTCCGTCGCGCCCCGTCCCCCGCCGGGACACCCGCCGGGACACCCGGTTGGCAGGCTCGACTGGCTCGGCTGGCGGCGCCGCTGGTGCTGCTCACCCCGGTTGCCTTCGCGTACCTGATGGTCGGGCAGCGGAGCTGGGCCGAGTACGAGCGCTACACCCGCGGCATCGCCGTCCAGGGCCGCTACCTGTACCTGGGAATCGTCGGCCTCGCGGTCGTCGCGGTCGCCGGGCTCGGCCGGCTGTTGGGCGCGCGTGCCCGGTGGGCGCCGGTGCTCATGCTGGTCGGCGGGCTCGTCATGCAGGCCCTCGCCCTGCTCGCCGTGTGCAGCTACTACTGGCTGCCGCGCCAGGTCTCCTTCACTCCCGCCCGCATCCCGGACGTCGTCGCCGCGATCTCCCGCTGGGCCCCACTCCCCGTGGGCGTCACCATCACCGTCGTCGTCGGGACGGCACTGTTGTGGATCATCGCCCTCGCGCTCACCCTCATCCCGGCCCTGCGCCACCGCACCCCCGCCGACGCCACCGCCAACACCCCCGCCAGCTGACCGCCGCCCGCCAGGGCAAACCGAACCAGCTGATCCGCACCGACCCAAGGCCTCGGGGCTCGGAGGTCGAGGGCGGGTGCGCGGGCCTTGGAGGTCTGTGCGCCGGGGGTCGGAGTTCATGGGTCGACCGCGAGGGAGCCAGGTGTCGAGGCGGTCCCGCCCTCACGAACAGCAAGCCTGGTGTCGACCTGGTCCCACCCCAGGCCAGCCAGGTGTCGACTCAGTCCCACTCGCACGAGCAGTGAAGCCACAGCCCGCGCCGCCACCACCATCACACGGCCAGACCGCGATCTATCGGGCAAAATCCCCGCACACCCGGGTGGCCTGCTCGCCGTTTGGCATCCTTCTCGCCCTTTCGGAGCGAATTTCGCAGGAAATGCCGCCCGAAACGGCGAGAAAGAAGTCAAACGGCGAGTAGCCGAGCACCAGAAACGGACCGGGGCCTCCACCGTCAGTCCGCCAGCCGACGCTCGGCCGGCGGCGGGCAGGCCGGGCGGGAGTCGGGTCCTTCTGCTGCTAGCTGGTCGCGACCGAGACCCTGGAGTGGTCGCCGATCATCAGGCGGTGCGCCTTGGGGAGAGCGCTCGACGGTACGACCTCGGCGTCCCGCCCGATCAGGGAGTCCTCGATGCGGCCGATGCCGCGGATGGTGGCCCGCTCGAGCACGATCGAGTACTCGATCTCGGTTCGTTCGACGACGCACGAGTGGTAGATCGAGGTGAAGGGGCCTACGTAGGTGTCGACGAGCCGGGTGCCGCGGCCGATGATCGCCGGGCCGCGCACCGTCGAGCGCACCAGGGACGCACCCTCCTCGATCACCACCCGGCCGACGATGGTGCTGTGCTCGTCCACGGTGCCGTGGATCGCGGGCTCGATTGACTCGAGGATGTGCCGGTTGGTCTCCAGCATGTCGTCGAGCCGGCCGGTGTCCTTCCAGTAGCCCTCGACGAGGTGCGGCGCGACGTCGTAGCCGCCGTCCACGAGCCACTGGATCGCTTCGGTGATCTCGAGCTCGCCGCGTCCTGAGGGCTTGATCGAGCGGACGGCCTCGTGGATCGCGAGACCGAACATGTAGACGCCGACGAGCGCGAGGTCGCTCGGCGGGTCGGCGGGCTTCTCGACGAGCCGGACGATCCGGCCGTCCGCGCCGAGCTCGGCGACGCCGAACGCCGAGGGGTTGTCGACCTTGGTGAGCAGGATGAGCGCATCGGAGGTGGTGTGGCGGAACTCCTCGACCAGCCCGGAGATCCCACCGATGATCATGTTGTCGCCGAGGTACATCACGAACGGCTCGCCGGCGAGGAAGTCCCGCGCGATGAGGACGGCGTGCGCCAGACCGAGCGGCGCCTCCTGGCGGATGTAGGTGACGGTGATGCCGAACTGCGATCCGTCACCAACCGCGTTCTCGATCTCGGCCGCCGTCTCGCCGACGATGATCCCGACATCGGTGATCCCGGCGCCGCGGATCGCCTCGAGCCCGTAGAACAGCACCGGCTTGTTGGCGACGGGCACGAGTTGCTTGGCGGAGGTGTGGGTGATCGGCCGAAGACGGGTCCCGGAGCCACCGGCGAGCACGAGTGCCTTCATGATCCGAAACCCTATCGTGGGTCGTTCCAGGAGACAGGCCCTGACTGAAAGTCACCAAAACGTGATGCACGCCACAGCCAGATCTCCACATCGACCTTCTCCCTCGACAAGTCCGCGCGGACGCCGACCCATGAGCGCTTACGCCGTCACGTTCCGGGTACGTTGAGTAACCAGGGGTGCGGGTCGCCGCCACCGCGGACCGGCGTGCCAGCCGTCCGACGGGCAGGCCGGTCGACCGACAGGCACGCCGAGATACCCGGCACACCACAGAGGGGGGACGCGGTGACCGGCGCTGGACCGCGCGCCTCGACAGGGCCTCGACAGGGGCCTGAGTCGCCCCGTACCGGCTCCGACCCCGCAGCGGGCGGGCGGCGCCGGCCGAGGTCACGGCCGCGCGCACGCTCGCGCCAGCGCGAGGTCACCCACGCGAACCAGGACGGGTCGGAGGCCGAGCTCACCGAACCGAGACCGAACCAGCGCCGCGGCGGCTGGGACAGGCTCCAGCGCCGGAACCCGGGCGAGGCCGGCTCGGACGCCCGAACCCGGGAGCAGCACCTGGAGCAGAGTCAGGACCACGCCCAGGACGGCGTTCACGACGACACCACCGACCACGACCACAGCACCGACCTCGGCCACGGCCACGGCCACGGCCACGGGTCAGGGTGGCTCCCGGGGTCGGCCGGTCGGCGGCGTGGCGTGGCGTCGCGGCTCGCCGTCGTCGTCTCCGCCATCCTGTCGTGCCTGATCTTCGCCTTCGCCGTCGGCGGGTTCGCCGTCTACGAGCACTTCGACCGCCAGATCAACCGGCTGCGGCTGAGCCTGGACGGCGACCGGCCCGCAAGCCCCGTCGAGGGGACGACCAACTTCCTGCTCGTCGGCTCGGACAGCCGGGCCGGCACCGGGGGCGAGTTCCAGCGCGGCGGCGAGGTCGCCGGCCAGCGCTCGGACACCACGATCCTCGCCCACCTCGACGCGAACGGGACGACGACCCTGGTGTCGTTCCCGCGCGACACCCTCGTGCGCATCCCCGGGCACGGCCGGGACAAGCTGACCCAGGCGATCTCCATCGGGGGCCCGGCGCTGCTGGTCCGGACCATCGAGAATCTCACCGACATCCGCGTCGACCACTATGTGTCGGTCGACCTCGCCGGGTTCCGCGAGATGACCGACGCGATCGGCGGGGTCACGGTCTGTGTGAAGGCGTTGCCGGACGGACGGCGGACGAACCTGCGTGACGAGTGGTCCCAGTGGCGGGGGCGGGTCGGCGAGAACCACCTGACCGGCGACCAGGCCCTCTCGTTCGTCCGCCAGCGCCACGGCCTGCCCGACAACGACTTCGACCGCATCCGCCGGCAGCAGCAGTTCATCGGGGCGGTCTTCCGCAAGGCCACCAGCGACGGCGTGCTGACGAACCCGGCCCGGCTGGAGAACCTGATCAGCGCGGTGACGCGGGCCCTGACCATCGACGACGGAACGGACATCGAGGATCTCCGGCTGCTCGCGAAGCGGATGGGGTCGATGAGCTCCGACCAGATCAGGTTCGTGACGATCCCCGTGCACGCGCCGTCGCCGGCCGAGGGCGGGAACGCGCTCGGCGAGCTGCCCCGGTTCGGTTCCGTGCAGCTTTACGACCAGGCGCAGCTGGACGCGTTCCTGGCGCCGCTGCGCGGCCGGGACGGCACCAGCCCGACGGCCGTCCCCACCCCGCCGGCGTCGCCCCCGGGCGAGGTCTCCGTCGACGTGTTCAACGCCGCGCGGGTCGGGGGGCTCGCCGCGGCCGTGCGCAGTGACCTCGCCGGTCTCGGGTTCCGCGTCGGAACCCCGCGGGACTGGCCCGCCGGCTCGCTGCAGACCAGCGAGGTGCGGTACGGGCCCGGCGGCGAGGCGGCGGCGCGCGCCGTGCGGGCCGTCGTGCCCGACGCCAGGCTTGTCCGCGACGACGACCTGGCCGACCGGATCTCCCTGGTGCTGGGCGAGTCGTTCGAGAAGGTGGACGCGACCGGCGTCCCCGCGGCCGGGGCCCGAGCGGTCTCCGGTATGCGCCCGTCGGCACCGGGCAGCGCCTCGACGGGGTCCACGGGCCCGGCGGGCTCGACCCTGTTCGGAGCCCCCACCAGGCCGACCGCCCCGGTGACGGCGACCGAGCTGACCACCGGCTGCACGTACTGACCGGCGGCACCTCCTGACCGGCGGCGCGCCGATCCGGCCGTGGGCGCCCTCTATCCGCGGGCCGCCCACGGCGCCGGCGAACGGCGCGAATGTGCGGGGCGTCACACACCACCCTCGGATCACCCCAAACAACCACCGGCCATCACCGGGCGTCTGAAGTCTGCGATGAGACGCCCGAGAGACGAGCTTTCAGCCGAAAGATCCGACCTGACCTGGTCGGATGCGGCCGAGCCGCCCGCGCCCGCGACCTGGCGTCCACCGAGCCCACGCGAGCCGCACTTCCGGGAAGCGCGCGTCGCGGAGCCGAACCTCCCAGAGCCGCGTTCCGCGGAGCCGTACTTCACGGAGGCGCGCCTCGCGGAACCGACGCCCGCGATCGGGTCGCACGCCGCGCTGCCACCGGAGCTGAGCCCGCGTCTTGTCCGGCGGCGGCGCTCGCCGCTGCGCCGGCTGTCCGTCACGCTGGTCGCGATGATCTCGCTGTGCGTCCTGGGGGCCACGTCGGTCGGGTGGGCGGCCTACCGGCACTTCGACAGCGCGATCGACCGCAAGGACTGGACGCCCGTCGCCGGCGCCCGGCCCGCGGTGGTCCCGGGCGACCTGAACGTTCTCCTGCTCGGCAACGACAGCCGGGAGGGCACCCACGGCGAGTTCGGCGACCCGGGCGGCATCCGGGCGGACACGACGATCGTCGCCCACTTCGACGCGGACCGCTCCGTCACGCTGGTGTCCTTCCCGCGCGACACGCTCGTGCCCGTCGTGCCCGCGGCCGCCGCCACCGCCCCGGACGGCCTGTCGAAAATCGCGGACGTCATCCCGCTCGCGGGCGTGCCCGGCCTGATCTCGACCCTCGAGGCGTTCACCGGGCTCAAGATCGACCACACCGTCTCGATCAACCTCGCCGGCTTCCGCGCGATGACGGATGCCGTCGGCGGCGTCACGGTATGCGTCCGGCCGCTGCCCGACGGCAGTACCCGCAACTTCCGGGACCGGGAGTCGGGGTGGCGGGGCCAGCTCGGCGAGAACCGGCTCAACGGGGACCAGGCGCTGGCGTTCGTCCGCACCCGCAAGGCGCTGGGCGAGGAGCGGCTGCGCATCCTGCGCCAGCAGCAGTTCCTCTCCCGGCTGCTCGACGCGGCGACGAGCGCCGGTGTGCTCACCAATCCCGCGCGGATCACCAGTCTGCTCGGCGCCGTCGGTGGCGCGCTGCAGATCAGTGACAGCCTGACCCAGACGGAGATGCTCCGGCTGGCGAAGCGGATCAGCGAGCTCGGCCCGGGCGGCCTGCGGTTCATCACGATCCCGACGTATGTCCCGCTGCCCTCGGCCGGCGCCGTCGACGAGATGGGCACGATCCCGCCGCACGGCATGGTCCTCCTGCACGACCCGGCCGGCCTGGAGGCGATCGTGGGCCCGATGCGGGCCACGGCCGAGAACGGCGGCGGCTCCGGATCGCCCACAGCGCCGGGCGTCTCCGTGGCCGCCGGCGCCGCGCCGGGGGCAACCACGCCGGGGGGAACGGCGCAGGCCTCCCCCTCCGCCAGCCCGAGCGGCACAGCGTCCGCCGGCACAGCGTCCGCCGGCACGACGGCCACCGGCACGACGGCCGACCGCACCGCGGCCGCCGGCACGACGCCGCTCCCCGGCACCGCCGCTGGGACGGCATCGGCGGTGCCGGTGCCCGCCGACACCTCCTGCACCCCCTGACCGCCGAACCCGGCTGAGAGGGCCCGATCCCCGGTGCGCGAACGGCGTCCGCGCCGTGTCGTGCCTGTGAACGTCCGAGCTGGGGACGGGAGTCGGTAGCGTTACCGCCCGCGGCGGATCGCCGGCGCTCAGCTCGCCGGAACCCGACCACCGCCGGGCCCGCCCGCCCGCCGACGAACGACCGGATTGGAGACCAGAACCGTTGGACGTCCGGTTCGTCCCAGCACCGTCGATCCTTCCCGACGGCTCCGTGCCGCCCGACGCGCCGCCCGCGCGGTTCCCCGGGGTGGCCGCCGCGCTCGCCGCGCGGCTCGCGCGCGACCCGGCGCGTCCGATGATCACTTTTTACGACGACGCCACCGGCGAGCGGGTGGAGTTCTCCACCACGACGCTGGACAACTGGGTGGCGAAGACGGCGAACCTGCTCGGTGACACGGTCGGCCTCGCGCCCGGGGACGCGGTGGGCGTCGACCTGCCGGCGCACTGGACGACCTGCGTCATCCTGCTGGCGGCCTGGTCGGCGGGGCTCGACGTGCATGTCGCCGTCGGCCCGGAGACGCCGGACGGCGGCCCCGGCGGCAAGGGAGCCGAGGGAGCGGAGGGTGCCGGGTCGCCGGCCACCGGCGCCGGCGGCTACACCGGCGCAGGCACCGCTCCGGAGGAGCTCGGTGTCGTCTTCGTCAGCGAGGACCGGCTCGAGATCGCCACCGGACTGGGCGTCGACGAGATCGTCGCGCTGTCGCTGCGTCCGCTCGGTGGCCGGCTGCGGCGTCCGGTGCCGGGCGTGCTCGACTACGCGGTCGAGGTGCCGCCGCACGGCGACCGCTACGCGGCGCCGCCGCCGCCCGCGGGCCAGGCGGGGCTGATCCGCATCGCCGAGAGCGCCGCCCGCCGCGCCGGGCTGGGCCCGGACGACCGGATCCTCACCGCGGCCGGGCCCGCCACCGCCGTCGGCCTGCTCACCGGGATTCTCATCCCGCTGGTCAGCGGCGCGTCGGTCGTGCTGTGCCGCAACCTGGCCAGCATCGAACCGGCGGCGCTGGCCCGCCGGGCCGACAGCGAACGGATCACCGCGGTGGACTGGTCCGTGCCGGGGCCACTCACCGAAGCCCTGCCGGCCGGGGTTCGTCCCATCGACCCCGTCGACGCGCATGCCCGGCGGCGGTAGCGACGACGTGACCGGCTACCCGCGGTCCCCCCGGCCGCTCATGACGGGTGACCTGCCGGCCGTCCGCCGCATCGGCGTGGTCGGGACGGGCTACCTCGGCGCCACGCACGCGGTCTGCATGGCCGAGCTGGGCTATGAGGTCGTGGGGCTCGACACGGACGCCGACAAGGTCCGCCGGCTCGGCGCGGGCGAGGTGCCGTTCTTCGAGCCGGGGCTCGAGGAGCTGCTGCGCAAGAACCTGGAGGCGGGCCGGCTGTCGTTCACCTGCGACCCGGCCGAGGTCGCCGGGTGGGCCGACGTCCACTTCATCTGTGTCGGCACGCCGCAGCGGGCCGGTGACGGCGCCGCCGACATGACCTACGTGGACGCGGCCGTCGAGACGCTGATCCGCGCCGGCCTGCGGCCGGACGCGCTCGTGGTCGGCAAGTCGACGGTGCCGGCGGGCAGCGCCGAGCGGCTCGCGCGCCGGCTGGCAGCGGGAACCGGCGGCACCGGGCCGGGCGGTGCCCGGACGGGCGAGGCGGCGCCGGGCGGAACGGGGACAGGCCGGGCACGGACGGCACAGCCGGCGCCGGGCGGAGTCGAGCTGGCGTGGAACCCGGAGTTCCTGCGCGAGGGGTTCGCGGTCGACGACACGCTGCGCCCGGACAGGCTGGTCTTCGGCGTCCGGCCGGGCGGGCGCGGGGAGGCGGTGCTGCGGGCCGTCTACGCGCCGGTGATCGAGGCCGGCACGCCCGTGATCGTCACCGACTACGCCACCGCCGAGCTGGTGAAGGTCGCGGCGAACGCCTTCCTGGCGACCAAGATCTCCTTCATCAACGCGATGTCGGAGGTCTGCGACGCCGCCGGCGGGGACGTGACGAGCCTGGCGCGGGCGCTCTCCCACGACGCCAGGATCGGCGGGAGGTTCCTGCGGCCGGGGATCGGCTTCGGCGGCGGCTGCCTACCCAAGGACATCCGGGCCTTCCACGCGCGGGCGGCCGAGCTCGGCGCCGGCCCGGCACTGGGCTTCCTGGCCGAGGTCGACCGGATCAACCTGCGGGCCCGGGAGCGGACCGTCACCCTGATCACCAGGGCCCTCGGGGGCCGCGCGGAGGGCCGGCGGATCACGGTGCTCGGCGCGGCGTTCAAGCCGAACTCGGACGACATCCGCGACTCACCCGCCCTGGAGATCTCCGCCGAACTGCACCGGGCCGGCGCCCGGGTGGTCGTGTACGACCCGGCCGCGATGGCCAACGCCCGGCGGCGCTTCCCCGAGCTGGAGTACGCGCCGTCCGCGCACGAGGCGGCGACCGGCGCGGACGCGCTTGCGGTGCTCACCGAGTGGACCGAGTTCCGCGACCTGGACCCGAACGCGCTCACCCCGCGGGTGACCGGGCGGGTCGTCGTCGACGGCCGGCACGCGCTCGACGGCCCGGCCTGGCGCCAGGCCGGGTGGGCGTACTACGCGCTCGGCCGTCCACCGGCCTGACCGTCAGCCGGGGCTCAGCCAGCCGGGGCTCAGCCGCGCGGGTCAGGCGGTCGCCTGGGTGGGCGCGGACGCGGCCGACTGTGGGCTCTCGGTGATCTCATCGAGCTCACCGGTCTCGACGTCGTACACGAACCCGCGCACCGAGGCCGACGCGCGCAGGAACGGTGACGAGCGCAGCGCTGTGACCGAACGCCAGACGTCCTCCGCGGCGCTGGTGAACGACTGGAGCCGCCACCTCGGGCGCACACCCGTCCGCTCGGCCAGTGAGGCGCGGAAGCCGTCGTCGGTGAGCGTCTCCATGCCGCACCTGGTGTGGTGGATCAGGATGATCTCGGTGGTCCCGAGTGCGTGCTGGCTGACGGCCAGCGATCGCTCGATGTCCTCGGTCACCACCCCGCCGGCGTTGCGCAGGATGTGCGCGTCGCCCTCCGCGAGGCCGAAGATCGCCTCGAGGTTGATGCGGGCGTCCATGCAGGCCACGATTGCCACGCCGGTGGCCGGGCTGGCCGGCCGGGCCGAGCCGCCGCCCGCCGCGCGGCGCCGTGCGGCGAAGCTCGCCGCACGTGCCAGCAGGATGTCGGTCGTGCCCTGGGCGTGTCCGAGTTCTTCGGGCGCGCTCATGACCGGGGGGTCACCTCCGTCGGTTACGTCGCTCACACGGCGTCACCGCCGCGGAGGCTTGCCACTCTGACAAGAATGCAGTGGACGGGACGTCCACCGCCACCCATCTGCCGCGATCGGGCAGGTGCATCGGATCACGGACACGCCCAGGAGTGCCGACGTATCACGCAGCGCACAGGTGGGAACACTAAGGCAGTGACCCGTCACCTGACGTTGTCTTTGCCCTGGCCACGCCGAGGCGTCGCTCCCGGCCGGCGCACCTGGCCCGGCCGGGGCACGATGACAGGCGCCACAGGGCGGCGAACCCGGCGGAGCGCCCGGGCGGCGGGCGCGGTTCCCCTCAAGGAACGGACGCCAGTTGGTAAACGGACGATTCGGGACGGCGACCGGACAGGCGTCGGCGGAGTGCGCATTCGGGGGTGGCAGATGGCGCCGCGCAGGTCGTCGGTAGTCTCTCCTGGTGGTCAAAATCGATGTTCTCGAAGTCGATCGGCGCCGCCCGTGGTGAGCCATCGGGTTCCACGTTCACCACTTCAGGTCCTCATCCATGAGGTGGGCAAGTTCGGCGTCGTCGGCGCGGTCTGCTACGCGATCGACTTCGCCGTCTCGAACCTGTGCCACACCCTTCTCGGGATGGGCCCGCTCAGCGCGAAGACCGTGTCGACGGTGGTCGCGGCGACCTGCTCATACGTCGGCAACCGGCAATGGTCGTTCAACCACCGCGCCCGAACGGGCCTGCGCCGGGAGTACACGCTCTTCGTGATCCTGAACGCGGTCGGGCTGGCTATCGCGCTGGCCTGCCTCGGCTTCGCGAAGTACGTGCTCCACCTCGAGGGCGTACTCGCGTTCAACCTGTTCGGGAACGTCCTGGGCACCGGGCTGGGCACGGTCTTCCGCTTCTGGGCGTACAAGAAATACGTCTTCCTGCACCCGGACCACCCAAAGGTGGCGGCACCTCCGGTGAAGGCCGACCGGGTCCCCGAGCCCGCCGGCCAGGCCTGATCCACCCAGGGCGCCGCAAGGCTCCGGGTTCTTCGCGACCCGGCGCCGAACGGCGCCCTGTCCCGTTCTCATCCCATCGGGACTCTAAGAGAACCACGGGGTTCCGGTACCGATCAGTTCTCCTGGCGCCCGGCTGCGCTAGGCTCTCGAGGCCAGCCCATGCACAGCGTGCCCGGTTCTCCACCAGTGGTGACTCGCTCACCGGGACCGCCGCGCAGCCGGTTCGAGAGCCAGGAGGGTGCGCCGTGACGCGGCCGACGCTCGCATCGCCCCGGCCGGGCGGTCGCCCGCGCGACGAGAGCCGCGACGGCGCGATCCGCCAGGCGACCCTCGAGCTACTCGCCGAGCACGGCTACGACGGCGTGACCATGGACCGGGTCGCCACCCGCGCCAAGGCCGGGAAGGCCACCATCTACCGGCGCTGGCCGTCCAAGGTCGCACTGGTGATGGATTCGATCACCCAGTTCACCGAACAAACGCTGCAGATCCCCGACAGCGGCTCGCTGCGGACCGAGATGATCCTGTTCCTGACCGCGTTCCATGAGCTGGTCGGCAGTGAGCAGGGCCGGATCATGGCCGAGATGGTCTCCGAGATGCCGCGCAATCCGGAGCTGCGTGCCGCCGTGCGCGAGCGCATGTGGAGCCAGCGCAAGATGATGTCCGAGGTCATCATCACCAGGGGGATCGCGCGCGGCGAGATAACCCCGGAGGCCGACCCGGCCATCCTGATGGAGATCGGCACCGCGCTGATCCTGCAGCGGCTGCTCATCACCGGGGACCCGGTCGACTCCGCCTTCATCGAGCACGTCGTGGACGACGTGATCATCGCCTACGCCAGCCGCGGCTGACCGCGGGGCCCGGCCAGCTCCGAAACGGGCCCGCCGGTAGCGGGCCACCTGGAGACCGCGGCGGCGGGACAACAGCGGGACAGGTCCGCGGGAGATCGGCGACGCATCCGCTCCGTGCTGTGACGGTGCGAGAACCAGAACCGATCAGTCATGTCCGAAATACGACCCGCGCCTTCGTTATCAACACGGAACTCCTACGCTTGAGCCGGCGCCTGGTGTCGAACCCTCACAAGACCCTCCGCGGGCACGCGCTCGACGCCCTTCGGAGACGGGGGACGACCGGGCGCCCGCAAACGCCCGGCGCCTCGGCGCCCAGCCCATACGGCGCCGTCCCGCGGGGCGGTCTCAGGTACCGCCGCTCCACCGCCGGCCACGGTCCATGCCGACCGTCGACGCGGGCGACATAGGCACATCAGGAGGAACGTCATGCAGCCACCGAACCCGGGTTCGCAGGACCCGGACGCCGAGACTCGGCGGGTCGACAGCGGTGGCCAGGGCTACGGCGACGACGCCGAGACCCGGCTCGTGAACGACGGCGGCTACGCGGCGCACCCCGGTGACGAGGCGACGCGGCGCGTCGACGGCGGCGCGGCAGGCGGCTACCAGCAGGGCGGCTACCAGCAGGGCGGCGGCTACCAGCAGCCCGGCTACGGGTCGACCGGTGGCTACGCGCAGCAGCCGGGCGCGGGCTACGGCCAGCCCCAGTCGGGCCAGCAGGGCTACCAGCAGCCTGGATACGGCCAGCCCGGATACGACGGCTACGGCCAGCAGAACCCGCCAGGGCAGCAGGGCTACCAGCAGACCCAGGCCTTCCCTCCGGGCTACGGCGCCGCGCCGGGCGCGGAGGGCTACGGCCAGACGGGCCAGAGCTACCAGCAGCCCGGCTACGGCGACTACGGCCAGCAGGGCTACCAGACCGAGGGTTACCAGCAGCCCGGCTACGGCCAGCAGGGCTACCAGACCGAGGGCTACCAGCAGCCCGGCTACGGCCAGCAGGGCTACGAGGGCTACCCGCCCGGTGGCGGCTACCCGGGCGGCCCGGGGGGCCCCGGCGCGCCCAACCCGAACAAGCGCCGCAACATCATCATCATCGCGGTGGCCGCGGCCGTGGCACTCGCCATCGCGATTCCGGTCGCGCTGGTCGCGACCGGCGGCTCCGACGACAAGCCGTCGCCGCCCGTCGCCTCGGGATCGTTGACCCCGTCCGCCTCCACGAGCCCCAGTGCCAGCCCGTCAACGGCTCCGACCAGCGCGTCGCCGTCGCCGTCGGCGTCCCCGTCGGCGAGCTCCGGCGCGCTCACGGCGGCACAGTCGGCGCTGCTCGCGAAGCTGGACCCGACGACGATGACCGACTGTGAGGCGAACCCGGGCGGCGAGGACGAGGACATCGACGCCTCGCTGTTCTGCACCGCCGACAACGGCCAGCTCGTCGCCGCCTACCACTATGTGGACGCCTCGCACCTCGACAACGACGTCGAGTTCCGGAAGACGCAGGTCGAGGACCAGGGTGACTGCGCATCCGGTGACCCCGACATCTTCACGTGGAATTTCAAGGAAGGTCAGACCGAGGGCACGGCCCTTTGCTACTACTACGAGAACAGTTTCTTCATCTTCTGGACCTATGACCGCGATCAGGTCTCGTTCATGGCGCTGAACGACAACGCCTCCGCGCTGTACGAGTGGTGGGCCAAGTTCGACCCGATCCCGCGAGGCTGAGCGGCCGCCGGCATCCGGCGGCGGCGCCCGGATCCCCGCCGGGCTCCCGCCGGATGCCCAGCGCCCGCCGCGGACGGCCCGTCACCGGCGCAACAGGCCCCTGGTCGGGACGCCTCGGGACGATCCGGCGGAACCGTGTGCCTACCCTGTGACGCGCGGCATCATCAGCATGGTGCCATCATCCGTCCCGGCAGCATCTATTCCGGCCAGATCCCCTCTCGGGAGGAATCGTGCCCAGCCATGGCCCCGGCGACGACGGCGTGTCGCCCGTCCCTGAGCCGCCGGCAGGCCCGCTCTCGTCGCGTGACGACGCGCAGACCGCCGCGGACATCGAGGACGAGCTGGACAGCACGCAGATACTGAGGCCGGACGGCGCGCGGACCGGCCTCTCGCTCAGTGCCCCGCCGCCCGGCGGATCGGGGTGGACCGGACCGCCTCCGGGCCCGCCGGTGCCTTCGCGTGGTCCGGTGTCGTTCGGCGGCGGTCCCGCTCCCGGTGGCTTCCCGGGTCTGCGCCCTGGTCCGCACACCGGTCCGCAGCCGCCCGCGCAGGGAGGAGCGGGCGGGCCGGGATGGCCGCCTGCCGGCACGGGACCCGGCACCGGCTACCCACCCCACCCCGGTGACCGTGGCTTCCCGCCCCCGCCGCCGGTGCCACCCGGCCAGGGCGGACCGCCCCGGGGGCCCGGGTCGCCAGGCCCGGCCGTGCCGCCCGGGCAGTTCGGACCACCGGCGCCGCACGCGCTCTACGGCCAGCCCGCGCCGTCCGGCGCGCACACGCCCTACGGCCAGCCGCCACCCGGCCAGTCGCTGCCGCCCGGCCAGGCCCCGTACGGCCAGCCACTGCCCCCCGGCCAGATCCCGCCCGGCCAGCCCGGCCAGCCGCCGTATGGCCGGTCGCCTTACGGGCAGGTGCCGGACGGCCGGCACCTGTACCGGCAGCCGGCCCCGTACGGGCAGCCCGGGCCGCCCGGCAGGCCCGGGCCGGACCTCCCGCCGATCCCACCGGGCCAGGGGAACCCGCCCGGAACGCCCTTCCCCCCAGGACCAGCCGGCGCTCCCACCGGGTGGGCCGGCTCCCCCGGTGGTCCCGGTGCCGCGGAGGACCCCGGGCCCGCAGCGTCGCCGACGCCGGCCGAGGCCCAGGTCAAGCCGCCGGACGACGAGCTGACCTACCGGCTCGCCCCGCCGGGGCCGCCCCCCGCCGTCCCGGACCGGGCGGACTCCCCCGCCGGGGACGGCCCCGGGTTGACGGCCGCGGCCGACGCCGACGCCGGCCGCGCCGAGAGCACTCGCCACGAGCCGGCCACCCACGCGTCCGACGGCGGGAACCACGAGGACCGGTCTTCCGAGTTCCCGGCCCTGACCGGGCCGCATCCGCTGCCGCCGCCGCCCAGGGAGTCGTTCACCATGCGACGCCCGATGCTGCCGCCACCCGGCCGTATCACGGACGGGCCCGTCTGGCCGGTGCCGCCGCCCAGCTACCTCGACTCGCCGTCCGGCGGCGGTCTGCTGCCGGCGATCCCGCCCGACATCACGATGACCAGGGACGGCGCGGCCGGCGACCCCCCGCCGGGGTCCCGCCGCTCGCCGGAGTCCGAGTTCTCATCCGACTTCTCGGCCGGCTCCGACTTCTCGGCCGGCTCCGGGTACCCGGCCGGTTCGGAGTACCCGTCCGGATCGGGGCTCCCGCCCGCCGGCGACGGCGGTCAGGTGCCCGAGCCGGCCGGCCGACCGAGCCGCGGCGTGATCATCATTGCCGCCGTGGCCGCCGTGATCGTGATCGGCGCGGTCATCGGCATCGTGCTGGCGACCCGCGGGGACGACAGCGCCGAGACGACCGCCACCTCGATCCCGCCCGCGGCCGCGGGCGTCCCCACGGACATCCCCGGTGAAGCCCCGGCGGGGCAGCAGCCGACGCCGCAGACCAGCAGCCCCGAGGACACCCTGCGCTCGCTGCTCAACCCGGTCACGATGACGGGCTGCGAGACGCCGCCGGTCAGCGACGGCGCCTACGCGGACGCCACGCTGCAGTGCGTGGGCGCCGAAGGCGTGACGGTGACGGCCTACCACTTCCCGGACCACTCCGCGCTCGACCGCCAGATCGGGGCACGCGAGACCTACTACACCGATGTCGGCAACTGCGACGACGGCCAACAGAGCTCCGAGGAGTGGAACTCGCCGCTGGAGCCCAACGGCGGGTCACGGCTGTGCTACCTGTTCGCCCAGCGCTTCATCACCTTCTGGACCATCGACGACGACCTGGTCGCGTTCTCCGCCTCGGATTCCGACCCGAAGCGGCTGATCACCTGGTGGCAGACGTTTGACCCCATCCGCCGATGAGGCGGCTCCTGCCGGCGGGCGGGCGGACGCGCGTCCTGATCCCCGGCGGGCTGGCCCTGGCCGCCGTCGCCACGGCGGGCGTGCTGATCGCCCGCGCGGCCGGCGGGCCGTCCACCTCGGCTGACCCGGACACCGGGAGATCACAGCCGCCGGCGACGGTCTCCGCGCCACCGGCCCCCCGGGGCACGAGTACCTCGCCCGAGCCGGCGGACCTGGACGGCCCTGAGCGCGAGCTGGCGGCCCGACTGTCCTCGTTCGAGATCACCGGCTGCCGGGGGGCGACCACCGAGGCCACCGCCCCGGGCGGATCGGGCGACCCGGCCGACCCGCGGGCGGCCGGCGTCCAGGCCGCGCTACGGTGCGTGCCGGGGGTGGCGGCCTCCGGGACGCCGCCGGCAGACGTCCTCGTGCTCGGCTACATCGACGAGGCGGCCGTGGCCTCCGACGCGGCCCGGCGCGCGGCGGCGATCGTGGACGTCGGCTCCTGCGAGGCGGGCCAGACCAGCACCGAGGCGTACCTGCTGCCGTCCCGGCGTACGGGCACCTTCGTCTGCCAGGCTGCCCCCGGCCGCTTCGCCGCCTACTGGACGATCGACAGCGAGCGGGTGGCGTTCGTCGCGCAGAGCGACGACCCGGCCGGGCTGATCACCTGGTGGCGCGGCTTCGACCCACTCTGAGCCGTGGCCCGGCAGTGAATCCGGTCAGCCGCCGGAGCGGCGGCGGCCGTCCGCTGCCTCGGCCAGCTCGTACAGCGTGGCGTGCACATCCTCGACCCGCGGGACGTGTGAGAGGACCATCCGCCCACGCTCGCCCGCGCTCTCGATGGAGAGCGTCCCCGCGCCGAGCATCCGGTCGAGCAGGCTCTGCTCATAGGAGACGTCGTTGAGCCAGACGAGCGGGATGTCGCGCCCGGAGCGGGTCACGATCCCCTCACGGATCATCAGCCGCTCGGTCGTGATCACATAGTGGGTGGTGATCCAGCGCAGCCAGGGGGCCGCTCCGAAGTACCCGATGGCGGCCAGCCCCAGGGCGAGGACGAGGTACTGGACCGCCTCACGCAGGAAGCCGTCCGGAACGAAGAACACGCCGAAGGTCGTGAGGGCGAGCGCGGCGACGACGGAGAATGCCGGCACCACCAGGCTGCCCCAGTGCGGGTGCAGGTGGAGGACCACATCTTCGTCGTCGGTCAGAACGTCGTCGGGGAACGCCACCGCCTGATCGTCGCATCCCGGACGACCGCGGCACACCGGTGGGCCGCCCCCAGCTGGCACAACACAGCCGTCGTCAGCGCAGATGGACGATGTCGGCGGCGCTGAACGCCCGGCCGTCGACGATGAGCCGGCCGAGCTCGTCGACGTCGGTCGCCGTGCCGTGCGTGGACGTCCCGTCCGGAAGCTCGACGCGGACCCGCCGGCCCAGCGTGGCGCACGTGTCGCGGTACTCCCCGCGGGCCCGCTCGGGCGCCGCCTCCCACCGGCCCAACGCATCGACGAGGTCGGTCAGCAGGGCGCCGAGCAGGGCGGAGCGGTCCAGGCGGGCGGGGTCGGCGCCGAGCAGCAGCAGGCTGGTGGAGCGCGGCGGCAGCTCCGCGGCGCGGGCGGTGACGTTCAGCCCGAACCCGATCACGGCCGCCGGCGGCACGGCCGGGCTCGGGGCCAGCTCCACGAGAATGCCGGCGAGCTTCGCCCCGTCGACCTGCACGTCGTTCGGCCATTTCAGCACCGCGGGCACGCCCGCGTACCCGCGCAGCGTGCGTACGAGCGAGATGCCGACGACCATCGGCAGCCAGCCGAGCCACCGGGGCTCGATCTCGGGGCGCACCAGCACGGACACCATGAGCCCAGCGCCGGCCGCTGACTCCCAGGAGCGGTCGAGCCGCCCGCGGCCCGCGATCTGCCGCTCGGCGGCGAGCACGAGCCCGGCCGGGGCACCGTCCGTAACCGTGGGCGAGCGGGTGACCGCGGGCAGTCCCACCGCGCCGGGCAGGCCGCGGGCGATCCGTCCGAGCTCGGCGTTGGTCGAGTCGATCTCGTCGACGACGGCGAGCGCCAGCCCGAGACGGGCTGCGAGCGGGCGGAGAGTGTCGGCGTCCAGCGGCCGTCGTGCCCCTGGCGGCACCGCCGGGGCTGGGCTGTGACCTGCGGCAGGGGGCGAGATGGCCGGCGCGGCGGGGGCCGTTCGACGCCCGGGGGATTCGGCGGGATGCACTGGCACGGGACCACCTTCCCAGAGGTCGGGTGAGACGGTCTCCACAACAATCGCGCACGTGGACCACCGACCGCCGTACGCTTCGCGGTATGGCTCTCCCGGCTTCCCCGCAAGAACCGACGCCCGAACCGCACAGCACAGCCGGCCGCCTCGCCCGGCTGCAAGCGGTGACCGACGAGGCCGTCCATGCTGGTTCGCAGCGCGCGGTGGACGCGCAGCACGCCAAGGGAAAGATGACGGCCCGGGAACGGATCGAGGCGTTCCTCGACCCCGGCTCGTTCGTGGAGACGGACGCGTTCGCGCGCCACCGCTCGCACGACTTCGCGATGGACCGCAACCGCCCCTACGGCGACGGCGTCGTCACCGGCTACGGCACGGTGGACGGCCGCCAGGTCTGCGTCTTCAGCCAGGACTTCACCGTCTTCGGCGGGAGCCTGGGCGAGGTCTTCGGGGAGAAGATCGTCAAGGTCATGGACCTCGCGCTCAGGACGGGAGTGCCGGTCGTCGGTATCAACGACTCCGGCGGCGCGCGGATCCAGGAGGGCGTCGTCTCGCTCGGCCTGTACGGGGAGATCTTCTACCGCAACGTCATGGCGTCCGGCGTCGTGCCACAGCTCTCGCTGATCATGGGCCCGTGTGCGGGCGGCGCGGTGTACTCACCCGCGATCACCGACTTCACGCTCATGGTCGACCAGACCAGCCACATGTTCATCACCGGCCCGGACGTGATCAAAGAGGTCACCGGCGAGGACGTCGGCATGGAGGAGCTGGGTGGCGCCACCACCCACAACTCCCGCAGCGGCGTCGCGCACTTCCAGGCCGCGGACGAGGCCGACTGCCTGGAGCTGGCCCGCGCCCTGCTGTCCTACCTGCCGTCGAACAACATGGACGAGGTGCCGGCTTACACCGAGGTCGCCGACGTCGAGGCCGAGGTCGACCCGGAGCTCGACACGTTCATCCCGGATTCGCCGAACACCCCGTACGACATGCACCATGTGATCGAGCGGGTCCTGGACGAGGAGGACTTCCTCGAGGTCCACGCCCAGTTCGCGCAGAACATGATCGTCGGCTTCGGGCGCATCGACGGCCGCTCGGTCGGCGTCGTCGCCAACCAGCCGATGCAGTTCGCCGGCACCCTGGACATCGACGCCAGCGAGAAGGCCGCGCGCTTCGTGCGCACCTGCGACGCGTTCAACATCCCGGTGCTGACGTTCGTGGACGTTCCCGGCTTCCTGCCGGGAACGTCGCAGGAATGGAACGGCATCATCCGGCGCGGCGCCAAGCTCATCTACGCCTACGCCGAGGCGACCGTTCCCAAGGTGACGATCATCACACGCAAGGCCTACGGCGGCGCCTATGACGTCATGGGTTCGAAGCATCTGCGCGCCGACATCAACCTGGCGTGGCCGACGGCCGAGATCGCCGTGATGGGCGCCCGCGGCGCGGTGAACATCATCTATCGCCGCGAGCTCGCCGGCTCGGAAGCGCCCGAGCAACGCCGCAGCGAACTGATCCAGGACTACACCGAGCATTTCGCGACGCCGTACATCGCCGCGGAGCGCGGATACCTGGACGCCGTCATTCCGCCGTCGGTGACGCGGCGCGAGGTCATCCGGGCGCTGCGCCTGCTGCGCACCAAGCGCGAGACGCTCCCACCGAAGAAGCACGGCAACATCCCGCTGTAGGCCGCGGCACTCCGCCGGAGCCGGCGCATCCGCCGGGGTCGCGGCGCACCGCGGTGGTCGTGGCGCACCGCCGCCGCGGGGACGGGCAGCCCGCCGGAGCCGGGATCGCGGGACCGAACGACCAAGGACCGAACGACCAAGGACCGAGGAGGAACGGCCGGTGGCCGACAGACCCGACGAGCTTCCCGGCCGGGCGCACCTGCGGCTGGTCCGCGGGGACGCGACCCCGGAGGAGATCGCCGCGCTCGTGGCCGTCCTGGCCGCACGGTCGGCCCCGGCCGCGCCGCCCGCACGGGTCAGGTCCACCTGGGCCGACCCGGCGTTCCGCCTGCGTTGCGGGGTCGCGGCCGGGCCCGGTGGCTGGAGCCGGTCGGCCCGCACGGGCGGCATACGCTTTCCCGCGGGCGGGTGACCAGACAAAACCGATCATGGCGTCGGCGGCGGGGCCGGTCCTTTCCACCCTCGCTGGCAGAGCAGGAATGGCAAAGAAGAAATATGGTGCGGCCCGACTCGCCTAGACTCAGGCCGGACGAGGACGGGAGGAACGTGCGTAAGATCCTCATCGCCAACCGGGGGGAAATTGCCGTCCGGGTGGCGCGGGCCTGCCGCGACGCGGGATATTCAAGCGTCGCCGTGTATGCGGAGCCCGACATCGACGCCATGCATGTCCGGGTCGCGGACGAGGCGTACGCGCTGGGCGGGACAACGCCCGGCGACTCGTACCTGAGAATCGACAAGATTCTTCAGGCGTGCGAGCTCTCCGGCGCGGACGCGGTGCACCCCGGCTACGGTTTCCTCTCGGAGAACGCGGATTTCGCCGAAGCCGTGATCTCCGCCGGGCTTACCTGGATCGGCCCGCCGCCGGAGGCCATCCGCCGACTCGGTGACAAGACCGCCGCGCGCCACATCGCGCTGGCCGTCGGCGCCCCGCTCGCCCCGGGCACCGCCGACCCGGTCGCCGGGGTCGGCGAAGTGGTCTCGTTCGCGAACGAGCACGGCCTGCCGGTCGCCATCAAGGCCGCCTTCGGCGGCGGCGGCCGCGGGCTCAAGGTCGCGTGGAACGCCGAGGAGCTGCCCGAGCTGTTCGAGAGCGCGGTACGCGAGGCCGTCGCGGCCTTCGGCCGGGGCGAGTGCTTCGTCGAGCGCTACCTCGACCAGCCCCGCCACGTCGAGACCCAGATCCTGGCCGACACGCACGGCAACGTCGTCGTCGTCGGCACCCGCGACTGCTCCCTGCAGCGGCGCTACCAGAAGCTCGTCGAGGAGGCCCCCGCGCCGTTCCTCACCGAGGAGCAGAACACCGCGCTGTACGAGGCGTCCAAGTCGATCATCCGCGAGGCCGGCTACGTCGGTGCCGGCACGGTGGAGTTCCTCGTCGCCAAGGACGGAATGATCAGCTTCCTCGAGGTCAACACCCGGTTGCAGGTCGAGCACCCGGTGACCGAGGAGACCTCCGGCGTCGACCTGGTGCGGGCCCAGTTCCGCATCGCCGAGGGCGAGGCCCTCGACCCGGTCGACCCGACCCCGCGCGGCCACTCGATCGAGTTCCGCATCAACGGCGAGGACCCGGGTCGCAACTTCCTCCCGGCGCCGGGCACCGTCACCACGTTCACGGCTCCGGCCGGCCCCGGGGTCCGCCTGGACACCGGCGTCGAGAGCGGCAGCGTCATCGGCGGGGCGTTCGACTCGCTGCTCGCCAAGCTCATCGTCACCGGGGCGACCCGTCAGGAAGCCCTGGAGCGAGCCCGGCGCGCGCTCGACGAGATGGTCGTCGAGGGCATGGCCACCGCGCTGCCGTTCCACCGCGCGGTCGTGCGCGACCTGGCGTTCGCACCGGAGGCGGCGGACGAGCCGTTCCGGGTGCACAACCGCTGGATCGAGACCGAGTTCGACAACACGATCCCGCCGTTCGCCGGCGGCACCGACGCCGACACCGAGACCGACCCGCGGGAGACCGTGGTCGTCGAGGTCGGTGGCAAGCGGCTGGAGGTCGTCCTGCCCGCCGGGTTCGGCGCGGGCGGCGGCGCGGCCGTCTCCGCCGGTGCCGCGGCACCCAGGCGGCGCTCGGCGAGCAAGGCCGCGGCCAAGGTCACCGGCGACGCGCTGACCAGCCCGATGCAGGGCACCATCGTCAAGGTCGCGGTCAGCGACGGCGACACCGTCGAGGCCGGCGACCTGATCGTCGTCCTCGAGGCGATGAAGATGGAGCAGCCCATCAACGCGCACCGGGCCGGGACCGTCGGCGGGCTCGCGGCAGCGGTCGGGGCTGTCGTGACCAGCGGTGCCATTCTCTGCGAGATCAAGGACTGACCGAACGACGCCCACCGGCGGCGGCGTTCCCCAGGCGGGGAGCGCCGCCGCCGTCGTTTCCGGCACGGCCGCGGTGACGGTGACACTGGCGGTGACACTGGCGGTGGCGGTGGCAGCCATCCGCGGTCGGCGCTGGCCCGATCGTCCCGGCCCCCGATCCGATCACTCTGAGCTTCAGCTCGACCGCGGTGGGCGGCGGCTTGATCGCGGTGGGCGGCGCGCCGGCCGCGATGCGGAACGCTCCCGCCGTGGTACTCCGATCGGGTGCGCCGCACGGTGGCGTCACGCGGTTCGGGGCGCCGAAGCTCCGCCACACTCTAGAGCGCCGGTCAGGTAGTC
>NZ_SJXI01000057.1:0-79903 GCF_004337455.1 Parafrankia sp. BMG5.11 | reverse complement strand
AGATTCAGGACAGGTACTGAGAGGAGAGGCGGGTTCCCGTTGCCGGCCGGGGGGAACGGGGCGGCTGGGGGTGTCAGGGGGGCGAGGATGCGGTAGGCGTCGGCGATCAGCCGTGCGGCGACCGGCGTGAACGTGGTCTCGTCGGTGATGGAGGTGGGCCCGTCGGGCCGCCAGCGTTCCGCCGGGTCGGTGAGGAGCTGACTCCAGCCCGTGGGGGTGAGGAGGTCCGCGGTGGCCGATGAGGTGTGCTGGTGGTCTTCGTGATGGTCGTAGATGCGGAAGACCCGTACCCGGACCGTGTGCTGCTGTAGGCGGTAGACGCGGATGAGTTCGTAGCCACGCGCGACGTGCCCGAAGGTTTCGTGGTGTAGGACGGCGACGCGGTCCACGTCCTCGTCGAAGCGGAGGAAGTACTGCGGTTCGCTGCGGTGGGGATGCCCGGCCGGGCAGGCGTGCAGGTCGGGATCCTCGTCGCGGTCGAGAGCCTCGATGTCGAAGGGGATGGTGACGATCCACAGGTCCGAGCCGTGCGTGGCGTGGTCCCGGGCCCGTTGGACGGGGTCGGCGTGGCGGTAGAGGTCACCCGTGTGGAGGTCGACCGCCATGACGACGCCGAGGGGTTCCCTGTCCTCGAGGGGCTGCTGTGATGCTGGTGTCTGCTCGCTGGCGGGTGTCTCGTGATCGGCGCGCTGGTGTGCGGGGGGCCGGTTCATCGGTGCTCCTTCAACGGTGGGTCGCGGGTGGTGGGTGGCCCGGGGCGCAGGGGCTGCTGGCTGGCCCCGGGCCGGGCGGGGGTTGGTGTCAGCGGAGGCTGCGGAGGGCGAAGACGAGGCTGCCGTCGGGCATCCGCACGGCGGTGATCCACCCGGCGTGCAGGGCCTCGAAGAGCGCCGCGTCCAGGACGAGGGATCCCCGCGCGGCGTCGGTGTGGTCTCCGAGCGTGATCAGGCGGGCGGCTTCCTCGGGGTCGAGGGGCCGGCCCTCGGGCGGCGATGCGGGGTGCGGGGTGATGAACGCGGGCGGGGTGCTGTCGGTGTGCTCGTCGGGGCGGTAGCCGCCTTCGGCGAGCAGGCGTCGCAGCCGGACGGGGCTGAAGCGGCGCCCGAGGCTGGTGTGGAACCGCTGGCCGCTGCCGGGGCGGCGTAGGTGGAACTCCACACCGAAGGCGTGCAGGATCACGCGGGTGTGGTCGTCGGGGTGGTCCCACACGAAGGTGCGTGGCACGCCCGGGAGAGGGAGCCAGCCGGCGCGGGTGAAGCCCGCTTCGTCGAGGCAGGTGGCCAGGTCGAGGCTCACTCCGCGTGCCGGGGCTGCGGCGGGGGTGGGTTCGAGCAGGATCACCCGCGGGCTTCGAGGGTGGAGAAGGTCCGGGTAGGGGTCGCTGATGTCCGCCGTACGGCGCCAGCGGGGCAGGCAGGCGGGGCAGACGGTGCCCTCGTGCGGGCCGTAGACCCCGTCCAGCCGCGACCAGCGGGGCTCGTTTTGCGGGCATCCGTCGGCCAGGTACGGCACGCTGAACTCGGGGCACTCGGCCCGGCGGGGATCGTCGGTGTGGGGCCGGACTGCGACACGTAGGCGGAACAGGCTCATCTCCGGGCCTCCTGGTCGGGCGGTGCGGGACGGGTCGTGTGGGGCTCGGTCCGGGCGCGGCCCCCGGGGGGCTGGTGAGGGGCCGCGCCCGGGGGCGGGCTAGGCCGGGCGCAGGGCGCGCAGGGCGGCGGCGGCGATCGCCTGGGCGGTGTCGGTGGGGGTGCCGAGGGTGATCCCGTGCGCGGGTGGGATCGGGACGTCCTTCTCGTAGCGGGTGATCCACAGCAGGTGGCAGCCGCTCGTGGCAAGCCGGCGCAGCCTGTCCTCGCCCTGCTCCAGCTCGGTGCGGAGGAAGTCCCCGTCGGAGATGATCACGAGGAGGCGGGTCGCGCCGCCGGGACGGTCGAGGCCGAGGCTGGCGGTGAGCAGGTCGACCGCTTGGGTGAAGACCTCGGTGCCGTCGTCCGCCTCGAACTCGGTCACCTTTTGCGGGGCGGCCCCGGGGTGGGTGAGGGGCCGGACATGCCGTCCGAAGATCACTGTTTGGGTGTGGGTGCTGGGGACGGCGGCGGCGGCCGTCGCGGTGATCCACGCGGCGGACGCGGCGGGCCCTGCGAACTTGCGCATGGAGCCGGAGACGTCGACCGCGACGCCCAGGCGCAGTGGCGGGTTCGGGATCTTCTTGTGGAGGGTGCGGGTGAACGGCCGGGCGGTCGGGAGGGCACCGGCGGCGCGTTGCGCGTCGGCGGCCAACGCGCCACGCATCCGCAGCCTCCCCGGGGGTGTGGGGGAGGTGACGGTGACCGGGGCGCGCCCTGGGACGGCGGCGCGGCGCAGGGCACGGGCCAGCGTTCCCGCTGCGGCGCGTTCGGTGCGGGTCGGGGGGCGGGTGCCGGCGGTCAGGGTTTCCCCGGTCATGGCGTGCCCGGCAGGGTCGGCGGTGATCGCGTCGAGCGTCGCGGCGATCGCTTCCCCGAGCGGTGTGCCAGCCCCGGGTCCGGCGGGCACGGTCAGCGCGCTGTCCTCCTCCTCGCCGATGAGGTCGGCCCACTGCTCGCCGAGGCGGAGCATCGTGGCGGTGTCGTCATCGGCGGTGTGCTGCGCGGCGTGCCAGATCCGGCGCAGCTCGGCGAGGTCACCGGCACCGAGGATGTCCTCGCAGATCGCCTCCACCGGGGCCGCTTCGTGCGGGCCGAGGATGCCCGCGTCGGCCCTGGCGAGCAGCAGGGCGGCGGCACGGGCGGCGGCGGCGCGGGTCATCGGCACCGCCGGGGCCGGTGTCCTCACGGCTGGGGCGGTGTGGCCGGCCGGAGGTGACGGCACGGTCACGGGTGGCTCCGCCGACGGTTCGCCCGGGTCGGGAAGGAACGACGGCAGGATGAGCGCGCTGGCGCTGGCTCGCAGGTAGTGCCGGTCGCCTGCTCGCCGTCCGATCTGGGCGGCTTCGATCCGCGCTTCCTCGAGGAG
Source organism: Parafrankia sp. BMG5.11 (assembly GCF_004337455.1). Lineage (NCBI taxonomy): Bacteria > Bacillati > Actinomycetota > Actinomycetes > Frankiales > Frankiaceae > Parafrankia > Parafrankia sp. BMG5.11. The sequence goes on along the minus strand of NZ_SJXI01000057.1, from coordinate 76,906 downwards.
CATCGCGGCCCGTCCGGCGGCGGTGTTGATCTCGGTGGGTGTGGGCCACCGGGTGTGGGCGGCGTGGGCGCCTTCGTGGGTGAGCACCCCCCACAGGGCCGGGTACCGCTTCGCGTCCCACGCGGTGCCTTCCACCGTGGTCGGGTCGATGCCGGCCGGGAGGCTGGCCGCGTCGATTTCGATCACACCGAGGGCGGGGATGTGCACCCCCGGGGCGCCTCGCCCGGCCCCCGGGGCGCAGGTGACGACCAGGTCCTTGCGCCCGGAGATGGTGACGATGTCGCGGGTCATGGCGGCGGAGATCCGTAGCCACTCCCCCTCGGGGGCGGAGGCGGGGATGGTCGGGTCGGTGTGGATGTGCTCGGGTGGCATCGCGGGGCTCCTCGGCGGGGGCGGCGGGTGGGCAGGCTTCGCCCACCCGCCGCACGTCGTGGGGTGGGAAGGGAGGGGAGGGGGGTGGGTTAGATCTGCGTGCCGAGGGCGAGGGGGGTGAGCTTCGCCCCGAACGCCTTTTCGACGGTGTCCGTGACCGCCGGCCGGTCCTCGATCGGCGCGATCCCGATCAGGTTCGCAGCGGCGGCGACGATGCCCAACACGTCCGCGATCTTCTGGAAGGCGAGCAGCTCCCGCAGCTGGGGCGACCAGCCGATGTCCCCGGACTCGCGGCGCCGGTGCAGGTTCCGCGCGACGGTCACCGCCCGCCTGTCGATCTTGAGTCGGGTGGCCAGGTCGAAATCGGTGCTCACCTCGACCTGCACCGAGAACCTGCTCGACAACGCCTCGGTCAAGATCGCCCCGTGCACGCCCGGGTTGTGTCCGGCGATCACGTAGAAGCCGGGGGCGGCTTCGATCGTCTCGCCCTTGTGCGCCTTCACGATGATCCGCTTGCGGCCGTCCATCGCCGGGTACATCACCGCCAGCACCGCCGGGCTGATCAGTGTGGCGTCGTCGACGAGCAGAACCTTCCCCTCCTGCATGGCGCAGATCAACGGGCCGTAGACGAACTCATACCGGCCGTCCGGGGTCTGGGTGTACTCCCCGATCAGGTCACCGACCTGGGTATCTCCGTCACCCGCGATGGTGATCAGGTCGTCGCCGAAGGCGGCTTCGATCACGCTGGTCTTCCCCGTACCGGGCGGCCCGTAGAGCAGGACCGGCACCTCGGCGGCGCGTAGCTTGCGCAGGACTTCCACGTCAGGCAGGTCCGCCAGCTTCCGGGGCCGGTACACCTGCCCCGACGGGCGGATGATCCCCCCGTCCGGCGTCGTGGGCGGAAGAGACGGCCGAGGCTTCGGTACCGCCGCCGGGGGTGGGGTAGGGCGGGGCTTCGCCACGGGCGGGGGGCCGACACGCCCGGTCAGCGCGTCTTTCGTGGTCGGGCTGGCGGTGTACCGCAGGGGCTTGGCACACGTGAGGGTCGCCTGGCCTGCTGCGGCTAGGCGGTCCAGCGCGTTCCCGACCGCGCCGCCGCTGCGTGCCAGGGCGGTCGCCACCGCCGTCGGCGTATGGGAGCCCGAGGGGTGGTCGAGCAGGTACCGGGCCACCAGGTGGCGCAACTCGAACGGTGCAAGGCGATGGCTGGCGGCGGCGTCGGCAGGGGCAGGCGGGGTCGGGGCAGGGCTGCTCATCCTGATCTCCAGGCAGGTAGGGGTGCGGGGCGACCGGGGGGTGGGGTACGGCGGCGCGGGGTCCGGCCCCGGGGGCGGGTAGACGTCCCCGGGGCCGGCCAGCTGGTGTGCGTGGTCAGGCGTTGTCGGGGACCACGGCGAACAGGAGGCTGCCGTCGGGGAACTGCGCGACGCACACCCGACCGTCACGTAGGAGCGTGATCAAGGCGGCGTCGATCTGGAGGGATCCCTCTCCGCCAGCGGGATGGTCACCGGTGACGATCAGGTGCGCGGCCTCATCGGGGGTGAGGAGCCGCGCCCCGGGCGGTACCGGGATCCCCGCCTGCGAACCAGGGTCGGGGTCAGGGGTGGGGGCGGTCGGGTGGCTCATGGCGTGCGGAATTCCTTCCGGGGGGGTCGGGGTGGGGTGTGGCGCGGATCCGCACCCCGACCTGGGGAAACCGGGGGCTGCTACCGGCGGCGAAGCCTGCGCAGGATCCGGGCGATGCCACGGGGCCTTTCGATGGCCGTCGCGCCGCCGCACAGGCACGGCACCGGCCGGTAGGCGCTACCCGGACGAAGGCTGCCGCCCAGGTCGACCACAGGGGGGTCCGGGTAGCGCACGTCCGCTTCGAAGATCGCTTCCTGGTTGAGGGTGATCGCCAGGGCCAGCGGATCCTTCAGGGTGCGGATCGCTACCGATGTCATGCCGTAGCCGTGATCGTCGATCGCGACCATCACGTTTCCGATGGCGAGGAAGTCGCGGGACTGGTCAGGATGCGGCATCGTGATCGGTTCCTTCGCGGGGGGCGGGGTGGGGGAACGCTTCGGTGATCGCGTCCAGGTGCCCTTCGTGCCGGACGTGGTTGATCCACTTGTCGGCGGTGCGGAACGGTCGGACGACGGCGTCTTCATTGCCGCGCACCTTCCGTAGCCGCGTGGCGACCTGTTCGACGGCCAGGCCGTTCGTGTCGAACGGGGTCGGGGCGACGATGTTGATTCCGGCATTGGGGTCGACCAGGTGCGCGTAGTAGACCCCGCTGGGGTGGGGGAACACCGCGATGGTGGGTGTGGGCATGACGGGTCACCTTCCTTTCCGTGGATGGGGGTCCGGTGCGCACATCCCGGTCGCATAGTTCGCGGTACCGGTTTCCCGTTCGGGTTTCGCGTTTCGCGTTCCGTTCGGGCGGTGCGTTTTCGGTGTGGGACAACATTAACCTGGCCCATTCGACAATGGGAAGGGGTTTTCCATGACTCTTTAGGGAATGTTTTCGAAAAGAGTCATGGAAATGCGCTTGCCTGATTGTCGAATGCGAGCTATCCGCGTATGCGCGGATAGGTAATGGGCGAAAAGAGTCATGGAAATGGGGGTGGGAATGCGCGCAGAACGAGATAGAATGGTGACAACGGATTCGGACGCGACAACGGAAAGGGGGTGGTGGGGTGCGCGCACGCGACCGGCGGCGGCCTGCCGCCCGCCACCCCGGGCGGCCTGCGCCCGGCCCCGCGCACGCGGGCGGGCGCGGGCCGGGCCTGGGGCCGGCGGGACGCCGGCCCCAGGGCGGATAGCCGCCCGGAGGCGGAAAACCGTGGGGTGGTCCGGTGTCCGCCCCCCGGGCGGGCGCCGGGCCGCCGCACGTGTTTTCCTGCCTCCGGGCGGCGTAGCCTGGCCGCCGGCCGGAGGGGGCTGCGGGCCGTTGACCTGCAGTTTTGTGTTTCTTGTCCCCCTCCGGCTTCGGTGGAGGGGGTGATGGCGCCGGTGTAGGAGGCGGTCACGGAGCCGGTCTCGGCGGCGGACTTTACCCGCCGCTGGCTTTCGTTCTGCTCGGGCTGTGGGGCCGTCTCGTGTCCACGGCACCGGCCAGGCGGGGAACCCCGGTCAGGGATGCGCGGGGCGGGTGGCGCCGAGATAGCTGGGGCGGACGTAGGTTTCGGTCCGTACCGGGGCGCCACGCCGGGGGGCGTTAATCATTTCCCCACCGCCAATGTAAATTCCCACATGGGTAATGTCAATGGTGGATGAACCGTAGAATACGAGGTCTCCGATTTCCAGGGGTGTTCCTGGGGGTAGTCGTGGTCCGGCGTTGAACTGGTCTTGGGCGACGCGGGGGATGGTGATTCCGGCGGCGGCGTAGGCGGCGCGGCTCAGCCCTGAACAATCAAAGCCTTTCTCTCCATAGTCCGGGCCGTCGCCGCCCCACAGATACGGCAGGCCGAGCTGCGCGGTGGCGTAGTCCACCGCGGTCAGCGCCGCTGTGGAGGGGCCGCTGCTGGTGGGATCGGGGGTGGTGTAAAGGTCGGCCTGGGTGAGAACCCGCGTCACGTACGAGGTGTCGTGGTTATAGGCGTAGAGCGCGGCGGGGATATCCGTACCGTCCCGCGCGCCGGAGGCGCACAGGTAGTTCGCGGCGGAGTAGATCGCGTCGGCGGGATTGGTGATGTCGGCGGTGCCGTCGGCGTCGCCGTCGACCCCGTAGGCGGCGAAGGTGCCGGCCAGGAACTGCATCGGCCCGACCGCCCCGGCGTCCGAGGTCCAGTCCGGGTTCTGCCCGTGGTCGGTCTCGACTTTCCCGACGGCGGCCAGCACGGTCCAGGGCAGTCCGGGGCAGGTCGCGGCGGCGGCGAGATAGAGCTGCTGGTAGCCGGCGGGGATGTCGGCGGTGGCGGAGGGAGAGGGCCGCGGCGTCTGGCCACCGATGCCGCCGCTGAGCAGGCCCGCGGCGGTGGCACCGGCGAGCAGCGGCACGGCGAGGAGCAGCGCGCACAGTCCGGCGAACAGCCGGCTCACTGGGGTTCTAGCGGTGAGCCTCCCCCGAAGAGCAGCTGTGGGGGGCGGGGGGAGGGTGCTGGGTTGGTCTCCTCCTCCTCGCCGGGTTCCGGGGTGTCGTCGAGGGGGGACCGGGGGGTGATCAGGGTGCCGTACCGGTCGGTGAGCCCATCAAGGTCGGTGCGGGTGCTCGCGTGCAGCGGGAGCCAGACGTGGCGGGCCGGCGCGAGGTCCCCCGGAGCCGGCACCGGGGACGGGGCACCGTTCGGGGCGGCGGGTGAGGGAAGCGGCGCGGCGGTGGCGATCATGACACCGGCGGGGCTGGCGGCGAGCCGGACCCGTAGCTCCCGTTCCCGCCGCGCCGAGGGCACCCAGATCAGCACCGGGCTGGTCAGACCGCTGGACGCGGCGAGGCGGGTGTAGCCGGGGATCTTCCGCGCGACCTGGGACAGGGATTCGCTGCCGCTGTCGAACTCCAGGTAGAAATCGAGCCGGCGCCGGGCGGTCTGCCAGGTGCCGTAACCGTCGGGGCGGATCCAGCGTCCCCACACGGCCGTGGTGCGGCGTTCGGACCACCACACGGTCAGCCCCTGTTCCTCGGGGCGGCTGCGGGTGTCGTGCACCCAGGCGGTGAAGACGGTGTTCACGCCGAGGAGATGACCGAGCCGGGGTGAGGTCGCCCAGGCGAGCAGCTTGTCGCGGCGGTAGCCGAGCTCGGCGACGCTCAGGGCGCGCCGGGCGGCGAGGATCGCCGCCCCGGCGGTGCCGAGCACATAGTGGTTGGGGCTCGAGCGCATGCCGTAGCCGAGGCGGACCCGGTCCACGGCCTGCAACTGGTACAGCGTGGCCATCCGCATCCGGGTCATCCGCTCCCCGGTGAACGCGAGGCGGGTGAGCTGGTGGCGGGTCAGGACCCGGTGTTCCAGCAGCATCTCCAGCAGCCACCGGTCGCGGACGGTGAGCCGGCCCGCCAGCTCCAGCAGGGCACGATCGGACCCGCTCACCGCCCGCTCCCCTCGGACGGCCGAGGCCCCCGGCCCGCATCCGGGGCCGCGGTGTGCCGCCGCGCCGCCACCCGCAGCGCCTCAGCCCGCCCCGGCACGGGTGGCGGGAGGGGCCGGGTGCGCAGGGTGAACGCGGCGGTGTCGGCCTGGTCAACCACCAGGCGGGCCGCGGCCGTCCACGCGGGAAGCCGGGCAAGATCATGCTGGGTGAGGACCGGGCTGACATGCCGGGCGAGATCCGCGGCGTCCTTCGGTGAGACCCCGAAGAACAGCTTGCTGCGCGCGTTCGTCGACAGCGCGTCGGCCAAATCGTCGGGCAGCTGCCGCAGATGCTGGTGGGCGAGGGTCATGGACAGCCGGTAGCCGCGGGCCTCGGCGAGCATGTCCTCCACCGCCCCCGGCATGGTGAGAAAGTTCTGCGCCTCGTCCAAAAAACAGGTGGCGTCGGGACGCTGGTCGGGGTGCAGGCGGGCCCGGTGCAGGACGGTCTGCCAGATCTTCGCGAGCACGATCGACCCGACGATCCGGGAGGCGTCCTCCCCGATCACACCTTTGGGGATCCGGACCAGGAGGATCCCGCCACGGTCGAGGACCTCACGCAGGTCCACGGTGGACGGGCCGGCGGCCAGGGCCTGGCGGGCGAAGCCGCGCAGCAGCAGCGCGCGGAGTTTGTTGAGGATGGGGCCGATCGCCGCGGCGCGGGCGCCCTCGGACAGCTGCCCGTACCACTCCCAGAAACTGGTCAGGATCGGATCGGTGACCCCCGTGGTGGCCTTACGCCGAGCATCGGGATCGGTGAGGACCTTCACCACGTCCTCCAACGTCGGGAGGATGCCCGTGCGGGTGCGCCGCTCGAGCAGGGTCAGGCAGGTGGCGCGCAGCAGGTCATCGGTCCGCGGCCCCCAACTGTCGGCCCAGATCCGGCGGAAGATCCCGACGAGCTGGTCGGTGGCGAGGTCGGGGTCGCCGCCGTCGAGGATGTTCAGGCACGGCGGGGCGGTGGGGTCTTCGGGGTCGAGGAGCACGACCCGGTCCGCGGCGTCCGCGGGTAGCCGGGCCAGGACGTCGTTGACCAGGTCACCCTTGGGGTCGAAGACGGCGAGACCGCGGCGGGCTTCCGCATCGGCGAGGATCATGTTCGCGAGCAGCGTCGACTTTCCCGATCCGGTGGCGCCGACGACGTGAACATGGTGGCGGGCGTCGGCGACGTTCAGCCCGACACGGCGCCGCCGGCCGGCTTCGGTTTCCCCGAGGGGTTTCACCCGGGGCCCGGCCTCGGGGATACCGGCCGGGGGTGCGACAGCGGCGGCGCCCGCGCGGGACAGGCCGGGGACGGCGGTGTCCAACGGGAGATGGGCGAGCGCGGCGAGCTCACCAACGGCGAGCAGGTCCCCGCGCCGCAGCCGGCGGGCGGCGAGCAGCGGCACCGGGTGCGGGAGGCGAAGCCGGCGCAGGTAGTTGTGCCCGGAGTAGAGGGCGAACGCGGAGGCCAGGGCGTGGGCCCGGCCGCGCAGCATCGTCACCGCGGCCTGCTGCCCGGTCTTGGTCATCGGAGGTGCGAGATGAGCAGCGGCGTAGGTGACAGTCGCTTCCCAGCGGGGGCCGACTGCTTTGAGGCCGATCGCGCGGGACGCGGCGGAGTCTTCCGGCGGTGTCGGGCCGGCCTGGCCCACCACCTGCCCGGGGGCCGGGCGGGGCCCGGCCTGCGGGGTGATCAGGTCGAGGGCGCGGCCGGCCAGGCTGGGGGTGTACTGGCCCCGCTGACGCGCCGCCGCGCGCCGCGCCAACGTGAGCCGCCGGCCGGTCACCGGCCGGGCCAGCAGCTGCACCACCGCGGCCTCGTCGTCATCCAACTCGGATGCGGCGCTCAGCAGGGAGCGGATCGGGTCTCCGGAGGTGTCCGCGCGTAGCGGGAGGACGTCGACCTGGGCCAGGCGCAGCTGCCCACCCATCGCCAGCGCATAGTCCGGCAGCGGCGCGGCGGCGGGCCGGGTCGTGGTGCGGGCGCCGGGCCACGCGGCCTGCACCGCCCGCTCCACCATCCCCGGCGGCACCGGACCGGGGACCCACAGCCGGATCACCGTCCCCGCCCGGGTGGCGAGCAGCTCCCAGCCCAGATGCGGCTGGCCGTGGAACAGCCGGTCCCAGAACGGGCGTTGCAGGCCGCCCATCTGACCCCAGAAGATCTCCGCCGCGTGGGCGGACACCTCGGGCGGGGTGAGGATCTCCACCGTCCGCGCCCCCTCGCACAGCACCGCATGCCGGTGGGCGCGGATCCGGCCGCGGCCGTACCCCGCGGCCAGCAGCACAACGACGGCGAGGAGGGCGAGCGGCCACCAGCCGGCGTGGCCGGCCAGCCACGACTGCCCGCCGGTGAGGATCTGGTCGGGGTCGGTGAGCCACCCCGGCAACTCCGGCGCCGGAGCCGGGGGCGGAGGGACGGGGGGAAGCCCCGGCGGAGGGGTTGGAGCAGCGAGAATCATGCATGCCTCCAGGCATGTGAGCAGGGCAAACAGGACGTGGCAGAGGTGGGGCGGCCCAGGTGGTGGGGCCGCCGCCTGGGTCCCGGGCGGCGGCACCACCCGGCGCAGAGGGGCCGGGTTAGAACGGGTCGGCGTCGTCGTCCACCGGCCGGCGGACCCGCGGCCGGCGAGCAGCGCGACCCGGCTCGGTCGCCGCGACGGCGGGGCGTTCGACCCAGGCCGGGTCGAGCGGGCCCACGTCGGGGTTGGTCTCGGCCGCGGCGGTGGTGTCGGCCGGGTCTGTGGTGATCAGCGCGTGTTCGGCGGGGGAGGCGAGGGCGTGCAGGGCGGTGCGTTGCCCGGTTCCGGTCAGGAGCAGGGCGTCGCCGGGGCCGGCGGTGAGTAGCTGGGTGGCTTCACCGTCGGTGAGCTTGTAGACGCGGCGCAGGTCGTCGATCACGCTGGGGTCCTGGCGGAGCAGGATCTGGGTGGCCGCGTTCGCGATGACCGCCCGGCCGAGTTCGGAGCTCAGGAGGTCGGCGGAGTCCTGGGTGACCACGGCCAGACCGGTCCAGTGCTTACGGGCGGCTTTCGCGAGCCGGTAGAGGAACTTGGCGCCGGCGGGGTGGGCCATGAGCAGCCAGCCCTCGTCGACGACGACGAGACGCCGTCGTCGTTTCGTGGGGTCGGCGACGGTCCGCCAGATCGCGTCCAAGGTGAGCAGCGTCCCGGCCGCCCGAAGCTCATCCGGCAAGGCGCGCAGGGAGTACACGACGAGGTGCCCGGTCGGCTGGGTGGTGGTCGGGTGCGCGAACAGCCCGGCGTGCGAACCCGAGACGAACGGGGCGAGACGGGCCGCGAGCGCGGGCCCGGCCGGGTCCTCGGCACCGTTCAGGGCGGTGGCGACGTCGCCGAGGAGCGGGGTGGGGCGGGTCCAGGTGTCGGGGTCGTGGGTGATGCCCGTCTGCTGGTAGGCGGTGAGGATCGCCGTGTCCAACACCGCCCGACCGCCCGCGTCCAGACCACCCTCGCCGGCGGTGTCCTCGGCGAGGAGGGTGGAGACCAGGGTGTGACAGAACAAGGCCCGCCGCGTCAGCAGGTCGGGGTCGTGGTGGGAGTGGGCGGGCAGGTCGAGGGGGTTGAGGTGCACCCCGGGCTCCCCGAGCGCGAGGCGGGTGCCCCCGACCGCGGCGGCGAGCCGGCTGTACTCGTCCTCGGGATCTACGACGGCGACCTCAACGCCCTGGTAGAGCGACCGCAGAACGTCGAGCTTCGCGAGGAAGCTCTTGCCGGCCCCGGAGGCACCGGTGGTGACGGAGTTGTAGTTCGGCTGCGCCCACCGGTCATGCATCACCAGGCCCGCCGAGTGCAGATTCGTCCCGTAGGCGACCGGGGCGGCGCCGGGGCGGTCCGGGTCGGGCAGGGGCAGGTCGGGGGTGGTGAACGGGATCCCCACGGCGAGGGCCTGGGTGTCCATCGCCCGGCGGATCTGGAGCAGGTCCAAGCCGAGGGGCAGGGTGCTGACCCAGCCCTGCACCGTCCGGTACCGGGCCCGGCGCACCGTGAGTAGCAGACTGTGCGCCAACGCGGTGACCCGCGCCGCCTCCTCCGCGAGCTCCTCGCGGCCGTCGGCGTAGACAGTCAGATACAACCCGACGCGGAACAGCCGTGCCTCACCACGAGCAACCTGACGGGCCAGCTCTCCGGCGTCCTGGGCGGCGGCGTCCAGTTCGGGGTCGGCGAGCTTTCCCGCCTGCGCGTCGGCGCGGCGGCCGGATTCGAGCCGGCCCAGCTGGCGGCGTAGTCGCAGCGCCGCCACCGCGGGTGGGGTCGGGTCGATGTGCAGGGCGATGTCGAGGCGGCCCGGGTAGGCCAGCAGCGGCTCCATCCACCCCGGCCCGACTTCACGTGGGTAGCCGACCACGCTGATCGTGGTCGCGCAGATCCCGCTGACCTCGATCTGCCCGGCATCCACCGCCAAGGATGGTGGGGTGAACAGCGCCGGTCCCTCGACGGGCAGCAGCTGCCCCGGCCCCTGTCCGCGGTTGGGGCGCAGGGGTCGGCGGCTGCGGGACGGTGCACCCTGCGGGGCGATGTGCAGGCGGTTGCGGCGGCTCATCGGCGGCCTCCCGTCCGTGCATGTCCGAGGACCGGACCCGAAGCAGTGGCGCCCTCGGACGGTGGTGGGCCTGCCGGGTCGGCGGCCGAAGCGAGCAGGCCGGTCAGCTCCGGGCCGGTGAGAATCCGGCCGCGCAGGCCGGCGGCGGCGAGCAGGCCGAGGGCTTCCTCGAGGCGGCGCGCCGCCGCCACGGCGGCGGTGTCCCGGCCGCCGCGCAGCGCGGGGACGGGTTCGTAGGCGGTGAGCAGGATCTGCCGGCTCCGCAACCGCCGCGTCGCCGCAATATCGCCGAGGAAGTTGGCGTGGTCACGGGCCGCGGCGGCCAGCGCCGGATGCGGCGCCTGCTCGGCGAGGGCGCGTAGCCGGTCCATGTGCGGGTCGAGGCGCACCGGCACGCCGCGGACGGTGATCTGGATCCGACCGGACAGGGCGTTGAGCATCCGCCCGTAGCCGGCGACCTTCCGGCCGGTGTCGCTGTCGCCAGCGAGGGCAAGGTTCACGCCCGCCACTTCGGCGACGACTCCGACCGCGCCGCGCAGGTCGATCACCCCAGCCGCGTCCACCCCGGCGGCCAGCGGCCTCGCCGCCACCGGCGTACGACGGCGGGCGGCGGGAAGGTCGGGCAGCCAGCCGGGCTGCGCCGGGATCCCTTCGGGAGCGGCGATGTGGAACTTGGGGGCGCGGCGGTGGGCCAGCGCCGCAGCGGCGTACCGATCCGCGGTCAGACCGCCGCGCTGGCCGAGGGCGAGCGCGGCGCCACCGCCGAGCAGCGGCACCACCAGCACCGCCACCACCGGCAACGGCAGGTAGGGCGAGGCGGTCCAGTACACCGCGACCGCGAGCAGGACCGGTGGGGCAAGCAGGGTCAGCTGACGGGCGGTCAACCCGGCCAGGATCCGATCCGGCCGATCCACATCCGACGGAATCCGAACCCGGCCAAATGATGATGTTTCTGGCATAGCAAACACGACCTTTCAGGCCACAGATCGATAAGAGGGAGAGAGGGAGAACGCCGGAAGCGGCGGTTAGAGGGGGATGCCGAGCTTGTGGAGGCCCTGGCGCAATAGCCGGTACTTGACCAGCGAGACGACCGTGGACCTGCCGCCACCCATCACGGTGCGCATCACGGTGGATTGCAGGCGGATCGCGACATACATCAGCCCGGCGGCGGTCAGGATGTTGCCCAGGCTGTCCGCGACGCCGATCGGGTGGAACCCGCCGTCATCGCTGGCGAACAGCACCCGCACACCCAGCACGAGCAGCACCGACTGGCCGACCTGCACCGCCAGACAGCCCGCCGTCGCCCGCCAGTACAGGTTCGCGACGTGCTCCGTCCACGGCAGGCCCCGACAGATCAGCATCAGCGGACCGGTGACCGCCAGGCCCATCAGCACGATCACCCGGATCACCCAGCCGACGAGCAGCATCACGATCATCCCGACCACGCCGACCAGCAGCAGGACCAGGAAGATGCCGTGCACCCGCCCGGCCGCCAGCACCGTCAGCAGATCACCGAACGCCCCACTGGCGTCGAACCCACCCATGTTCGTAAAGGCACGGGACAGCGCGTTCGCGGCGTCGATCGACCAGCCGATCAGCGGCAGGCTCAGATTCGCCTCCCCGAACCCGAGGATCATCCGGGGCAGCATCTCTTTCGCGGTGGCGCGGGTCTGCACGCTGTCGTAGCCCATCGCCGCGACCCCACCCGCCATCAGCACCAGCAGCATCACACTGTTCGCAAGGACCACGCTGCCCGCCCACAGCTGGCGGATCCGCGGCTGCTCCGTCACATCCGGAGTGCTCAGGATGGTCTGGCCGAGCAGGCGCACGACCGGCTCCAGCGCCGCCTCGACGAGCCCTTCGAACCAGCCGTTGATCGCCCGCAGGATCCGCCCGGGGATATCCGCCCAGCCGAACAGCGTGCCCACCACTCCCCCACCACCGCCGTCACCATCCAGGGCGGGGGCGGTCGGTGCCGGCTCCGCGGACGGTGGCGCTGGCACCTGTCCCGGCACCGTGGTCGGCGCCGGTGCCTCCTCGGAGCCCTCGGGGGAGGGCCCGCCGGAGGGAGTGGGCGCATCCCCGCCGGAGGGGGCCGGCACGACCGGGGGGACCTGTGGGCGGGGGGCGGCGGGTTCCACCCGCTGCGCCGGAGCGCCCGCCGGAGCCGGTGCGGCGGGCGATGGTGCCGGTGCGGCCGGGACCGCGGCCTGCGCCCCCACCACCCCCACCGACGCCACCAGCACACCCGCACCCACCGTCAGCACGCAGCCGACCACCCCGACCCGCCACCCCCACACCCGGGGCCGTCGCGGCTTCCGCCCTGGCCGGAGCATCAGGCGCCGACCACCGATCGCAACGCCTTCAACACCAACGGCGCCAGGACCGCGAGGCCGTACCCGATCGCCGCGTTACGGAACGCGCCTTTCGCGCGCTCCACCTCCCCGGGATCACCATTCGCGCTCCCATACCGCGCCGCCCCGAGAGTGAAGAAAAACGTCGCGACCGTGGCAAGGATGCCCATCAGCCAGTTCCTCGCGTTGTTCAACACCGTGTTCAGATCCGGAGCGGTCGACACCGGCGCCGGCGGCGGAGGCGCCTGCTGCCCCGTCACGACCGCCGCCGCCCCCGCCACATCGGACAGCACGACCAGCACGACCACAACGACCACGCACCCGACCGCGAGCCGCAGCAAATCCCCACGCCGCCGCCCTCGCCGCGGCGACCGCTCCACCGCGACACCGCCGGCCCCCAGGAGCAGGATCGTCAGCGAGCCGGCCAACACCGCGCAGCCCACCCGGGCCAGGTCCCCCACCGACCCGCACGGCACCAGCACCCCCGTCCCGCCCGGCGCCCCGCCGGGCTGCGCGAGTAGCCACCCCGCCGCGGCCAGCCCCCCGGCCACCGCCACCCACACCGTGGGAGGAGGAACCGATCCCCGCAGGCGGCGCACCGCGCTGCCCGCGGTGCGTACAGCCCTGCCCGTCTGCCGGAGCAGGGTGCGGCCTCGGCCCGTCATCGGCCCTCACCGGTCCCCGGGCCGACCCGGCCGGCCGCGACCGCGGCCACCAGGTCCCGTTCCGCCCGGCGGCGGCGCACCGCCAGCTCCTCCCCCGGGGTACGGCCCCGCGCGGACAACTCCGCCAACGCCACCCCCCGCACCCGGTTCGCCACCAGCAACCGCGCGTCCACCGGGCTGATCACCGCCCGTTCGCTCGCCTGCGCCAACAACCACCGCGCGTCCAGCCACGGCCAGCGCGGCACCGCGTCCACCACCGGCACCTCCACCCCGCGCCTGCGGTAAGACGCCGCCTCCACCAGCCCCCCGCGGAACGCCCCGAACACCAACCGCATCGGGATTCCCCGCGCCCCGGCAGGCAGCCCGGACAGCACATCGATAAAGCCGGTCAGCACCTCCGCGTCGAGATCGGCGATGTCGCCGCGGTAGGCCGGGGCCAGGCTGGCGGCGATATGCCGCAGCGCCGGCATCGCCATCCCCACCGCCGCCACCTTCCACGCATCCACCTCCCGCAACGCGAGGAGAAACGCCCACACCGCCTGCCGCGTCGCCACCGACGTCTGTGGCCGGGCCAGTTCCACCCGCAATTCCCGCAGGCCGAACCAGCGGTCCGCCATGCCCGGGACATCGGCGCCGTTCACCCCCAGCCCGCCCGGGGATTCCGTCAGGGTCAGGAAGGCCGACTCGACCCGATCCAACGATGATTCCGCCGTGTTCCCAAAGTCGTGTACCGCCATGGGTGGACTCCCGTCCGTGAGGCCCTGTGTTCCGGTCGACCCCAAGGACGCCACACCCCATCTGACGGTGATCTGACACTCATCCACGCCCAGGTCAGCGCGGCGAAGATGCGTCCGGACGCGACCTGACGGTGATCTGACACTGATCTGACTCTGATCAGAAACATCGCCGCGAACCCTGCAGATGATCAGAGTCAGATCTGTGTCAGATCACCGTCAGACGCCCTGGACTTCACTCGGACCCGAACAGCCACCCGAACACCAGCGCCCCTATTCCGGCAGCTGCGTGTATCGACATCCCGCGTGGAGGAACCGAGTGTCCAAACCCCGTGCCACCCGAACCGATCAGCCGCGGATCATTCCGCTCACTGTCTGGCCCACCATCACCCCGGGAATCCCCGGATCTCTGCCCGCCGATGCCGCGGCCCGCGCCATCGCGACCTTCAGCAACACCGGAGATCTCGTTATCGGTATCGACGACGCCGGAATCCTAATCGGCGCCGCCGACTACCTCCAGCGCCGATACCTCGCACTCCACCGCACCCCCCGGCCCGCCGCCACCCCGAATCTCACGCACTGCCGGGAACGCGACGCCGGACTCATCATCGACCACCCGCCCATGGCCGGTCCGGAGAGCCTTCTTTCCGACCTGAGCATGCTCGCGGGAATACTCCGCCCGGGGGGATACCTCCTCACCGTCCACACCCCCACCGGCGGGGAGAACGACCCGCTCGCGGACACCATCACCGCCGCCCGCGCCACCGGCCTGCGCTACCTCCAACACATCATCATCCTCACCAGCCCCATCCACGGCGACGAACTCCACCCCCCGGCGGAAATCTCCTCCGACCACGGGATGCTGGAGCCCGTCCACACCGACCTGGCCGTGTTCACCCGACCCGGTGGTGCGCGTGGCTGACCGGCACACACCCGTTCCGCTCACCGTCTGGGCGGTGTCGCAGACCCACCCCCGATTCCAGCGGCTACACCGCTACACCCCCGAATCCATGGCGCACCCCGCCCGCATGCTGCCCGCCCTCGCCCGCCACATCATCACCACCTTCACCAAGCCGGGTGATCTCGTCGTGGACCCCATGTGCGGCATCGGAACCACCCTCGCCGAAGCCGCACACCTCGGCCGCCACGCCCTCGGCATCGAATACGAACCCCGCTGGGCCGCGATAGGCCGTGCCAACGCCACCCTCGCCCGCACCCACGGCGCCACCGGCACCATCCAGCTCATCACCGGTGACTCCCGCCATCTGCCCGCCCTCGCTCCCGAGGGCATGCGGGGGAAGGCCGCGCTGGTCCTCACCTCACCGCCGTATGGGAAAGCCACCCACGGCGCGGTCGACGCCGACCAGGTACACGGGGTCCGGAAACGCGACTACACCTACAGCAATCGGCGGGGAAACCTCGCCGCCGCCGACCTAGACGAACTCCTCACGGGATTCACCGACATTCTCACCGGCGCCGCAGCACTTCTCCGCCCCGGTGGACTGGTCGCGATCGCGGTCCGCCCCTACCGCCAGGACGGTGAGCTCATCGACCTCCCCGGCGCCATCCTGCACAGCGCCAGCGGGGTCGGCCTGGTCCGCGCGGGGCGCGCCGCAGCCCTCCTCGCCGGCCTCCGTGAGGACCGCCTGGTACCCCGCACGACCTTCTTCGCGCTCCACAACGCCCGCACCGCCCACGCCGCCGGCATCCCCCTCCACGCCACCGCCCACGAGGACATTCTTCTACTCAGATCCGCCCAGTAAGACCTGATAGGGCGCTGACCTGCGCACACGTGATCTGACGGTGATCTGACACAAGTTGCACACGCAACATCAGTCAGATCACCGTCAGATCAGAGTCAGATCACCGTCAGATCGCTGTCGGGTCCCGCGCCGCCCCGGGCCGCCCCCCTCGTCGCCCGATCGGTGCGAGCGAGGCCCCTCGGGGGTGCCTGGGGCGGCGCGGCACCCCCCGCTCGATCCCGGGCGTCCTCGGAATCCTTCCGCGCCCGCCGCGGAGTCTTCCCAGGCCCGGCCAGAGGAGAACCCACGCGTCCTCGCGAGGAGCCGAGTGAAAACGTGGACCGCACAGGACATAGAACGACTCGGCGCGACGATCAGCATCGTCGTCGCCGGTGAAATCCTGGGAATAGGCCGGACGAAAGCCTACGAACTCGCCGCCCGCAACGAATTCCCCGTCCCCGTTCTCCGCGTCAAGGGCCGATACCAGGTCCCGACCGCAGCCCTGAAACACCTTCTCGGAATTCGTAAAGAAAATGGTGGATCGGCTTGACAGGAACCGAAACGGCGAGCCTGAATCGGATACGGCGCCGGACGGCATATTCGATTATCCGGCCGGGCGGCGCCCTACCCTTCATATTCTTCTGCTGGAGTGCCCGTGACGAGCCCCATGGCTAACCCGAACGGAACTACTTACAAACGGTGTAGCTGCCGAGACCCCCAGACCGGTCGGCAGCTGGTGAACAGGTGTCCGAAGCTGCGGAGGAAGAACGGGGCCTGGCATTCTAGCCACGGCACCTGGGCCTACCGCATTGACCTTCCGCCCGCCGGCGGTCGGCGCCAGGAGGCCCGCCGGTCCGGCTTGGCCACGCGCGACCAGGCTAACGCCGAGATCAGGAGCATCCAGGATCTCCTGGCCATTCCTGGCAGTGACAGTCATGGGGTCGGCCAGATCCGGACGCTCATCCTCGACGCGCTCAAGGCCGGCGATCCGTTGCCGGACCCCGCGGTCGTGAAGGAGCGGTACCGGCGCCGCGCGGACCTCAACCCACAGATCACTGTCGCGGACTGGTTGAACACCTGGCTGGCGGGACGGCGCACCATCCGGCGATCCACCCGCGAAGGCTACGAGATAACGATCCGCATGCACCTGGTGCCCTTCATCGGGGATATCCGTCTCGATCAGCTGACCGTCGGTCATCTCGATGACCTGTTCGACCGGATCGACATCCGTAACGAAACGATCCGGCGGATCCGCGCCGGGAAAGACCCCGAACTCCGCGCAAGGTTCAAGGGCCAGAAAGTCACCAGCGACGCCTACAAGCAGCGGATCCGCGCCACCCTTCGCGCCGCGCTCAACCACGCCATCCGCATCGGACTGATCACGTTCAATCCTGCGGCCTGGGTGGAGCTACCCTCCGGGAAACGCCCCAAGGCACTGCTGTGGACGAAGGAACGCGCCGCCCGCTGGCAGGCCACCGGCGAGATCCCCTCGACCGTGATGGTCTGGACTCCCGCCCAGACCGGCGCTTTCCTCGACCACGCCGAATCACGGAACGACCGGTACTACGAGCTGTATCACCTCATCGCCCACCGCGGTCTTCGCCGCGGGGAGGCCTGCGGCGTCCACTGGACCGACCTCGACCTCGACGAGGCCAACCTCACCATTCGCTGGCAAATCACCCAGCACGGCGCCGACACCGAAATGGGCGCCCCGAAGTCCGACGCCGGAGACCGGCAGATCTCCCTCGACACCGACACCGTCACCGTTCTCCGTCACCGCCGCGCCCGCCAGAACGCCCACCGGCTCTCCCACGGTGAGCACTGGACCGACAACGGTCTCGTCTTCACCGAACCCAACGGCGCGCCTCTCATCCCCGACGATGTCACCTCCCATTTCAAGGAGCTCGTCACCGCCGCCGGTCTGCCCCCCGTCCGCCTCCATGACCTGCGTCACGGCGCCGCCACCCTTGCCCTCGCGGCCGGCGCCGATATCAAAACCGTCCAGGAACTCCTCGGACACGCCAGCATCGCGATCACCGCCGACACCTACGCCCACATCCTCCCCGAACTCGCCCGCGAAGTAGCCGAGAACGTCGCCCGCCTCATCCCCCGACAGAAAACCGCACCCACCATCAAGGCATAGCCGCACAGTGCTGATGGCCGGGCAACGTCACGTTGTCCGGCCATCAGCGCGTCGGAGGACACCCGGCAGCCCGCGTCGCCGAGGCGTGTGGGCTACTCGACCACCTGGCCAGGCTGCGCCGGCCGGACCGCGGTCCACGCCCTGCGGCTGGCCTTCCGACCTGCCGTTCGCTTGCGGGACGCGACCTGGCACGCCCGGCAGCGCGTCGTCGTATGGCGCCCCCGGGATGGGGCCAGAACGAGCGACCCACCGTTCCGCCCCAGTCTCTCCGAGGCGGCGGTACGGGTTCACACCGCCGACGATCCCGACGGGTCCAGGCCACGGCACGACGAAAGACCGAACTGATGCCGAGCCGGGATGCCAGGCAAACACGCTAGGATGGCGTGCTGGCGACCTGCCGGAGGGTGCCGTCAGCAACCCGCCCGACATGGGCCACGCCGGCGAGCAAGGGAAGACAGCGGCAGAGAACCCGCATCCACTGTCACGGCATGGACACCAGGAACCAGCGCACCGATGCCGCCATGTCCGCGTTTCGAGCCCGCCATCGGCCCTGGCGGCACCATGAACGTCCGATCCCACCCCGCGGTGGCCATGGGGGTGGGATGGCGGACCGGCCACCGTCAACCGGCGCGCGCCGTTCTTGCCACAGTCCAGCAACCCGGGACCGCCGATAGTAACGGAACGTAACCGCCCTAGGGGCGGCGTCGCGACCGCAGATCCCGACCCAGCCACCCAAAGAGGACGCCCCACCGATGATCGTTCTGAGCACGACCCTGCCGAATGCGCACACAATGCGCACACAAACCCGGCTTGATCTTGTCGAAATGATCTTTGACTTTGTAAAACCGCAGGTCAGGGCCTATTTTTCTGGAGCCGGCGAGGGGACTCGAACCCCTAGCCGCTCGATTACAAGTCGAGTGCGCTACCAATTGCGCCACGCCGGCCAGCGGTCCCACGATACCGGACGGCTCCCGCGCCTCGGGCGATCGCAAGGCATCGCGCCCTCCAGCGTTGGCCGCCCACCCGACAGTGGACGATCTTGCTGGACGCGACCCCGCCGGCGCCCCTGACAGGGAGACCGGGCCTCTCGATCATCCCCTGCGTCCGGCTCCAGCGTGGTCGTGTCCAGTTGCGCAGGTCAGGGCGGCATTCTGGAGCCTTTCGTGGTCCCCGGCGGAAATCAGCACAGTAAGAGGTGGCTTCCCCGCTATGATTCCGCCGTACCCGCCGCACCAGCGGGTCGGAGGGGGATGGACGTACGGTGCAAATGGAAACGACGACCGTGATGGTCGTGGATCTTGTGGGTTCGACCCGCGCCATCGCGTCGGTACCGCAGATGCGCATGGATGAGCTCATGGCCGAGGCTGTCCTACCGATTCGCCGGGTTGTCGAGGAGACCGGCGGGGAGATCATCAAGTTCACCGGCGACGGCTACATGACGGCTTTCCGGTCGGCCACCCGTGCGCTTCACGCTGCCGCCCAGATCGCCGATCTGTTCATCGCCGGCCCACGGCTGCCGATCGGCGAGTGGCTCGAGGGCTGTCGGGTCGCTATCCACACCTGCGACACGACCAGGTTCGAGGATGACCTGCTCGGCGAGGGTGTCGTCGTCCCGGCGCGGATGGAGAAGTACGTTCCGACGAACGCCGTGTACGTGACGTCGACCGTCCGCGATGCCGCGAAGTCGGCGGAGTTCGACTTCGAGCCGGTCAGCGAGCTCGTCCTCGGGGGGATACCGCGTCCCGTCCAGGTCCACCGCCTTGTTACCGAACGCTATCGCGGCATCGAGCGCGGCACCTTCCTCACGGTGACCGATCTGGTCGGTTTGAACGCACTTGCGGCACGGGTTTCGTTGACCGCGTTGAACGAACGGCTTCGGGACTGGGTCTCTATTCACCGCGAAGCGCTGGGCGCGACCCGGGGCCGACTCCGGTCCGTCGCCGGTGACAATGTGTTGTCCACGCACGGCAGCGCGGACGAGGCGGTGAGTTTCCTCCTCACGCTCGACCATCTGGCGCGCGCTCGGAGAATTGCCAGTGACGACGGCCGGCCTCCGTTCACGTTCAGCGCGGTCATCGCGCACGGGGATCTCTTCGTCCCCGATTTCGGGCTGGCCGGCCCGCTGGTGAGCAGCACCTGCCGGACGTTGCAGGTCCTCGAACCCGGAACGAAGATCATCACGGACGGGGTCTTCCATGGCCTCACGTCGGAGCGGGGTGCCTTCGGCCCCGAGTTGGCCCCCGTCCCGGGCGGCCTCAAGGATGGCTACCGCCTGCTCATACATCCCGGAAGCAGCCTCGCGGACGGAGACGGCGAGCCGCTCGCCGCGGGGTGACCACCACCGCGAGGCTCCGACGGCCCCGGTAGACGACCCGTGTCCGGTGATCCACCGAGGCCCCGGGCCTGTGTTTCCAACCGCGTACATATTCAGGGCCACACATGATTTTCCGGCCCGGTACCGTGACGGATCAGCTCAGGCCCGCGGCCAGAAGGGCACCAATGAACAGACATCCAATATGTAGTGACTGATCGGCCAGGTAAATTCCGTTGAGGCCGCCGCTTTTCAGCTCGGCGAATCGGGCCGCTCCCGATCGGCGCAGCAGCCAGCGTACCGGCCACCTACGGTCGATAAACCCGTGCGTGACGATGGACCAGCCCAGCGCGGCTATCGCACCCGGAAGACGCAGTGGTACGTCGATAATCAGGAGACTCGCCAGGGCCGCAGCGACGCACAGATGGTAAGCGAATAGATGACCGGTCATGGCGCGGGCGGCGGGCCATCCGCGCCCGCCCTTCTCGGTCGCCTGTCGATCCGTCTGCGCGACATGATCACCTAGGTGATGGCCCGTAAATAAAGCAATGAACGCGGCACAGAACACCGTGGCATCAGTCATCGACGTGGCCCCCTCCCGCCGAAATAACAGTAGGGCACACCACGGCAGAAGATCGGGACTTCGGGCCGGAAGCGGCGATTTACGACGCTCCAGGCTGGCGCCCCGGGCAGCCAGCCGCTCGCACGTCCCACCCCCGGCCAGGAGGACAACGACACCGGGCCGGGTCCGCGTCCTCGAAATTTCGGAACATCCGCCATGGATAGGGCAAAAGCCCCGCTCCCGTATGACCCGGGAACACCCCGACCACAAAACTGTGGCGGGTGAGTGAGTCCATGGACTCACTCACCCGCCACACATCGAGCGGCAGTGCCTCCAGCCGGCGGGTGTGATCGTTACCAGGTGATGGGCGTGGTTGTCACCGGGTGGCGGTGGAGGTGACCGGGCCGGAGAACAGGACGTTCCCGTTCAGGTCGTAGCCGGTCGCCGTTCCGGTGGAGCTGAACGCGTCCCGGCTGCTGAAGGTGGCCGAATGCCGGATGTCGATGGAACCGACCACCGTTCCGTTCGGGCCGGGCAGGGTCCGGACGAAGGAGTAGGTGAAGGTCTTCGATCCGGTCGAGTGCCAGGAACCCCAGAAGGTCCCGCTCGGCGTGGCGACGGCGAAGCGGCTCTTCGGCAGGAACAGCATCTGGACCGACTCGGTGGCGCCGAGTGCCGTCGTGGCCGTGCCCGTCCAGTAGCCCACCGGGCTGTAACCGCCGCCATGGGAGGTCGTGCTCGCGGCTCCGGCGACCGGCGCCACGCCGACCGCCAGGGCGAGCGTGCCCGCCAGAGCCGCCAGCAACAGCGCCGCCCGCGTGGAGGCGAGACGGACGCGAGGTCGCAACATACAGGTTCTCCTTTGCCGTGGACATCAAGGTGCCTGAACACCGCCGACCGGCTTGAAGAAGCCCTGGAAACACGGTTCCGCGTGCGCGCTCAGGCGGCGCCGCGCACGTGCGCGTATCCGGGACCAGGAAACGGGACACCACCCCCCCGGCCGTGGTGTTGGGGGTTCGTGCCGGCATTGCTGGCAAGAACCCCCGACCACACGGCTGGTAGGACCCGTCGGTTACGGGACTGGGAAGCGGAACTCCGACGGAAAGCAACTGAAACCGGAGACATCGTCACCCAGGCAGAATGCGTGTGTCCAGTCCCCCGAGGGCGGATCGACCACACGCCAGTCGGCGCCGACCCAGCTCACCCCAACCCGCATCGTCGTCGTGACCGCGTCGCCGCCGTCCACAGAACGGGTGAGAAGGTATCGAATCGCCGCTTTCCTGGACGAATAGCGCTCGACTTCCCATCCGATGATCTGCACCTGGTACCAGGAGGTACCACTCGGCCCGCTCCCACCCCCCGGGACGGGCTTTCCGCCGACCGCGCCGGCCGCGCCCCCAAAACCACCAAAACCCCCAAAACCGCCAACGCCCGTGGCGCCGACGGTGGAGGTCGCCCGGTGCGCAAGGTTGATCGCGGCGATGACGGCACCCAACGGTGAGCGCTCGAATCCCGCGACGACGTGCTCGCCCAGCACCCGCGGACCGGCGGAACGGCTGCACGGCAGCCGTGCGCCGTCCGCGTGGTCATAGAAGAAGACGTCGGCCATGGTGACGGCCCGATATCTCGTCCAGGTGCGGAGCAACAGGTAGGTGGACACCCCGAAGACGACCGCGGCCTCGGTCGTCAGCAGGAGGAGGGTCATACGATTCCCCCAGGCGCGATCTCCCGGCAGCCGGCGGCCGGTGGCAGGTCGGCCGGTGGCAGATCGGCGAGCTCGGGATGCCGGTCCGAGCCGGCGGCCATCCGGGCCGCGGCGAGCAGGGCCCGGGCGACCTGCGCCCATTCGCTGCTGTCACCGCCGACGGCGCCCCGGATCGTCTCCAGGCTGTGCAGTTCGTGGGAGAGCCCGCCGGCCACGTAGGCCGGCATCCGCACCATGACTGCGGGGCGCTGGCTGTTCGGCGGATCCTCCACCTCGATGGGATGCTCCCAGTCGACATAGATCTCCATTTCGACGCCGGGTACCCGGCTTTTGCGCGGACGCGGCGCGTCGAGGTCATGGCTGGGCATGTCCACCTCCTGGCGTCCCCCCGGCTGGTCAATCCGCTTTCCTGGTCGGGCCGGGCCCATCATGGCTCGTCCGGCAGGTCGCCGGAGAGAGCCAGTTCCAGTGCGTGGCGCACGAGATGGACCAGGGTCGTCTGCGCGCTGTCCGGGCGCCGGGCGTCGCAGTACATCAGCGGCCGGTGCGGCGCCAGGTCCGCCGCGTTGCGGACCATGGGCAGCGGGTACTCGTAGGTGTTCGCGTCGAACCGGTTGACGGCCACCAGGAACGGGACCCGGCGGTTCTCGAAGAAGTCGATGGCGGGAAAGGAGTCTGCCATCCGCCGGGTGTCGACGAGAACGACCGCGCCGATCGCGCCGCGGACGAGCTCGTCCCACATGAACCAGAAGCGGTCCTGGCCGGGCGTGCCGAACAGGTAAAGGATGATGTTGTTGCTGAGCGTGAGACGGCCGAAGTCCATGGCGACCGTGGTGGTCGTCTTGCCGTGCACGGCGCTGGTGTCGTCGACGCCGAGGCTGGCGCTGGTCAGCGCCGCCTCGGTGGTGAGCGGCTCGATCTCGCTCACCGACCCCACGAACGTCGTTTTTCCTACTCCGAACCCACCGGCGACGAGAACCTTGACCGCGGTGGGCGCCCGCTTAGAGACGGGTGAGACCATGCAGAACCCTCCGTAGGAGTTCCGGACTGGGCCGATCTGGATTTTCGGGGCGGTGGACGGAGACCATTCCGTCGCGCGCCATGTCGTCGATGAGGACCCGAACCACCATCAGTGGCAGCTTGAGCCTGGCGGAGATCTCGGCGATCGAGTGGATTCGCATGCACAGGATCGCGATGTCGTGTTCCTCGGGGGCGAGCCGGCCGCGCCGCCGGATCGCCGCCATTCCCGAATCGGTCGTCGCGACCAGCGCGACGAGCTCCAGCGGGACGGCGGGCGCGGTGCGCCCCCTGGTCACCGCGTAGGGACGGACCAGCGGCTCGGACTCATCCCAGCTATCGCCCAGTCCTGTTGACCCGGACCAGTCGCCAGCCACCCTGTTCCACCTCCCTGCGTGACGCGGTGCGAGTTCAGGACGGAAGGGCAGCCCGCATCTGGTTGCGCAGCTCGGGGGTCAGGAACCTGCCGGCCCGGCTGACGAGATGGGCCATCTCGTAGGCGATCTGGCCGACGTCGGCGTCGGCCCTGCTGGAGACCGCCAGGCAGGCGCTGTGGCCCACGGCGGTGATGAACAGGTAGCCGTTCTCCATGTCGACCATGGTCTTGTTGACCTGGCCCCAGCCGTGCTGCCGCGCCGCGCCGCGGGCCAGCGCGTCGAATCCGGAGGCGACCGCCGCGAGCTGGTCGGCCGCGGCCCGGTCGATGCCGGTGGAGGTGGCCAGCAGCAGGCCGTCGGAGGACAGGACGACCGCGCAGAGGATGTCGGGGACCGTCTCGCGAAGTCGGTCGAGCAGAAAGGACAGGTCAGGCTGTCGGGGCATGGCTCATCTCCCGTCGAGGTCGTCGGCGTCGCGCATGCCGCGGTCGAAAGCGGTGGTGAAACGCTGGGCGAGCGCGCGGGCGGCTTCGGGGTCGGGCGCGCTGGCGGCCTTCTGCGGCAGCCGCTCGCCGGCGGGGTCGTCGCGCAGGCTCTTGGCGAGGTGCGCGCCGCGCTGCCGGCGCGGCAGGTCCTCGAGCCGCGGGTGTCCGCCGGGGCCGGGCGGGCCGGCCAGCGCCTCGGCGCCGTCGTGGCCGCGCAGCGGGCCGAACAGCGGATCGAACAGTCCGCCGTCCGCCAGGTCCGCGGCGCTGTGTGCGGCCATCCCGCCGGGACGTCCCTCGGGCCGGCGGCGCGGCGCGGCGTCGAGACCACCGTCGACGAAACCACGTCCGAGACCACCGTCGAGCCCGTCGTCGAGGCCGCCATCGAAGCCCCTGTCGAGGCGCAGGCCGCGTGGGTCCTCGAGCTGCCGGTCGGCCAGGTCGCCGCCGTGGCCGCCGGCCGCGCGGGCGTCGCCGTACCGGCCGGCGCGGGAGTCCGGCCCGTAACCGGTGGCCCGGGGATCGTCGCCGTACCGGCCGGCGCCGGTGTCGCTGCCGGGACCTCCGGTGCGGGGATCGTCCTGATAACCGCTGCCGCCGGGGTCGCCGCGGTAGCCATTGTCGCGGGCGTCACCGCCGTAGCCGGCCTGGCGCGCCTCGGCACCGTAGCCACCGTCGCGGCCATCGTGCGGGTCACGGGGGTCACGGGGGTCACGGGGGTCACTGCCGTAGGCGGCCGCGCGCGGGTCCTCCCCATAGCCCGCCGGGCGAGGGTCCTCCCCGTAACCCACCGCACGCGGGTCCTCCCCATAGCCTGCCGCGCGAGGGTCCTCCCCATAGCCGGCACCGCGGGGGTCGCCGTGCTGGCCACCGAACCTGTCGTCGCTACCACCGGAACGAGCCTCGCCAGGACGAACCTCTCCGGGACGGGCGTCGCCGCCACCGGGGCGGACGTCGTCGGCGGCCTCGGGCCGCAGGCGGGCGGACGCCCGGTGCGGAACCGCCGCGACCGCTCCGGCCAGCGCGAGCTCCTCGGCGGGGGTGGGCCCGGCCCGACGTCCACCGCGATCGCCCGGCGCGCCGGGACCAGTTCCGCTGCCGCCGCCGGCACCTCCGCCGTACACGGAGCCGCCCGCCGCGAGCGCCGCCGGCTGCCGGCCGCCGTTCGACCCGGCGGCCGGCAGCGATGCGGCCTGATGCGGGATCTCGGTGTGGATGAGCCCGGCCGGGATGATCGTGACGACGTGGACGCCCCCGTACACGCTGGGCTTGAACCGCACGGCGATCCTGTGCCGGGCGGCCAGCCGGGCGACGACGAACAGGCCGATCTGGCTGCCCTGCGTCGAGGCCTCGAACGGCGGCGGGTTGGCCATCCGGTGGTTGGTCGAGGCGTAGGAGGCCGGGTCGAGGCCGACGCCGCGGTCCTCGATCTCCACCGTCCAGCCCTGGCCGACGCGGCTGGCCTGCACGGTCACCGGGGTGTCGGGTGGGGAGAAGGCGGTGGCGTTCTCGATGAGCTCGGCGAGCATGTGGGTCAGGTCGCCGACGGCCGAGCCGACGATCTCGACGTCCGACGTCGGCAGGTGCACGTGTACCCGGGTGTAGTCCTCGACCTCGCTGGCCGCCGCGCGCAGCACCTGGACCAGGCGCACCGGCCCGCGGAAGGTGCGTCCCGGCTGGCCGCCGGCGAGGACGATCAGGCTCTCCGCCAGCCGCCGCATGCGGGTGGCCTGGTGGTCGACGCCGAACAGGCGGGTGAGGATCTCGCCGTCCTGCTGGTCGCGCTCGAGCTCGTCGATCAGCCGGAGCTGGCGCTGGATCAACCCCTGGGTGCGTCGGGCGAGCGTCTGCAGGATGGCGCCGACACTGCGGCTCTCCGCCACCTCGTAGGCCGCCGACACCGCGGACGAGTAGGTCACGTTGAAGGCACGGGCGACGTCGCCGATCTCGTCGCCGGCCGCGGTGGCGAAGGCCGGCGGCTCGGCGGCCGGGTCGATGGGATGTCCCTGCCTCAGCTTCGAGGTGACCGCGGGCAGCCGCCGCTGGGCCACCTCGAGCGCGCCGGACCGCAGCGCGCGCAGCGCGCCGACCAGCCTGGTCGCGACGCCGACGGACACCGCGATCGACAGGGCGACCACGCCGGCGGCGAGCAGACCGGAGAGCAGGGCGCTGCGCAGCGCGGCGTCGGCGAGCGAGGCGCTGCGGTGCTCCAGGTCGTCGACGACCTGCCGCTGCACCTTGCGGAGCTGCTCGCTCTTCGCGCCGCTCGCCGTCGCCCACGCGGTGAAGTCGATCCGCTCGCCGCGCAGCACCCGGTCGCGCAGGTCGGTGACGGGGTTCAGCGTCGGGCCGACGACGGAGTCGTACAGGGCGAGCTGCTCGGGGGTGGCGGACGACCGGAACTGGGTCATCCACGCCGCCTCGGCGCCGATCGCCGACTGGACCCGGGTGGCGCTGTCGGGCACCGCGCCGCCGAGCACGGCCGCCGCCGAGACGTACCCGTACTGCTGGCTGATCGCCTCGCTGGCCCGGGAGACCGCGGACAGTGCGGTGGCCCCGCGCACGACCTCGGTGTCCTCGCTGCCGATGCCGACCATGGCGGCGCCG
Source organism: Parafrankia sp. BMG5.11 (assembly GCF_004337455.1). Lineage (NCBI taxonomy): Bacteria > Bacillati > Actinomycetota > Actinomycetes > Frankiales > Frankiaceae > Parafrankia > Parafrankia sp. BMG5.11. The sequence goes on along the minus strand of NZ_SJXI01000057.1, from coordinate 50,245 downwards.
ACGTCCAGCCAGGAGGAGATCATCTGGTTGAAGGTGACGGTTCCCGGGCCGGGCTGGAGGGTCTGCGCGTCGACGCCGGCGCGCACCGTGGCGAGCCCGGCCATCTGGTTCCGCGCGGCGCCGACTGCGTCCCGGACCTGGTTGCGCGGGCCCGCCGGCAGTTCGTCGGCCGTCTCGGTGACGGTTGCGAGGGCCTCGTCGACCGGGCTGCGCGCGCTCGTCGAGCGGGCGGCGAACTCCCGTTCCCGGTAGCCGGAGCCGACCAGGCTGGAGACGGCGTACCGCTCGGCCTGCAGGGCGTAGACAAGATCGTTGACGTGGATGAGGAACCGGGCGGCGGTCCTGGTCTGGTCGCTCGCGCGCTGGGCCGCGAGCTGGCCGGTCACGACCCAGCTACCGAAGCCGACCAGGGCCAGCAGTGGCAGGAGCAGGACCAGAGTGATCTTGTACCGGATGGGCCAGTTCCGCACTCCGCCACCTCTCGTCGGGGACGCGGGGGTCCTCGAGACATCCAGTCGGCCGACGGGACCGGGGGGCGGCAGGAGGGGAGTAACCGCGCCCGGCTGCGGACGCACTGGGTGGCATGGCGACCTCGCCCCGGCGCCAACAGCCACCGAGAACGACGCTGAGCAGCTGTTCCGATCCCGTCGGCAATCAGGACGCTAACCGTGAGAGGTGCTCTACCGGAAGAGTAATCATGTGACGCTTTAGGGACGTCGTGTCCTGTTCATGCCATTACCGCGCCCGCCGGACGCCCGATCGCCCGTCCGGTCGCCCGCGCGGTCGCCTCGACGGGCACCGGCGGCACCCGTCTGGCCAAGTCGTGCCACCGGACGGGCCGCGCCCGGCCCCGAGGAGGCGGCCGCGGGCACCGACGAGGAGGATCCGGCCGCCTGCGCGGGCGCCGACGCCGCCGATGCGGACGCGGTCGCCGCGGCGGGGTCCGACTCGGGCGACGCCGGAGCGGGAACCGCTGGCAGGGCAGCCGCGCGGCCGCCCCGGCCGGCCGCGAGCGCCCCGCCGCGGACACCACCGAGAACCCCGCCGAGGGCGCCGTCGAGGCCGCCGTCGAGGCCGCCGTCCGGTCCGCCGTCCCAGCGGCCGGCGCCGGCGCCCCGGGGCAGGTATCCGGCGCGCGCGGCGGCGGCACCGAGTTGGAACCGGGTCAGCACGCCGAAGCGTTGGCACATCTCCGCCACGTCCCGTTTCACCGTCCGGTCGGAGACACCGAGCTCCCGGGCCGCACGGCTGTCGTCGAGCCCGCTGTCGAGCAGCTGGAGCAGGGCGCGCTGGCGGCGCACCGTCGCGGGCTCGTCGAGCTCGACCTCACCCGACCCGCGCCGCGCCGCCGCGTACTGGGTGCGGGTCACCATGTCCGCGATCGCCCGGACCAGAGTCGGGGCGACGACCGCGAACGCGCCGTCGTCGAGGTCGTCGTCACGCACCGGCACGAGCGCGGCGGAGCCGTCCCAGACGATCGCCCGCATCGGCAGTGCCGGCAGCACGTGGATCTGCCCGATCGGCGGCAGCCGCCGCCCCTGGTGCCGCCGGCGCGCCGCCGCGACCGCGCCCGCCGTCCACACGCTGACGACTCGCACGCCCCGGCTGGCGGCCGGTACCAGCAGGTCGGGGACGTCCCCACCGAGGCCGGGCGGCGGCGGCCCGGTCAGCAGGAACCGGACGGACTGGGTCGATCTGCGGGTCAGCTCCGCCATCCGGGGGAAGATCTCGTCGCGGGCGAGAAGCTGCACGCCCGCGTTGGTCCCCGCCCGGCGGCGGCCGGCGACGTAGTCGCCGAACAGGCCCGACCGGTAGAGCTGCGCCCGTTCGTCGGCCATCCGCGCCCGCTCGGCGACCAGCGCCGCCTCGCGCATGGCGTGGCGTGCCTGCAGGACGCGCACCGGGTCCTGCGGCTCCCACTGGTGGCCGACCCGGCGAACGAGACCCGCCTCCACCAGCCGGTCCATCTCGGCCTGGACAATGGGCTCGGGGCGGCGCAGCCACTCCGCGAGCAGGTCAACCCCGCAGTAGGGGTGGCGGGCCACCGTCCGCCACACCTCGTCGGAGAATTCGTCCAGACCCTCGAATCCGAGTTCGGACAGACGCACGCCCACCCCTCCCCGCGCAGCCGCCAGCCACAAGCGACGAACATTCCAGATACGTCCCGGAAACACTTCGCTGGATTCACGGGAAATCGCGGTGCGGGGCAGACCGAGAACCGCGCTGACGCGCCGATTACATCTGGTTACGGCAAGCTATACCACTTTGGGTGACTCTTCAACGGCTTTGCGCGAATTGCGGCAGGATCGACCGCGACACAACAACAGATACACAAAGATGATCGATTGTTTGACCTGTCATGTTCCTGCATGGTGCGCACGGACGATGAACCTGACCCCATCCGTAACATAGCGATAATTAAACCTATACACACCAACAGAAGCCCACCTGCGCTCCGGGCCGAGAGCGGCCGTCGTCGGCGCCTGGACCCGGCCCGTCCCACGCCACGGGCCCGGGGCGCACCGCTGAGGGCCGCCGCCAGGCGACCCGCTCCGGCCCCCGTCCACGCACAAAACCGTTACCCGCCCGTTACCCGGCCGGACGGCCCGCGATCGGCCGGGAATCGACGGCGCGGGCTGGCAGACGCCCATTCCACGCGTCCGCCCGGGGACGCCGGAGGCTGATTTGAAGATGACGTCGATGATGACTGTCGCCGGAATGATCAGTCCGACTGTGTCTGTTCCCTGTCCCGCCACGGCACCTTCGCGATGACGTAGGTCGGCCCGCCGGGTGGGCTGTCCACGATCAACGTGCCGTCGATGGCGTCCAGCCGCTCGGTGAGGCCCGCCAGGCCGCTGCCCCGGCCGAGGCTCGCGCCCCCGCGGCCGTCGTCGGTTATCCGCAGCAGCAGGTTGTCACCGACCCGGCGCAGGTCGACCAGCGCGTCCGACGCCTGGCTGTGCTTGCTGATGTTGGTGAGCAGCTCGGCGGCGGTGAAGTAGACGATGCCCTCGATCGCCGGCGCCGGCCGCTCGTCCAGCTCGACCGTCACCCGGACGGGAACCGTGCAGCGCATCCCCAGCGACGGGATCGCGCCCGGCAGGCCCCGGTCGGTGAGGATCGCGGGATGGATGCCGCGGGCCAGGTCGCGCAGCTCCCGCAGCGCCAGCTTGACCTCGCCGTGCGCCTCCTCGACCATCTTCGCCGCGGTGTCCGGGTCGTCGGCGAGCTTCTCCCGCGCCAGGCCCAGCCCCATCGCGAGCGCGACCAGCCGCGCCTGCGCGCCGTCATGCAGATCCCGCTCGATGCGCCGCAGGTCGGCCGCGGCCGTGTCGACGACGACGCCGCGGTCGGCCTCCAGCTCCCTGATCCGCCGCTCCATCCGGTCGGACGGCGAGAGCAGCGCCGAGATCATCGCCCGGTCGACGGCTGCCAGTGCCCGGGCCACGACCGGCAGCACCGGCCAGCCGACGAGCAGCAGCACCAGCGTCACGGTGAAGGTGACGATCACCCATGGAAGCCGGATCACGAAGTACAGGGCGTGCCGCCAGCCGACCGGGTCCGCCACCGCGGCCCACAGTCGGCCGAAGGCACCCGTGGACGCCGACCGCGGCCGCGACGCCGTCGGAATGTGCAGGCCGAGGATGGCCCGGGCCCGGGCCCGTTCGACGGTGCCGAGCGCCCGGGTCACCACCAGGCCGATGGTCAGCAGCGGCAGGCCGACGACCGTGACCGCCATCCCCACGCCGACCGAGAACCAGACGACCACGAAGACGAACCCGACGAGGCCCGTCGGCAGGTTCAGCAACAGGAAGAGGACCCGCCGCCAGGTCCGGTTGTCGAGGGCGAAGACCTGCTCGGGCCTGGCGTCCACCCCGGCGCCGGGCTGATCGGGAACGGGCTGGTCGGGAACGGGTTCTTTCCCGGCCGGCGGGGCCACGGGCTGCTCGGTCCGTTGGTCCGGGGTCGCGTCGACGGGGCCGGCCACTGCTGGGGCTCCTCCCGGGTGTGCGGCGGCTGCACGGGGCAGGCTCAACTCTCGCGCCACTCCGTCTGGACGACACAGCCTGGACGACGCACAAGGACACCGTACTCGTTCAACAGGACAAACAATAGCGAGGGTTTCTATCCGCTTTACGGCAGCACCGAACGAGACCACATCGTGTGACGCGGGGGCCGGCGCAAGAAAATTCCTCAACCCCCCGCCGCCACAGTCGCACGGCGTGTAAGAATAAGCGCCGAACAGGAAAGTAACGGGGCGCCCTCCCGCCCTGGTCCACTGAGGATTCAGCGAGATCGCAGCCGTCGCGTCTCGGCGGCCTGGCGGTTCCGGGAGGCATGGCTCCATGGGGGGAAATGATTTGGATCAGCAGAAACCCACGGGCGGCGATGTGTCGTGACGGTATCGCTCCGGCCCCGCCCACGGCCCACATCGGGCATACATCCGAGCTGCTCAGACAGCTTGCGGGGTGTCCCCTGGCCCAGCGCCGAGCGCGCTGCCGGGCCACAGTGAACCACTGCCACGCCGGCACATCCTGAGTCGCCGTACCGGGCGTTGTCCACTTTCGAAACGACCGCCGGCCGACCCGTCGATAGTTTTCTCCGGCCAGCGCTAAACCGCGCGAACCTGATTCCTCCAATCCGTTCCGGGGAATCAGTTGGACACCGCACCGGAATAGTTCCGTCGACATTTCTTGCGGCGCCGGCCGAATACACCGTCCAACGACCCGTGAGGGTGGCTGGCACCTGGGCGGCCGGCTGGTTGGCCGGGTCGTGATGCCTCGGCTGGATCCGTCCAATGGTCTCATCCGGGCCGGAGCGATCGGCTGACCCGGGTTCCGGGCTGACCCACCGACCGGCGCGCCACAGCGATCTCCCGCTGGAGCGCGGTGGCGGGGCTGGTCACGCCCGGTGCTCGTCATGCCCGGTGCTCGTCCTGCCCGTCGCGCCCTGAGCTGGGCACATCCCGGGTCAAGGAACACCTGGGTTCGGCGCGTCCCGAGTTCGACGTGCCTGGGCTCGGCCCGCCCCCGGGCCTGGTCCCGGGCGTGATCGCGCCGAGACGGCTGGCGTCCGGACAGGGCGCAGGAGAACCGGCCGCCGGTCGTCGACCGGCCGCCACCTCCCGTGCGGCGACGGCCGTCCCGCCGCCGCACGGACCCCATCTCGCACGGAGGAACCATGCACGTCCCCCTGACGTCCGGCGCGGCGCTCACCCGCGCGGGGCTCCCGCCCGCCCACCAGGCTCCCGGCGGGGCGGGCGGCGCGGCCCCGGTCGCCCGCGACGCCTCCCCGGACCACGCGACCGTGCTGCTCGATCTGCTCTCGGATCTGCTGACCAACCTCGTGGGCCTCGCCTTCGTGCTGTACATGACGGTCGGCCTGCTCGGGGTCCTGCTGGCACTGGCGCTGCGGGCCCGGCGCGGCGCGTCCCGGCCTGGTCCCGGAGCGGCGACGTGAACCTGCTCGACACCGACGGCCGCGACGCGCGCCTGCTCGCCGCAACCATGATCACCTTCGGGATGGTCTACCTGTTCGCGATGCTGGTGCTCTCCCGTGTCCACCGGCCCCGGACGGGCACGCCCCCCGACGGCATCTTCTTCGTCTTCGTGATGCCCTGCCTCAACGAGGAGGCGGTCATCGAGGCGAGCCTGCGCCGGCTCCTGCTCTCCCCCGCCACGAACCGCCGGGCCCTCGTCGTCGACGACGGCTCGGACGACCGGACCTCGCTGATCGTCCGCGGGGTGGCCGACGACCGGGTGTGGCTGCTGCGCCGCGAGCCACCGGACGCCCGACGGGGCAAGGGTGCCGCGCTGAACGCCGCCGTGGCCCATCTGGCGACCCGCCCGGAGATCGCCGCCTGCGACCCCGACGACGTGATCATCGCCGTGGTCGACGCGGACGGCCGTCTCGACCCGCACTCGGTGGAGGCGGTCGCCCCCTACTTCGCCGATCCCCGCACCGCCGGCGTGCAGACGGGCGTGCGCATCAACAACCGGCACACCAGCCTGCTCGCCCGGCTCCAGGACATGGAGTTCGTGATCTACACCGATGTCTTCCAGCGCGGACGCGGCCAACTGGACAATGTCGGCCTCGGTGGCAACGGCCAGTTCGTCCGGCTCTCGGCGCTGCGGTCCCTCGGCGGCGACCCGTGGTCGCACAGCCTGACCGAGGATCTCGATCTCGGTGTCCGGCTGCTGCTGACGGGCTGGCGCAACCAGTTCTGCCCGCAGGCGGACGTCCACCAGCAGGGGGTCGTCCGGCTGGGATGGCTGCTGCGGCAGCGGTCGCGCTGGTTCCAGGGCCACCTGCAGTCGTGGGCGCTGATGCCCCGCGTGCTGCGGCAGGCGCGGGCCCGGGCGCTGCCCGACATGCTGTTTCACCTCTCCAGCCCGCTGCTGATCCTCCTCGCGTCGCTGCTGACGGCCGCCTTCGTGCTCAGCACGGTGGGCGTGCTGACGAGCTGGCTCGCCGGCGGGCCGGCGCCGGACCCGCGCTACTTCCTCGGCGCCTACCTGATGGCGGCGGGACCGGCGCTGGTCTGCGCGCTGATCTACCGGTCACGCGAGCCGCTTGTTGGCTTCGGCGTGGTCCGCCTAGCCGGCTATGCACACCTCTACATGCTGTACGCGCTGGTGTGGTTCGTCGCCGGCTGGTGGGCGATGGGACGGGTGGTCAGCGGCCGGACGAGCTGGCACAAGACCGCCCGAACCCCGGAGAGCGCGCCACCCACGCCCCTCCAGCCGGTGTCCGCCGCTCCCGCCGCTCCCGAGGGACCGGACCGGTGAGCGCCAACCACGACCACACCGACCTCCACCACAGCCGCCACCTCGGCCAGGAGCGTGGCCGGCCCGGCGCCGGCCCGCCAGCCAGGTCCGCCGTCGGCTCGCCGCGCCCGCCGCGTCGGCGGGTCCGCCGCCGGTATCGGCTCGTCGTCCTCGCGCTGGTCAGCGCGGGCGGGATGGCCGCCCTCGCCGGGCTGTGGGCGGTCATCTCGCTCAGCACCGAGGACGGGCCGACCCGCTGGCGGGACGGGACCAGGCACGGCCCGTGGCTGGCGGTCTTCGACGGCTACGGCCGCACCACCGGGCAGCTCGAGGCCGGCGGCCTGGTGATCACACTCGCCCCCCGGACCGCCGACGCACCGGAGCGCACCCACGCCGGCCTGGTGGTCAGCTCGGAGCACTACGGCGACGTGCGGTTCACCACGCAGGTGCGCACCGTCCGCCAGCTGCGCCACGGCACCCCGGCCCCGTGGGAGGTCGGCTGGGTGCTCTGGAACTACACCGACCCGGCGCACTTCTACGCCTTCGCGCTGAAGCCCAACGGCTGGGAGCTCAGCAAGCAGGACCCCGCCTACCCCGGCGGCCAGCGGTTCCTGGCCAGCGGGCCGGCGCCGCGGGCCCGCCTCGGCAGCTGGCACACGGTGGAGGTGATCCACGACCGGGACTCGATGGCGGTGTCCGTGGACGGCGTCCCCACGGTGCGGATGCAGGACACCGAGCGCCCCTACGTCTCCGGTGCCGTCGGCCTGTACTGCGAGGACTCCGTCGTGGAGTTCCGCGGGTCCGGCGCCCGCCACCTGCGCCCGACCGACCAGCCGCCGTTCTGACCGGCCGCCGTTCCGGCTGGCGCCGACCGGCCGCCGTTCGGAGCGGCGGCCCCCGAGCACCCGCCTCTCGGCGCGGTGGAGTTCAGCCGTTCACAAACGATCAAGAATGGGAGGATTCGACATGACCGACAGCTCTGACGGTCGCACAGTGCTGCTCGTGTACGGCACCAGACCCGAGGCGATCAAGATGGCTCCGGTGGTCCATGAACTTGGACGGACCGGCCCGCTGCGGCCGGTCGTGGCCGTCACCGGCCAGCACCGGTCCATGCTCGACCAGGTCAACGACCTCTTCGGCATAGTTCCCGACTACGACCTCGGGATCCTCCGGGACCGGCAGTCGCTGGCCGGGGTGACCACCCGCTCGCTCGGCGGCCTGGAGTCGGTGATGGCCGAGGTGCGCCCGGACGTCGTGGTCGTCCAGGGCGACACGACGACGGCGTTCACCGGTGCCCTCGCCGCGTTCTACCAGGGCCTGCCCGTCGTCCACATGGAAGCCGGGCTGCGCACCGAGGACCCGGCCTCGCCGTTCCCGGAGGAGATCAACCGCCGGCTCACCTCGCAGCTCGCCGACCTGCACCTAACGCCCACGCCGTCGGCCCGGGCGAACCTGCTGGCGGAGGGTATCCGGCCGGAGTCCGTGCTGGTCACCGGCAACACCGTCATCGACGCGCTGCTGCACGTCACGGCGGCACCGCCCCCGCCGGACCGGCTGCTCGCCGAGGTCCGCCAGCGCTCGGGCGACGGCCGGCGGCAGGTGCTGCTCGTCACCGCGCACCGGCGCGAGTCGTGGGGGGAGCCGCTCGCGCGGGTCGGCGCGGCGCTCGCCCGGCTGGCCGAGCAGCGGCCCGAGCTGCTGATCGTGCTGCCCGTGCACCGCAACCCGGTGGTGCGGGAGACGGTCCTGCCGCCGGTGGAGGGGTTCCCCAACATCCTCGTCGCCGATCCCGTCGACTACGCCACCTTCGCGCACCTGATGAAGGCTGCGACGGTCGTCCTGACGGACAGTGGCGGTATCCAGGAGGAGGCGCCCAGCCTGGGCAAGCCGGTTCTGGTGCTGCGGGACAACACCGAGCGGCCCGAGGGGGTGCAGGCCGGCACCGCCTGCCTGGTCGGCACCGAGTCGAACCGGATCGTCGCGGCCGTCGACCGGCTCCTCGACGATCCCGTCGCCTACGCGGCGATGGCGGAGGCGATCAACCCCTACGGCGACGGGCAGGCGGCGCGCCGCACCGTCGCCGCGATCGCGCACCGCTTCAGTGACGCGCCCGCCCCGGACTCCTTCGTCCCGCGCCCGCGCACGATCACCATTCCCGTCCAGCCGGCCGCCCCGGGGCAGGAGCTGACCGGCTCCGCCGCCGGCCGACGAGAGGAGTCCGGAACATGACCCCGCCGCTCAGGTGGCTCCCGCGCCGGCGCACGAGCCGTCCCGACGGCACCGGCCGGGGTGTCCGCCGGGGCATCAGACGCGGTGGCCGCGCGGCGACGACCGCCGGGCTGCTCGCGGTCGTGCTCGGTGCCGGTGCCGCGGCACCCGTGGCCGCGGCACCGGACGCGCCCAAACACCCGCCGCGGCACGCCCGCGCGGCCACCCCGCAGGTGCTGCCCGCCGAGGGGCGCTTCGCCTCACCGCCGGCTCCACCGGCGCCGCCGCGCACCCCGCCGCCGCGGCGGGCCGCGCGGCCCGTCCCGGGCACGAACCAGCGCCCACCCGCGGCACCGGACGGTGCCACCGGGCCCGGGGCCGCGCCGGCGCCGTCCGGCCAGGCGACCGGGACGGGCACCCTGATCCTGTACGACACCACCGGCGCGTGGGGGTGGCTGGGCGAGCAGTACGCCATGCAGGCGGCCAACCTGGCCTCCCGGTTCGGCACCTGGCAGGCCCGTCCGGTCAGCTCGTACACCGCGGGCCAGATGTCCGCGTACGCCGCGGTGGTGTACGTCGGGTCGACCTACGACGAGCAGGTCCCGACGGCGTTCCTCACCGACGTGCTGGCGGGCAGCCGGCCCGTGGTGTGGATGTACAACAACATCTGGCAGCTCACGTCGCAGGCGCCGACCTTCCCGACGACGTACGGGTGGAACTGGTCCGGCTTCGACACGTCGGCGATCGGGACCGTCAGCTACAAAGGGACCGACCTGACCCGGTACGCGGCGAACGCCGCCGGGATCATGAACTACGCCTCCGTGGACACCACCAGGGCCACGGTGCTCGCCGAGGCGGTGCGCGGTGACGGCACCCGCTTCCCCTGGGCGCTGCGGTCCGGGAACCTGACCTACATCGGCGAGATCCCGTTCGCCTACGCCGACATGACCGACCGCTACCTCGCGGTGGCCGACATGCTCTTCGACGTCCTCGCGCCGCAGACCGCCGCCCGGCACCGCGGGCTCGTCCGCGTCGAAGACGTCGGGCCGGACGCCGACCCCGCGGAGCTGCACGCGATCGCCGACTACCTGTCCTCCGCGCAGGTACCGTTCTCGGTCGCCGTCTACCCGCGGTATGTGGACGCGAACGGCACGTACAACAACGGCGTACCGCAGGACTACACCCTCGCGTCCAGACCGGCGGTGGTCAGCGCGCTGAAGTACATGACCCAGCGCGGCGGCACACTGATCATGCACGGCTGGACACACCAGTTCTCGAACGTCGCCAACCCGTACTCGGGCGCGAGCGCGGACGACTTCGAGTTCTTCCGGGCGCATGTCGACGCCCAGGACTACGTGGTCTACGACGGACCCGTGCCCGGCGACAGCCAGACGTGGGCGACCGACCGGATGAACGGCTCGGCCGCCGCGTTCACCGCCGCCGGGCTGCCGGTGCCGACGACCTTCGAGTTCCCGCACTACGCCGCGTCCGCCCCCGACTACGCCGCGGCCCGGGCGGAGTTCCCGCGCCGCTACGACCGCGGGCTCTACTTCCGCAACCAGCTCGCCGGCGGCGCGGTGGACCACACGAAGTACGGCGGCCAGTTCTTCCCGTACCCGGTGACGGACGTCCACGGGTCCTTCGTCATTCCGGAGAACATCGGGAACATCGAGCCCGAGCCGTTCAACAACCACCCGGCGCGGCTGCCCGCGGAGCTGATCGACGCGGCCCGGCGCAATCTGGTCGTCCGGGACGGTTTCGCCAGCATATTCTACCATCCGTATCTGGGCGTTGACTACCTGCGCCAGACCGTGGAGGGCGTGCGCGCCCTCGGATACACCTTCGTCGCGGCCGGCTCCGTCGTCGCGGGCGGGTAGATCTGACGGGCGCGGGAGCCCAGGTGGACTCCCGCGCCCGTCTCTTTCACGGATCTGTTTCCGGCTTTCCCCGGACCCGCGTTTTCGCCCTGTGGTGCGCCTGTTCCCGTGGATTTCGTTCGCACGGTTCTCCGGGAGTGCTACCGCGAGGCCCGGCCGGTGATGGCGACGCGTGCGCCGAGGCCGGTCAGGTAAAGCGGGCTGCGGTCGGTGAATCCGGCGACGTCCTCCTCGCCGATGTAGAGATCGAGGTGGCGCTGCCCGCCAAGCCCCGGCGTGAACTCGTCCCGGACCTCCCACGTCCCGCGCCGCAGCGCCGCGCACGCGTTCGGGTCGATCTCGGAGCCGTCCTCCTCGTGCCCGCAGTCCTCGACCACGAAGGTCGTGCCGGCCGGCAGGGTGGAGGAGTCGGCCGCGGCGCTGCGGAACGGGACCAGCGCCCGCCCGGCGGTGTCGACCGGGACATCGTCGATCCAGAAGCCGGAATCGTACGACCAGTTCAGCGCCGAGCCCCGCCGCGGGCCGCTGGTGATCCGCCCCGTTCCCTCCTCGCGCACCACCTGGACGAATCCGGCCGGGAACGTCCCGAGGAAATCGTTACCAAAGACGCAGTCGAGCTGGGGGCAGCCCCGCACCGTCAGAGGTGGGCCGTCATGGAAACGCTCCACGGCCGTGTAGTAGACGGTGATCTCCCAGTCGCCTTCGGGCCCGCTCGGGGGCTGGCCACCCGCCGACGGCGCACAGGCGCCCATTCCGATCAGCAGGGTTCCGGCGATTCCGGACATGGCGGAAACCGCCGCACGCCGATTCAGCCACCGGACCTTGTTCACGATGCCCACGACACGACACTGTCCCGGTTTCCCCAACGGCGGGCAACGATCTCTATCGAAAAAAGCTCCGGGCCACCGCGGAAGACCACACTGTATTTACGCCGGGGCCGGATTCAGGACGCGCACGCGGACACCAGCGGCCCGTGACTCGCCGGGACGTACCGGGACGCACCGGCCGTGCGCGGGCAGCGGCAACGGCCCCGGCGGGCCCAGGAACTCGCCCTGCCCCTGGTCCACACCGGCGGCGGTCAGCACGCGCAGCTCGTCCGCCCTCTGGATGCCCTCCGCCACGAGACACGCCCCGATCTGCCGGGAGAAGTGCACGAGCGCCTCGACGAGCGCGCGCCGCGCCGCGTCGGCACCGACGTCCGTCGTCAGCCAGCGGTTCATCTTCACGACGTCCGGCAGGATCTGCACCAGCCGGCGCAGGCTCGCGTAGGCGACGCCGACGTTGTCCACCGCGATCCGCACCCCCATGTCCCGCAGCTCGTAGAGGCGGGCGAGCGTGCCGGGCAGGTCGTGGATGCCGTCCCGTTCGGTGATCTCGACGATCAGCTGGTCGGCCGCCGTGACCGCGAGCAGCTCCCCGAGGCGTCCGGACGCGATGGTCGCCGGGGACGCGTTCACCGCGAGCGACAGCCCGCGCGGGAACCTGGGCAGCTCCGCGACCGCGGCCCGGATCGCCGCCAGCTCCAGATCGATTCCCATCCCGACCGACGCGGCGTGCGCGAACCAGCGGTCCGGCGGAAGATCACCGAAGTACGGGCCGGCGGCGCTGCGGTCGTCGGCCTCCTCACCGGCCGCCCCGCCAGCCTGGTCACCGGTCTCCTCACCGAGGTCCCCGGCCGGCTCCCCCGGCGGCGCGGGGAAGGTGGGGAAGCGGGCCAGCGCCTCGGCGCCCACGAGGCCGTGCGTCGGCAGGTCGAACACCGGCTGGAAGACCATCACCGGCCCGCCGCGGGCGATGACCTGCGCGATCACGCTCCGGATGTGGTCGTCGTCCGCCCCGCCGCGGTGCAGGGCGGACACCGCGTCCGCCACGACGTCGGCGAGCAGGCCCAGGAAGCGGGCCTCGCGGTCACCCAGGCCCGGGTCCGGCTCGGTGCTCAGCGCGCACAGCATGCCGTAGAACTCGCCGCTGTCGAGGTACACAGGCGCGCCCACGTACGAGCCGATGCCCAGCTCGCGGGTGACGGCCAGGGCGGCGGTGCGCTGATCCGCCCGGGCGTCGGGAATGACGGCGGGCAGCCGCCCGTCCAGCACCCGGGCACAGTAGGTCGCCTCCTGCTCGACATGCCTGCCGACCAGGCGCTCGACCAGCTCACCCTCCCCGGAGATCAGGTCGATGACCTGTTCGTCCCCGGTGAACCGCGACAGCCAGGCGACGTCCGTCCCGAGGTGGCGGCGGGCCAGGTCCAACACCCGGGCCACCTCGTCGGTGCGCTCGCGCACCCGCCCGCCGACGCGACGGTCCCGGCCACGCCGGCCGTCACGGCCGTCACGGCCGGCAGGTGGGTCCTGCGACCCAGCCCTGCTAGCGAAAACACTCACCAGTCCACCTCCACGGGTGTGTCCCAGGCGTCCAGCCCGGCCCGTGTGGACGTCCGCGGCGGTAGGCTTTCGCGCCATCGCCGGACTTCCGTCACCCCGTACCGTTTCCCGCGGCCCGGTGTCCCGCGACCCGATGTCCCGCAGCACGGTGTCCCGCGGCGCGGTCGCGGGCGGGAAGGCCGGCTGGCTCCGCCGGCTGACGCGTCAGTGCTGGCGGCACCGCGCGGCGCTGATCACCACCTGGGTCTGTGCGGTGACCGGGATGACCATCAACGCGCTCACCCCGCTGCTACCCAGGGTGATCATCGATGATGTGATCATCGCGCGGTCCCGGCCGATGCTGCCCTGGGCCGGGCTGATGCTGCTGGCCGGGATCGCCGCCTACCTCCTCCTCATGGTGCGCCGGCGCTGCGGAGCCCGCATGACGCAGGAGGTCACGCACGACCTGCGGACGGCGATGTTCACCTCGCTCACCCGCCTGGACGGCGCCGGCCAGGACTCCCTGGAGATCGGCCAGGTGATCGGCCGCAACACCTCGGATCTGACCCGGGTCCAGAACCTGCTCACCCGTACCCCCACGGCACTCGGCGGCCTTGTGGCGCTGGCCGTCTCGCTCGGGGCGATGGTGGTCCTCTCCCCGCGGCTCACCGCCGTCGCGCTGGTGACCCTGCCGGTGCTCGGCGCGCTCTCCCTGACCAGTCGCGTGACGCTGTTCCCCGCCTCCTGGTACGCGCAGCAGCAGGAGGCGGCGGTCGCCGGGGTGGTGGCGGCGACGGTGTTCGGCGTGCGGGTCGTCAAGGGCTTCGGGCAGGAGGAACGCGAGCTGAACCGGCTGGAGGCGGTGGCCGCCAGGCTGTTCGCCCACCAGCTGCGCGTGGTGCGCATCGACAGCCGCTTCGCGCCGTCGATCCGGGCCGTGCCGTCGCTGGGGCAGATCGCGATGCTCGCCTTCGGCGGCGCGCTCGCCGTGCACGGCCAGCTCTCGCTCGGCACCTTCATCGCGTTCGCCACCTACCTGACCAGGATCAACCAGCCGATCCGCAACCTGGTCGCGCTGGTGACCCTGGCCCAGCAGGCGCGGGCCAGCGCCGAGCGGATCTTCGAGGTCATCGACACCGGCCCCACCGTCGTCCAGCGCCCGGACGCGGCCGACCTTGACGTCGCCGAGAACAGCGACGTCGCCGAAGACCCCGCGGACGGGCCGGCGAAGGTGCGGCCTGCCCAGGCCCGGCCGGTGCCGGGTGCCGCGGCCGTCGAGTTCGACGACGTCTCGTTCGGTTACCAGGACGGCCGGCCGGTCCTGGACGGCTTCCGGCTGGCGGTGGCGCCCGGCGAGACGGTCGCGCTCGTCGGCCGCTCCGGCTCCGGCAAGTCCACCGTCGCGGCGCTGCTCAGCCGCTTCTACGACCCGTCCGCGGGCGTCGTGCGGGTGTACGGGCACGACGTGCGCGATCTGACGCTGACGAGCCTGCGCGGGCTGATCGGCGTCGTCGGCGACGACGGCCTGCTGTTCTCGACCAGCCTGTGGGAGAACATCGCCTACGGGTGCCGGGACGCCCCGACCGCGACGGTGCTCGCGGCGGCGCGCGCGTCGCGGGTCGACGAGTTCGCCACCGACCTGCCCGAGGGCTACCGGACCAGGGTCGGCGAACGCGGCCTGACGCTCTCCGGGGGCCAGCGCCAGCGCGTCGCGATCGCCCGGGCGATCGTCGCCGACACTCCCGTCCTCGTGCTGGACGACGCGACGTCCGCGATCGACGCGGAGGTCGAGGCGGAGATCCACCGGGAGCTGCGGACGGTCACCTCGACCCGGACGACACTGCTGATCGCCCACCGCCGGGCGACGCTGCGCCTGGCCGACCGGATCGGGGTCGTCGAGCAGGGCCGGATCCTCGACATCGGCACCCACGACGAGCTGATCGCGCGCTGCGCCGCCTACCGCGACCTGATCACCCCGGACGACCCGGCCGACCAGGACGATCCGGGCGACCAGGGCGATCCGGGTGACCAGGGCGATCCGGGTGACTTCGCAGCCCCGCGGCCCCGCGAGCCCACGGAAGCGACCACACCCACCGAGACCCCGGTGCCGGACATCCAGGCCGCCGCCGTTCCCGAACTGGAAGGACTGCCGGCGGCGCTGCGGCGCCGGGTGCTGGCGCTGCCGCCCGCCCTGGACACCCCGGACCTGGACCAGGAGGTCGTCCGCGCCCGCGACCCCCGCTTCGGGCTCGCCGCCATCGGCCGGCTGCTGTGGGCCTCGCTCACCATCGCCTGGCTGCTGCTCGTCATCGACAGCCTCACCACGCTGGCGCTGCCCATCCTGATCCGGCACGGCATCGACGAGGGCGTGACGGCCCGCTCGCTGCCGGTGGTACTCGGCACCGCCGGGGTCGGCGTCGCCGTCATCGCCGTCTCGTGGAGCGCGCACACCGCCCAGATCCGGGTGGTCGGCCGTCTCGGCGCACGGGTCGGCTACCTGCTGCGGGTGAAGCTGTTCGCGCACCTGCAACGCCTCGGCCTCGACTTCTACGAACGCGAGGCCAGTGGACGGGTGATGACCCGCCTCACCTCGGACGTCGACCAGATCGCCGACTTCATGCGGAGCGACGCCGCGTCATCCGCCGTCTCCGTTCTGACGGCGCTGGGCATCGCGATCGCCCTGGTCGTCATCGACCCCGGCCTCGCACTGGCCGTGTTCGCGCTGGTCCCGCCACTCGTCATCGGCACGGTGTTCTTCCGCGGACGGGCCGCGCGGGCGCACGCCGACGCCCGCGAGAGCCTGGCCGAGCTCACCGCCGAGCTACAGGAGAACGTCACCGCGATGCGGGTCGTCCAGGCGTTCCGCCGCGAGCCCGACACCCTCGACCGTTACCGCGACCGCAGCGCCACCTACCGCGACCAGCGGTTACGCGCCGTCCGGTACCTCGCCTACTACTTCCCCTACATCCAGTTGCTGTCGACGGCAGCGAGCGTGGCGGTGCTGCTCGTCGGCTCCGGGCGGGTACACGCCGGGACGCTGACCATCGGCGCGCTCGCCGCCTACCTGCTCTACATCGAGCTGTTCTTCGCGCCGATCCAGGATCTCGCCGAGGTGTTCGACGAGTACCAGGCGGTCATGGTGGCGCTGGGGCACGCCCGGGAGCTGATGGCCGTCCAACCCGTGCCGGCGGACACCCCGCACGCGCGGCCGGTCGAGCGGCTGCGCGGCGAGATCAGCCTCACCGGCGCCGGCTTCACCTACCCGGGCTCCGCCACGGCCGCGCTGCGGGAGGTGAACGTCACCATCCCCGCCGGCCAGACGGTGGCGCTGGTGGGCCGGACGGGCTCGGGCAAGTCGACCCTCACCAAGATCATAGCTCGCTACTACGACCTCACCGAGGGCACGCTGCGCGTCGACGGCGTCGACGTCCGCGGGTACGCGTTGGCCGACTACCGGCGGCGGCTGGGCCCGGTGCCCCAGGAGGCCCACCTGTTCGCGGGCACGGTCCGCGACGCGATCGCCTATGGACGTCCCGACGCACCGGACGAGCAGGTCAGAGCGGCCGCGCGCACCGCGGGGGCCGAGGAGATGATCGCCGGGCTGCCCGGCGGCTACGGCTACCGGGTGCGCGACCAGGGCCGCAACCTCTCCGCCGGCCAGCGCCAGCTCCTCGCCCTCGCCCGCGCCCACCTCGTCGGGCCGGACATTCTCCTGCTCGACGAGGCCACAGCGGCCCTCGACCTCGCCTCCGAGGCCGCGGTCGCCCGCGCCGCGGCCGAGGTCGGGCGCTCGCGCACCACGGTGGTGGTCGCGCACCGGCTGACCACCGCCGCGCGCGCCGACCGCGTGCTGGTGCTGGACGGCGGCCGTCTCGTCGAGGACGGCACGCACGGCGCGCTGATGGCGGCCGGCGGCCACTACGCCCGCCTGTGGGCGGCCTACGCGCACGAGCACCGCCTGGACGTCTCGTAGGAGGCCGGGCCCCGTCCCGGGACTGTGAGCACCGCGCCGCCCTGCCGCCACCACCCTTCCGAGGAGAAGAGCCAGGACCCTCCCCGATGCGCTAGACCCGCGTCGACTCAGGGGGAGCCGACGGGTAACCGAGCGCCCGCGCGCCTTCTGGACCGTCAGGGATGCCCTGGTACCACAGCCGGCAGATCTGCGCCCACTGGCGGCGTTCCGCGCCGAATGACGTCGCTCTGGTCCAGCCGACCGCGTCGATCACAAGACCGCGGTGCAGGTCGAACGCCGATCTCACGAGCTCGGCGTACGGCGCCGCGCTTCTGAGCAGGCCCCGATGCGCGGCCCAGCTCACGGCGGACCCGAGCGCCAGGCAGAGCAGCGGCGCGTGCCACGGCAGGGTCAGCGCCGCGACGGCCGTGCCGCTGACCGTGAAGAGCAACGCGAGGGTCAGCGACGCGACCGCGCCGTCGACGCGTGTCTTGGACACGGCCAGCTCGGTCCTGAAGTCAGGCGGCAGCACCGCGTACAGGCGTGGCCAGACGACCGCCGAATCAATGCGGTATCGCTGGAAGGCGTGGGTCTCCGAGCTTCGCATCATGTTACCGAGAGCGGACGGCATTACCCACTGGGCCAGGGGCGGGTAACGCGAGTACCGAAGCGGCGATCCTGCGGGCAGCCTGTCGAATATCCGGAGGTGACGGGTCCGTTGGCGCTCCCCGATTACACGCAACGGCCCACGCAGGGCGTAACCCTGGTACATCCGCAGCAGGCCGTGTATCTGGCCGGCCAGAGCCATCGCCCCGGTGACCAACGCGGCGACGGTGACGGTGACGAGCGCGGTCTTCTCCGTACCGGAACGGGCGTACCACCAGGTCGCGGTGTCCGTCCAGCCGATCGCGGAGATGACGAGGAACCCGTTGGCCGCAAGGAAAACGAGCACCTGCAGGAGAGCGCTGCGGACGAACCGCGGGTCCAGCAGGGTCGCGATCTGGTCGAATAACGAAGTCATTGCCGTCCTAGTCCCAGCTCACCGCAAGAACATGACCGGAGACGCAGTAGGTGATCGTCTCGACGAAGATGGTGACATGGTTGACCACACCGCAGACCGCGCAGGTCAGGGCCGTCGACACCGCCTCGGCCAGCGGGTCGCCGACCAGACGTCCGTCCACTGCCGGCGCGGTGAACACCGGACCCGGGACCTGGGTTCCGGTCCACTCGCCCGCGGGAGCGCCTTGAACCGGGACGGACCACTCCGAAGGCGAAGGGATTCTGCGCCCGGATAGATCACTCGTCCATGAATCGCCCAGTTCCGGGACGATGCCGGAGGTCGGGGAAACCCTGAGGCCCGACGTGGGGGGAGCCGGTTCCACATGGTGATGTACATGCTCCAGCAACAGGGCAAGTACGGTGGACATGTCAGGGCGGCGAGCGGGCTCGGCCGCCAGCGTCCGGCCGACCAGGACCCTGAGGTCGTCCGGGAGACTGGCCGGCGTATTCTCCGGTGCCGGGTCCTCGAATGTGTAGTCGCCCGTCGCCGCGAAGACGACAACCGCTCCCCAGCCGAAGACATCGACCGCCTTTGAAACCGTTCCCGACGCCGCACGCTCGGGAGCCATGAATCCCCGGGTTCCCGAACGAAATCCCTCAATGATTCCCGCCGGGGGAATGATCTGGGCCGTCCCGAAGTCGACGAGCTTCGGACCGACTCTCGACATTATGATGTTCGAGGGCGTGACGTCGAGGTGAGCGAAGCCGGCTGCATGGACCGATTCGAGCGCCATGGCCAAAACAGTCGCGACCTGTGCGACGTCCGCCGTCGGGAGCGCCCCGGATTCGGCCACCAGCTCACGCAGAGTGCGACCCGGGATGTACTCGTAGGCGATCCACCACCGGCCCGGGCCCAGCTCCGCGTCCAGTACCACCGCTGTACAGGTCGTCGGGACGCGGCGCGCGATCACGAGCTCGCTCTCGAAGTTCGACCGGAGCATCACCGGGTCGTCCGAATCATTCTTGAGGACCTTCACCGCGGCTCGCTGACCGTCCGGCCGCTGTCCAAGAAAGACGACGGAGGACCCGCCCTCACCGAGCCTGCCGAGAAGCAAATACGGCCCGATCCTCGTGGGATCAGACGGCAGCAGTTCCAGTTCCGGGGTCGCGGTCATCGGCTTCCCGCCCCCAAACGGCCAGCTCATCTATGCCGCCGACCCGGCGTGGCACCGGCACCACGAAAGTGTAGCGATCTGCGCTGCTCTCCCACCAGCCTGCCTTGCCACTCCCCGCTTCCCCTGCCACCGCGGCAGACATTCCCATCGAGGCATGACGAAGCGGATCTCGAGGGTGCCGGCGAACGGCCACACCGGTGGACCCTCCCTGATGCGGCGCTAGCTGTGGGAGGCGAGGAACTCCCAGATGACCCGGGTCGCGTCGGGGGCGTCCGGAGCGTCGTCGGCGCGTGGGCGGATCTTCGTTCCACCCGGCCAGGCGTGCCCGCCCCCGCCGACGCTGTAGAGGACGACGTCGGCGCCCCGGGCGCATCCTGAGTAGGTCGTGCGGATCACGGTGCCGTCCGGGACGGCCGACGGCTCCGGCACCCAGGGCCCTCCGGGCCCGACGGTTCCGCCCGGGACGGGGCCGCCGGGCCCGTCGACCCCCTCGGCCTCGGGCGTTGCTCCGCACGCGTTGTGCTCGGCCCAGAACTGGATGGCGTAGGCGACGGACTGGTCCGCCCGGTCGTTCTCGGTGCCGACCCCGCGCCCCGTGGACCGCCCGCCCGCGTAGGGGACGTTGTCATCGGCGGTGCCGTGGATGGCCAGTACAGCCACGGGCCGCGTGGGCTGGCAGCCGTCCACGTTCATGGCCCCGGCCACCGGGGCGATGATCGCGACCCGCGCCGAGAGCTCGCAGCCGATCCGGTAGCTCATCATGGCTCCGTTGGAGAGCCCGGTGACACCGACCCGATCCAGGTCGACGGGATACCGCTCGGCGAGGTCGTCGAGCAGCGCGCCGATGAAGGCCACGTCGTCGATGTCGTTGTCACGGGCGAATCCACAGCAGTTGCCGGCGTTCCAGGTGAGCAGGCGACCACCCGCGCGGGCCGTTCCGTCGGGGTAGACGGCGAGGAAGCCGGCCTCGTCGGCGAGCTCGCTGAACCCGGTCTGCCGCTCGGTGAGCTCCCCGTTGCCTCCGCCCCCGTGCAGGACGATCATCACCGGCAGGTCGACGCCCCCCGCCGCCGGGGCGTGCGCACGGTAGGAGCGCTCACGCCCGTCCACGGTCAGGGAGCGCACGACGGTGCCGGCCGCCGCGGCCCCCGCTGCCGACGGGGCCGCCGGGCTGCCCGGGATCACCGGCCCGCCGCGCTGGCAGCCGCCGGCCAGCAGCACGGCAACGAGGCCGAACCCGACAACCGCGAACGATCTGACGCGCATGTCACCTCCCGGACCCCAACCGGCCGGCACGGCCGCCGGCCGCCGACTGGGCGGACGGTAGCCGGCCGAGATCTGAGGGAGGTGTGAATCCGCGGGTCAGACGGCGGCGGCCACCCGGCGGCGGCGGGCGATCTCGGAGAGGGCGATGCCGGTCGCGACCCCGGCGTTCAGGGACTCGACCTGGCCCGCCATCGGGATGCGCACCCGCAGGTCGCAGCACTCGCCGACAAGCCGGGACAGGCCCTTGCCCTCCGAGCCGATCACCAGCACCAGCGGGTCGGTGGCCACCTGCAGCTCGTCCAGGGAGACCTCGCCGTCCGCCGCGAGGCCCACGACGAACAGGCCCGACTCGGCGAACGAGCGCAGGGTTCGGGTGAGGTTCACCGCGCGCGCGACCGGCAGCCGCGCGGCGGCACCCGCGGACGTCTTCCACGCGGCGGCCGTCACCCCGGCGGCGCGCCGCTCCGGCACGACGACGCCGCTCGCGCCGAACGCCGCCGCCGAGCGGACGACCGCGCCGAGGTTACGCGGATCGGTGACCCCGTCGAGGGCGACGACCAGCCCGGGCGCCGCGGCCCGCGCGGCGGCGAGCACGTCGTCGGGGTGGGCGTACTCGAACGGCGGGACGGACAGCGCGAGGCCCTGGTGGGGCGCGGTGCCGCACAGGCGGTCGAGCTCGAACCGGCCGATGTCGACCACGGCCAGCCCGGCCCGGCCGGCGAGGCGCCGGGCGTCGGCGATCCGCTCGTCGAAGTCCAGGCCGCCGGCGATGTACAGGGTGGTGGCGGGCACGCCGGCCCGCAGGGCCTCGACGACCGCGTTGCGCCCGACCACGAGCTCGTCGGTCTCGACCCGCCGCGAGCCGTACGCCCCGGGCGCCCCCGCCCCGCCGTGACCGCCATGCGCCCCGTTACCGCCGTGACCGCTGTGACCACCTGAGCGCCCGGCACCGGCGGCGCCGGCCGATCCGCCGGTGCCCCGCTCGGCCCGGGGGCGGTCGCGCTCGTCGGCCGCCTGGCCGCCCGGGCGCTTCGCGGCCGCCCGCGTGCCGGCGGCGCTCACGGCCGCGCGCCGCTGCGCCGGATGGCCTGGACGCATCTCGGCCGGCGGCGTCGCGCCCTTGCCCTGCAGCGCCTTGCGGCGCTGGCCGCCGCTGCCGACCGCCGCGCCCTTGCGGTGGGAGCCAGCCTTCGCGGCCCGGCCTCCCTGACCGCCGCGGGCGATTCCTCGGCCGCCTCGACCCTGGCCACCGGCCATAACAGTCCACCTCGTCACTAGCCCGTCGGGTCGTGAACCCGCCCGGCGAGCCCACGGTCGTCCGACCGGGTCAGCTGGCCGTCGGCGGCCACGCCGCGACGCCGGTCGTCCATCAACGGTATCCGTAATGGGCACATCACACGGCGGGCGCCGCCGCCAGGCGAAGACGGCAGGCGAAGACGGCAGGGCACCGGCCGACGAGCAGACGAGAAGTCCGGCCACGGAGCAGGCGACCGAACGGGCCACAGCGACGACCACAGACCGCACCAGTTCAGCGAGACGGTCCGCGAGCCGGCTGCAGGCTACCTATCCTCGGTAGCAGGGACGTCCCCCGGCCGCGGGGCCCCGTCCACACTCGGGGCCGGCCGCTCCGGCGGTGCCGTCGGGCGGGCCACACCGCCCGGTGGAGGTGGCCGCGCGTATGGACAGGAGGCGCATGTACAGCGGGCGGATGAACAGCGTCTCCCGGCCCGGTCGCGGGCGGTGAGCCGGTGCCCTCTCCCGGCACAGACGATCTCGACGCCGCCCTGCGGGCGCTCGAGGAGACCGTCGCGGCCCAGGCGGGCGTCCTACTCGACCTGGAGAACAGCCCCGAACGTGCGCTGCTCGACCCGGCGCCGCTGAGTGGCGTCACCCGGGCCGAGGCACTCGCCGTGATCGCCGTCCTGGCGGACGTCTGGCGGGCCTACGCGGCCCTGCGCGACGTCACCGAAGCCGCGCGGAGCCTGCGCGGCCGGCGCTCCCGGGTGGACGCGAGGACCCTGACGGAGCTCACCGCGCTGCTGTACGGCCCCTCGGTGCCGGACATCCTCCCGCAGACGAAGATCCTTCCGGCGCCGGAGATCGGCCCGGTGGCACAGATCCGCCGGGTGGCGCAGATCCGTCCGGTGGCGCAGATCCGCCCGATCGCGGAGATCGGCCCGGTGCCGGCGCGCCACCGGCCGGAGCGTGCGGGACAGGTCCACCCGGAACAGGCGCGTCCGGAGCAGGCGCGTTCCGGGCAGGTGCGCCCGGCCGAGCTGGCACGCCGGGTGGACGCGGCCGTCGCCGCGGTGCGGGGGCGGATGCGGCTGATCCTCGGCGTGCGCAACGCGCTGCTGGCCGAGATCGCCGCCGGCAGCCGGGCCGTCGCCGAGACGAGCGTGCTCGCGGCCCGGCTCGGTCTCGCGCCCGGTGACGCCGGGCTGGTCGCGGCCCGGCGACTGCTGGCGGAGCTCTCCGCCGCGGCGCGCTCCGATCCCCTGGGGGTCCCTCCGGGGCTGCGCGCCCGTACCGAGGCCGCGGTCGCCGCGGCCACGCGCTCGACTGGTGATCTCGCCCGACGCCATGACGGTCTCGACGCCGACCTGGCCGCGGCGGGCGCACTGCTCGCCGAGATCACCCGACTGGACGACACCGCCCGCCGCGACGCCGGGCTCGCTACCGGCCGCATCCGCGGGCTGGGGCCGCTGTACCGCCTGGCGGACAACTGGCGGGACGACCAGCAGCATGGCCTGGCGCCCTGGCTCATCCGGCTGCGCGCGCAGGCGGCCGCGGGCCGTTGGAAGGAGTCGAGCCGGGGGCTGGCCCGCTGGCTGGAGGTGGCCGAGGCGACCCACCTCGCCGCCCAGCGGATCGCCGGCGCGAACGGCGCCGCGCTGCGCCGGCGGGAGGAGCTGCGCGGCCTGCTCGGCGCCTGGGAGGCCAAGGCGGCCCGGCTGGGCCTCACCGCGGATCCGAGACTGCTCCCGCTCGCCCGCGCCGCCCGCCGCGAGCTGTACTCGGCGCCGACCGATGTCGAGCGCGCCGCCGGCCTCGTCAACGACTTCGGCGCCGCCCTCGCCGCCCGGGACGGCTCGCCCGCGCGACCGGCACCGCCGCGGCGACCCGCGCAGCGGGACCGATCCGGTACGCGCACCCACCCGATCCCGCCCCCGCAGACCGCTCCGCACCCGCGACCGGCACCGGCACCGGCACCGGCCGCCTCGACCACGCGGCCCATCCAGGCCACGCCCTCCGCTCCGCCCGCGCCTCCCGCTGAGCTTGCGCGCCTCGCCCAGCCCACGCCTCCTGGTCAGTCCCCGTCCCCCGTTCAGTCCGCGCCCTCCGCACGGCCCAGGCATCCCACCCAGCCCACGTGGCCGGCACGGCGCACCCGGGCCAGGCGGCCCGCGGGGAGCGCCGGGGGCGGGAAGCCGGCCGGGATCGGGAGCTCCACCCGTCCCGAGGCGGTGACGTGACCCGCGGGCATTCGGTTCGCGGGCGCGACCGGGGCACACCGCGTGAGCCGGCCGCACGCTGCCCCGTCTGCGCCGGGCCGATCGGCCGCGGGCGGCTCGGGCTGCCCGCCCGGGACCGCGGCTTCTGCCCGCGCTGCCGGACCCCCTACTCCTTCGCGCCCCCGCTGCGCGCCGGGGATGTCGCCGGCGGCTACGAGATCGTCGAGTGCCTGGCCGAAGGCGGCCCCGGGCCCGCCGGTTGGGTCTTCTCAGCGGTCGACCTGCGCGGCGTGGCGGGCGCCGCCGAGACCACCGGCACGGGCGACCCGACAGGCCCAGGTAGCCCAGGTAGCCCAGGCTCCGGCGGTGGCGTCCCGGGGCGGCTGGTGGTACTCAAGAGCGTGCGCCGCGGTGGGATGCGCCCGCCCGCGCGGCTGGGCCTGCGCCCGGGCCGCCGGCTGCCGCCCGACCCGCCGCTGCGACATCCGGCGATCGTCGAGACGCTGGGCGAGGTCCGCCACGACGGCGTCGTCTACGCGGTGATGGAGCTGGTGAGCGGCCCGTCCCTGGCGGATCTGCTCCGGTCCCGGCGGGCGGCGCGCGGCGGGGCGCCGGCGCCGCTACCCGTTCCGGAGGCGGTCGCCGGGGTGCGTCGGCTGCTGTCCGCGCTGGAGTACGTCCACGACCGCGGGTACGTCTTCTGCGACCTGGCACCGGGAAACGTGGTGTGGGACGGCGACCGGGTGACGCTTATCGATCTTCAGGCGATCCGTGAACCCGGGCGGCGCGGCGGCACCTTCCATGTGACGGCCGGTTTCGACGCCCCCGAGCTGACGGCGAGCCCCCCGTCGGTGGGTTCCGACCTCTACGCTCTCGGCAGGCTGTTGGCAACCGCGGTACTCGACTTCCCGAACAGAGCGTCAACCTACCGATACACCCTTCCCGCCCAGGAGGTCGACCAGGTGCTGGCTCGGCACGAACCGCTGCGCCGGTTCCTCCTTCGTGCCACCGCCGCCGATCCGGCGGACCGGTTCGCCAGAGCCGCCGACATGGCCCGCGAGCTCGCCGGAATCGCGGTGGACGGCGCCGCCGCGCCGGCCGTGGAAGCCACCGCGGAGGCGAGAAACAGAGCGCCCACTAGGGAAAAGGTGGGAGAGGTGGCAGAGGTTACGGAGAGCGCCCGTGGCGAGGGCGTACTGGAGACAGAGCTCCGACCGATCCCAGGAGCACGGGCGAGCGCTGGCACCGAAGGGGGCACCGAGATCACGGGCGTCGACGCATCTGGCGGATCATGCCACTATTCATTTCGGCGTACTTGGATTTGAGCAGGTCGACGTGATATATCCGGTCCCCACAGGACGGGCAGGAGGCACTCACCACATGGCTCCGCGCACACCGCCCAGACTCGCTGTCCCCGGCGGGCCGGTCCAGCGGCCGGTGGCCTGACTGTGGACCTCAACCCCCGGCACGGGCAGGGCTACCCCGGGCACAGCTATCCCCCCGAACGCCCGGACTCGCCGCACCCGAATGCCGGCTACGCCGAGAGCTCCACCCACCCCGGCGGATACCCAGGGGACGATCTTCCGACCGAGAGCTACCGGGCGGAGGACTTCCGAGCCGATGATCAGCCTACCGAGAGCTACACGCCGGACCAGTTCTCCGGGTCCGCCTACCCGGAGAACGGCTACGCCGACAACGGCTATGCGGAGAACGCCTATCCGGACGGCGCCTATCCCGGCGCCGGCTACCCGGCGGGCACGGGTGGCTACCGGGACGGCGACTATCACCACGAGTACCCCGAATCCGCGTACTCCGAACCCGGCTACCAGGGTGAGACGTACCCGGACGGCACCTATTCGGGCAGCGGATTCAACGAGGACGGATACGCGGAGGACACCGATCCGGCCACGATGCTCCTGGGCCAGCGCGCCGCCCCGGGCGAGGCGGACGACGACGCGCACGACGAGGTGATGCGCTGCCCGGTGTGCGCGGCGCCCAACTACCAGGACGCCCGGTACTGCGAGGCCTGCGGTTTCGCCCTGACCGGCGTCCCGGTGGCCGGCGGCGACGAGGACCACCGCGAGATCGACCTCGGCCCGCTCGCCGGCGTGTGTGACCGCGGCGTGCGGCACACCACCAACGAGGACTCGATGGGCGTGGCGATCGTCCACGGCACGCTGATCGCAGTGGTCTGCGACGGGGTCTCGACGACCCCGGGCTCCGGGGAGGCGTCCGCCGCCGCCGCGGCGACCGCGACGGCCATCCTCGCCGACGCGGTACGCGCCCACGGGCCCGGCGAGGCCGTCCCGTACGACGAGCGGCCGGCGAGCCGGGCGAACGACGTCCTCGACGTTCTGGAGGAGTACTCCGAGTACGACGAGCCGCGCACCGCTCCGCGGCGGATCTCCGGTGGTTTCGGCCCGGACGAGGCCGACATCGCCCTGCAGCGGGCCGTGGAGGCCGCCCAGGCCACGATCGCCCAGCTCAGTGCGGCGGAGGGCCGGATGGCGCCGTCCTGCACCTTCGCGGCGGCGATCATCACGCCGCCGTCGGTGGACGGCCCCGGCATGGTGACCGTCGGCTGGGTCGGCGACAGCCGCGTCTACCTGCTCGGCCCGCGCTGGTGCGAGCGGCTCACCGCGGACGACACCTGGGCGGCCGAGGCGGCCCGGGCCGGGCTCATCCCGGCGTCGGAGGCGGAGACCCACCGGCGCGCGCACACACTGACGCGCTGGCTCGGCGGCGACGCCGAGGACGTCACCCCGCACACCGCCGCCTTCCCGATCGAGACCCCGGCCACCGTCCTCGTCTGCAGTGACGGCCTGTGGAACTACTCCTCGCGCCCGGACGTCCTCGCCGCGCTGGTGAACCAGCTCGAGCCGAGCGCGTCCGCGCTGGACGTCTCCCGCCACCTCATCGACTTCGCCATCGACCAGGGCGGGCACGACAACATCACCGTGGTCGCGGCGAGGGTGACGAGCTGACGATGCCGCCGCGCCCGCAGGCCGCCCGCCGTGTCCGCGGGCGGGGCCGCTCCAGATCCGGCTCCGGCTCCCGGCGGCGCTGCCGCGCCCGGGCCGCGGCGGGCGGATGAGCGCGTTCACGGCGAAGGTGTACCAGAACGAGTTCCTGCCGGTCGGTGGGACCCAGGTACACGCGGTGATCACGGTGACCTCGACGGGCGCCCCGGCCGCCCCCCCGATCGCGGGCCGGCCGACCGGGCGTCCGGAGCAGGCCATGGTCATCCTGCTCGACTGCTCCGGCTCGATGGCGAACCCGCCCGCGAAGGTCACCCAGGCCCGCCGCGCCGTCCGGGCGGCGCTCGACAGCCTGCCCGACGGGGCGTGGTTCGCGGTGGTGCGCGGCACCGGCTCCGCCGCGATGGCGTACCCGCGCTCGCCCGAGCTGGTTCCGGCGTCCGCGGCGACGCGGGCGGCGGCCTGCCACGCGGTGGACGCGCTCGAGCCGCACGGAGGCACCGCCATGGGCCGCTGGCTGCGGCTGGCGAACGACCTGCTGGCGACCCGGCCCGACGCCATCGGCCACGCGCTGCTGCTCACCGACGGGCAGAACGGCGAGATGGAATCCGAGCTGCTCGGCGCCGTCGACGCCTGCCAGGGCCGGTTCCAGTGCGACTGCCGAGGGGTGGGCACCGACTGGCGGGTGGAGGAGCTGCGGGCGATCGCCACCGGCCTGCTGGGGACGGTGGACGCCGTCCCCGAGCCCGCCGGCCTCGCGGCCGAGTTCGAGCGGATCGTGGCCACCGCCCTCGACCGGGCCACCGACCGGGTCTCGCTGCGGCTGTGGACGCCCACCGGTGCCTCGCTGGACTTCCTGCGCGAGGTCACCCCGGACCTGCGGGACCTCACCGGCTCCGGCCGGGCCGTCGACGACCACTGCACGGACTACCAGACCGGGGCCTGGGGGATCGAGTCCCGGGATTACCACCTGTGTGTCCGCCTACCGGCCCGCGAGGTCGGCACCGAGGTCCTGGCGGCCCGCGTAAGCCTCGTCGTCGACCACCAGCCGACGTCATCCGCGCTGGTACGCGCACTGTGGACGGATGACACGGCACTGGCCACCCGGGTCAACACGGAGGTTGCGCATTACACCGGTCAGGCCGAGCTGGCCAGGGTCCTGGCGGACGGGCTGGAGGCCCGTCAACAGGGAGACGACGTCACTGCCACACTGAGGCTTGGGCGGGGAGTACAGATCGCGCTCGCGTCGGGCAACGAAGCAACCTACCGCCTCCTACAGAAGGTGGTTCACATCGACGATCCCACAACGGGTACGGTTCGTCTGAAGAAAAACGTCGAGAAGATGGACGAGATGGTCCTCGACTCGAGGTCAACCAGGACTGTCCGGGTGAACAGGTGATCAGGTGAGCGCACGCTGCCCGGAGGGGCACCTGTCGCACGATCCCGACTACTGCGATCAGTGCGGGCTGCGGATCGTGGGTGGTCAGGAGCGATACGGCTACCGTCAGGACGACGCCGGGCGCGGCGCCGCGTACAGCGCGGGCGCGCCGACGGGGCGTCCGGCAGACCCGTACGGGCGTCGGACGCCGGAACGGGACCCCTCGGTGCCCCCGGGGCCTTCGGGCCCCGCCGGAGCGCCGGGAGGCTATGACCCGCTCGGCATCCGGCGCGCCCCGGCCGACGCGCCAGGCGTGGCGGATCCGCCGCGTGGCGCCGGCCGCGGCGGCGACCCCTACGGGGGCTACGGCCGCGAGGGATACGCCGAGGAGCCGCGCTCCGGACGGTCGTACCCGGCGGCGGACCCGTACAACCGCGACGGGTACGGGCGCCCCGCCGACGAACGGGCCCGGCCTGACGAGCGGGCCCGGCCTGACGAGCGGGCCCGGCCCGACGGCCGCGGCGAACGGCCGCGGGATGGGCTCGACCCCTATGGCCGTGAGCGCGACGACCGCGGCGGTGCCGGCGGCTTCGGCGGCCGCGACGACCGCACCCCGCCCGGGTACGGGCGGGACGACCGCGGCGGTGCCGGCGGCTTCGGCGGCGGGCGCGGCGAGCCGGATCCCGCCGGCTACCCTCGCGCCCGCGACGACCGCGGCGGGTACGGCGCGCCCGACGGGCGGGGCGGCTACGGCCCCGGCGAGCCGGGCCGGCCGGCGCCCGAGGCCGACGACCGGCGCGGCTACCGTGACGACGGCTACGGCCCGAACGGCGGCGGCTAC
The DNA here is from genome assembly GCF_004337455.1 of Parafrankia sp. BMG5.11. Taxonomy (NCBI): domain Bacteria; kingdom Bacillati; phylum Actinomycetota; class Actinomycetes; order Frankiales; family Frankiaceae; genus Parafrankia; species Parafrankia sp. BMG5.11. The sequence continues at coordinate 20,989 of NZ_SJXI01000057.1, read as the reverse complement.
GGTGCGGACCCGCTCGGCGTGTCGGCCGCCGGCGCGACCCCGGTACCGGCCCCGGCCGGCACCCGCGACCGCTACGCCCCCGCCCCCTGCCCGAACTGCCGCTCGCTGAACGAGCCGTCCGCGCGGTTCTGCGAGACCTGCGGGCTCGACTTCAGCACCGGCCAGCTGCCCGCTCCGGCGGGCGCGGTGCCCGTCGACGACGCGGGCGTGACCTCCCGGCAGACCGGGTCACGGCGCGGCGCCGAGGCCCGCCACTCCACCGACCCGCGGATGGCCGACCCGCGCCGCGCCGACCCGAGGCTCGACGATCCCCGGCTCGGCGACCCGCGCGCGGCCGATCCCCGGATGGGCGGCGACCCGCGAACCGGCTCCCGTGGCCGCGAGTGGGACGAGGCCGGTCCCGGTGGCACGTGGGAGGCCGTCATCGAGGCGGAACGCGAGTACTACGACAGCGGTGACGACCACCGCGTGCCGTTCCCCGCGTTCTACCCGCGCCGCGTCTTCGTCCTGACCGAGTCGCAGATGCTGATCGGCCGGCGCAGCGAGTCGCGCGGCATCCACCCCGAGATCGACCTCTCGGGAGCACCGGAGGACCCGGGCATCTCCCGGGCGCACGCGACCCTGGAGCGGATGCCCGACGGCACGTACGCCGTGCGTGACCCCGGCTCGACGAACGGAACCCGCCTCAACGACGAGCCGGACCCGATCGAGCCCGGCCGTCCGATCCCCCTGCGCGACGGCGACCGCGTCTACGTGGGTGCCTGGACGAGGATCACCGTCCGCGCGCAGTAAGCCCCACCTGGCGGGGCCGCCCGGCTTGGACACCGGGCGGCCCCGCCAGCCCCACCGGCTTCTCGCGGGACCCTCGCTGGCTCCTCGTCGGGGCCTCCGCCGGGCTACCGCGCTGAAGCGTGGTGCGCCAGCAGCACATGGACTGGCTCAGGCGACTCGCCTCGACGACGGGCCACGCGGATGGCCGGCCGGCCCGGATCTCGCCCCAGGCGGGCCGGCGGCCCGTCGCCTACGTGAGGTGCCAGCGCTGCCCTTCGGGCGTGTCCTCGATGACCACACCGGCCGCCGCGAGCCGGGAGCGGATGGAGTCGGCCTCGCTGTAGTCCCGCCGGGCCCTGGCCGCCGAGCGCAGGTCCAGCAGGACGTCCATGACGCCGTCGAGCGCGGGGCGCAGCTCGGCGCCCGCCGTCGGCCACTGCTCGACCGGGTCGAGCCCGAGGACGGTCAGCATCCGGCGGGCGACGTCCACCCAGCCGGCCAGCTCGCGGCTGTGGGTCTTCGACAGCACCTGGTTGCCCCGGCCGACCACGCCGAACAGGGCGGCCAGCGCGCGGCCGACACCGAGGTCGTCGTCCAGCGCCGCGGCGAACTCGGCCCAGGCCCCGTCCGCGTCCGCAGCCTCGGTGCCCGCCACGCGATCGGCCTCGGCGGCAAGCGCCGCGGCCTCCGCCGGCCCGCCCAGGATGTCCAGGGCGTTGCGGACGAACGTCTCGATCCGGTCGTGCGCCGCCGCGGACTCGTCCAGGGTCTGCTCGCTGTACTCCAGCGAGGAGCGGTAGTGCGCGGAGAGCAGGTGGTAGCGCAGCACCTGGGGGCGTACCGCGGCCAGCGCGTCGGTCACGAAGAACGAGTTCCCCAGCGACTTCGACATCTTGGTGCCGCCGGTGGTGAGCAGGCCCACGTGCATCCAGTAGCGCGCCATCTCGCCCGCCACGCCGGCACCGGCCACTCCCGCACCGGCACCCCTACCAGCCACGCCCGCACCCGCCGCGCGGGCGCCAGCCGGCACGGCGCCGCCGGAAACGGCACCTCGGGACGCCGCGCTCGCGGTCGCGGTCGCGGTCGCGGCTTCCGCGACCGCGAGCTCCGCCGCACACACGGACTGCGCCCGCTCGTTCTCGTGATGCGGGAACACCAGGTCGAGCCCGCCGCCGTGGATGTCGAACAGATCGCCGAGGTACTTGCCCGCCATCGCGGAGCACTCGAGGTGCCAGCCCGGCCGGCCGGGGCCCCAGGGAGAGGACCAGGACGGCTCACCGGGCTTCACGGCCTTCCACAGGGCGAAGTCCCTGGGGTCGGCCTTGCCCGGCTCGGACTCCGGGGACGGGTGCATCGCGGCGGGCCGCTGGTGGGAGAGCGCGCCGTAATCAGCGAACGCGCCGACGCGAAACCACACCGAGCCCGCGCCGGGATAGGCGAACCCACGCTCGACCAGGACGGCGATCATCTCGAGCATCTCGGGGATGTGCCCGGTGGCTCGTGGGGAGATCGTCGGGGGCAGGATCCCGACGGCCCGGTAGGCATCCTCGAACGCCCGGGTCTGCCGGGTGGCGAGCTCCCACACGCTCGTCCCCGCCCGCTCGGCGTTGACGATGATCTTGTCGTCGATGTCGGTGACGTTCTGGACGAACGTCACCGACAGGCCGCTCTGCGTCAGCCAGCGCCGCAGCAGGTCGAACGCGAGGGCGGTACGGATGTGGCCCACATGCGGCGGAGACTGGACGGTGGGCCCACACACGTACACGCCCACATGACCGGGGCGCTGCGGCACAAACGGCCGCACGCGCCGGGTGCGCGTGTCATAGAGGTGAAGACCCATCTGTCAAGGGTACGGCCCCGCCGCGGCGGCGGCGCCAAAGGGAGGTCCCCCGGGTCGGTCGCGGCGGGCTCAGCCGGTGGTGAGAACGCGCTCCGCGACCACCCGGATCACCAGCCGGACCTCATCCGGACCGTCCCACTGGTATGGGGACCCGGTGTACTTGGTGGCGAGCTGATCGATGAGCTCCTTGCCGCCCTCCTCGGAGAGCGTGGCCAGCCCGCGGACCTCCACGTAGCTGTACGGGTCCCGCTGATCGAGGAACATCAGCCCGACCCGCTGGTCACGCGCGATGTCACGCTCCTTCGCGCGCCCGCGCACGGTCGACAGGAGCAGCTCATCGCCGTCCCGGGCGATCCACAGCACGGTCAGGCGAGGCGAGCCGTCGGGACGGATCGTCGCCAGCGTCACGTATGTCGGAGCATCCGCGAGCGCCCTGACCGACTCGGGAAGCCGCGCCGCCATCACACTCCTCCGGGAGTCACTCACCGGGCACACCCTCTCACTCCACCCGGGATCCAACCTACGCCGATGCCAGTCAGGCATATCCCTTTGGCCACGACTTGGCCCACGACCATTTCGGACGACCGCGGGCCACTGACAGCCACAGGCACTGTCACGTGCGTCCGGTCAGACGGATCCCGCCGGGCACGGGGTAGTCGGGCGCCGGGGGCCGGGCCGGGAACGTCAGACGCGGGTGACCAGAGCCGTCGCGATGGCGGCCAGGCCCTCGCCGCGGCCGGTGAGGCCCAGCCCGTCCGTCGTCGTCGCCGAGAGGTTCACCGGGGCGCCCAGCGCCGCCGACATCGCCTCCTGCGCCTCGACCCGGCGCGCGGCCATCCGCGGGCGGTTGCCCACCACCTGGACGGCGACGTTCCCGATCAGCCAGCCGCCCTCGGCGAGCAGGCGCGCGGTCTCGCCGAGCAGCGCCGCGCCGGACGCGCCGGACCACTCGGGGCGACCGGTACCGAACACGGCACCGAGATCGCCGATGCCGGACGCGGTGAGCAGCGCGTCGCACGCGGCGTGCGAGGCGACGTCACCGTCGGAATGCCCGGCGAGCCCCGTCTCCCCGGGCCACAGCAGGCAGGCGACCCAGCACTCCCGCCCCTGCTCGAAGGGATGGACGTCGACACCTGTGCCCACCCGGGGCAGCGACGGTTCGGTCACCGCTGCCCGTCGCCGGGTGCGAACTGGGCCAGCAGGGCCTCCGCGAGGACCAGGTCAGCTGGTCGGGTCACCTTGAACGCCTCCTCAGCGCCGGGGATCGTCGTCACCGGCACCCCCAGAGCTTCCACCAGACCGGCGTCGTCGGTGACCGGGAGGTCCCGGTTCGCGTAGGCCGTGTGCAGGATGTCCCGCCGGAAGCCCTGTGGGGTCTGCACCGCGCGCAGGACGTCCCGGGGTGGGGTCCGCACCACCCGGCCGTCGGCGTCCACCTCCTTGACGGTGTCCGTCACGGGCAACACGGGGATGACAGCGGGATGGCCGTCGAGCACCGTGGTCGCGACGGCGTCCACCAGCTTGGCGGGCGTGAGCGGCCGCGCCGCGTCATGCACGAGGACCACGCCGATGTCGTCGTCCAACGCCTCGAGCGCGGCGCGGACCGAGTCCACCCGCTCAGCCCCGCCGGGGACGACGAGCACCCGTGGGCCCAGGATCTGGCCCACCACCTCGACGAGAGTCGGCGGTGCCGCTACGACGACCTGAGAGACGAGCGTGGACGACAGGAGCGTCTCCACCGCATGCAAAAGCATCGGACGGCCCCCGAGCGGCCGCAGTGCCTTGGGCGTGCCACCGCCGAGACGCTCGCCTCGGCCCGCCGCCGGGACGAGGGCCCCGACCCGGGTGCTCACCAACTCCGGCCTCCGCGGCGAACGCGCCTGACCGCCCGGGAGATCCGGACGGGTGAGAGGCCCCCTTCCGGGGGCACTCCCACGGGGATGAAAATCCGCCGCAACCACGATTCGGTCGGAAACATCAAGCCTTCCGCTGACGTCGGACGGCGCGCACAATGCCGCCCCGGTGTTGCCGACCGCGCATGTTCGAGCCTGCCGGTATCAGCCGGCGAGAACCTCGTCGAGCATGGCTTCAGCCTTGTCCTCATTGGTTCCCTCGGCGAGCGCGAGCTCGCTGACGAGAATCTGCCGCGCCTTGCTGAGCATGCGCTTCTCACCCGCGGAAAGACCGCGTTCACGATCACGCCGCCAGAGATCACGAACCACCTCGGCGACCTTGTTCACGTCACCCGAGGCGAGCTTCTCGAGATTGGCCTTGTACCGCCGGGACCAGTTGGTCGGCTCCTCCGTGTGCGGGGCGCGTAGCACCTCGAACACACGCTCCAGGCCGTCCTGACCGACGACGTCACGCACCCCGACCATGCCGACGTTGTCGGCTGGAACGCGGACAGTGAGGTCGCCCTGGGCGACCTTCAGCACGAGATAAAGTTTCTCTTCACCCTTGATGACGCGCGTTTCAATCGCATCAATCAGAGCAGCACCATGATGCGGGTAAACAACGGTCTCGCCGACTTGGAACGCCATGTGTCACGTGCCCCTTCCGCCTCTACCAGCGTAACACGCACGCATCGCCGCAGGTCAGACGCGCGCTGCTGGCCTGCCACGGGAAGGGGGCAGCCGTCGTGTTCCGGCCACCCTCCGAGGCCGGCAGGTACGGCACGCGACAGACCTGGCGCCGAGCCCGACCGGATCGGCGCAGGTCGGGGGCTATCAACGGGCGACGTGTCCGGTCTGGCGAAACAGATGGCGTTGCGGCGGAAGTTGTCCGGTTGTTGGCATCAAGAGCGTCGCGACACTACCGTCCCTACCCCGCTGGCCCCACATCGACCCGCCGAAGGTCCCCCGGAGCCGCCGTCCGCACCGGGCGTGTCGCGCCGGCTCGGCGGGCCGCCTCCCGCCCCCGTCCGCCCGCCCGCTCGCACTCGCCGTGCGACCGAAGACGGGGCGGCCGCCGCGGGGACCGAAGACCCTGTCTCCCAGGGCCCTGCGGCCTTTCTCCCCCGGACCTGTGGAATCCGGTCGGCCCGCCCCGAGGGTGCCGGGCCCTTCCAGGCCCCCCTGTTCGGTGCGCGCAACTGGCCCGAGTCATGACGAAGCGGATTCTCCGGACATCCGATCACGCAGATGACATCCGGTTGCGCGAGACGACGGGGAAACGCCATGCTCGCGGTCGCTCACCCGCCCCAGGCCGGCTCCCTTCCGCCAGCTCCACCCGCCGACCTGGTCAGACAGCTGAACCCGCCTGGACCCGCCCCCCGAGGCCACGGCTCTCCCGCCCACACCCGCGCCGCGGCGAACGGGTCCGACCTGCGGGCGGGTTCGCATGGGCCGTTCGGATCTGTTGTCAGCCGTCCGATCGGTCCGAGATGTCGAGCCCAACACGCTAGGCCGCACATAGCGGGCGCGGATGGCTAGTCTTAGCCCCGCACCCGCGGCTCCGACCTGGGACGCGGGTGACCGGGTGCGCTCCCGGTGCGCCACGCGGCGATCCACCGACTGGAACGTCGCGACGGCCCGCACCGGTGCGCGCCGGCCGCTGCGGGCCCCCGCAACGGCCACCTGACCGGTCACGACCGATCGGCACCGACGCGCCAGGCGCGCCGGTCCCTGCGCAGGAGGAGCCACCGAGCCGTGAGCCGCCGTCTGGGTGCTCGTTCCGCGACGTCCACCATCCATGGGACGCCGCACGTCGAAGCCGCCGAAACCGGTGGTCCGGGCCACGCCCCGGAAGTCGGCGGCGGCCCGAGAACCGCCCGCCGCGGCCGGGTCCGCGCGCGGGCCGCCCTGGCGACATCCGTCGCCGCGGCCGCCGTCGCCGCGGCCGCGCTGAGCGGATGCGCGTCCGGCACCGACGCCCTCACCAACTCCGCCCGCACCACGACCAACTCGGTGAGCGGAGCCGTTGGGTCGGTCACCCTGCGAAATGTCTACGTCGCGGGCCCGGCGAACGAGGGCGGGTCGGCGCAGGTCATCTCCGCCGTGTTCAACGGTGGAGCGGAGGAGGACAGCCTGATCGGGATTTCCTCCCCCGCCGCCAGTAGTGGCACGGCGCCCAAGCCCTCGATCATCCGTCCCGGTGCGGGCAACATCTACATCGCGAACGGCTCGGCGCCCACGCTGACCGGCCTGAACGAGACGCTGGCCATCGGCGACGAGGTGCCCGTCACCTTCACATTCGCGAAGGCGGGCAGCGTCACCCTCGACGTGCCGGTCGAGGCCCCGGCCCCCGGGGCCTCCGGTGGCCCGGTGGCCCCGACGGCGCCCGCGGAGACCTCGGCGTCCCCGTCCGGCACCGCCACGCCGTCCAGCGGCGCGCCAGCCGAAAGCGGCGCACCGGCGGTCGGCGGCACGACGACCGAGCCCGGCGCCCCCGCGGAGAGCCCCGCCCCCGCTGGCGCCCCCACCGCCCCGACGGCCTGACCCACCCGCGGCCGGCGGCCGGGGCAGGTCGCCAGGTCGGGGCCAGGCAGGCTGCCGGGCCCCGACGACCGTCCGCCCGCCGTCTTCCCTTGATCTGTACGAAGTGTGGCGGGTCAGTAAGTCCATGGACTTACTGACCCGCCACATTTCTGTGAGCAGGTCCCGTTTCGGCCGCCAGGCCGCGGTTCAGCCGCTGGGCCCGGCTTCGGGGATCAGGCCCGCGCTCTGGTGCCGAGCAGCTCCTCGCCGGTGCCCTGAGGGGCTCCTCAGTAGTGCCCGGAGGTGGGAGCCCGCCCTGCTGGAGGTGGGAGCTCGCCCTGATTGTCGGACCTACCGGCTACGGTGGCCGCCATGTCGTCTACAGGTCCCGCGGCGCGGTCCGGTGCGGGCGCAGGGCGTGCCTCCTCGCGGGCGGGCGCGGGTTCCCGCAACCCCGCGGGTGGTTTCCGGTGCTCGGCCTGCGAGGCCGAGGCCGTTCGGTGGGCCGGCCGGTGCCCGCGTTGCCAGGCCTGGGGCACCCTCGAGGCGCAGGCACCCGCCCCCCGCCGGGCCGGCGGGTTCTCGGGTGGGCTGGGTGGCACCGGTCGCATCGGGGCCGCGGCCCCGGTGACGGCGCCGGCCACCCCGGTCACGGCGGTCGACGTGACGACCGCCCGCTCGCGGCCCACCGGCATCGGTGAGCTTGATCGCGTGCTCGGCGGCGGGATCGTCCCCGGGGCGGTGATCCTGCTCGCCGGGGAGCCGGGTGTGGGCAAGTCGACCCTGCTGTTGGAGGTCGCCGCCCGCAGCGCGGCCACCGGGTCGCGCTCGCTCATCATCACCGGGGAGGAGTCCGCCGCCCAGGTCCGCCTGCGCGCCGGGCGGACGGGCGCGCTGCATCCCGATCTCTGGCTGGCGGCCGAGACCGATCTTGGCGCGGTGCTCACCCATGTCGAGCAGGTCCAGCCGGCCCTGCTGGTCGTCGATTCGGTGCAGACCATCTCCTCCTCCGGCTTCGACGGGTCGGCCGGCGGGGTGACGCAGGTGCGCGAGGTGACCGGCGCCCTGATCCGCACCGCCAAGGCGCTGGGCCTGGCGACCGTGCTGGTCGGCCACGTGACGAAGGAGGGCGCCGTGGCCGGGCCGCGGCTGCTCGAGCACCTGGTGGACGTCGTCGTGCACTTCGAGGGCGAACGGCACTCGACGCTGCGTCTCCTCCGGGCCGGCAAGAACCGCTACGGCCCGGCGGACGAGGTGGGCTGCTTCGAGATGCACGACTCGGGCATCCGCGAGGTCGCCGATCCCAGCGGGCTGTTCCTGTCGCGGTCCGGCGGCGCCGGGCCGGCGGCCGTACCCGGCACCTGCGTCACGGTGACGGTGGAGGGCCGGCGTCCGCTGGTCGCCGAGGTGCAGGCACTGGTGGCGGAGGCGTCGGCGCAGGTGCCGCGCCGCGCGGTGTCGGGGCTGGACGCCGCCCGGGTGGCGATGATCCTCGCCGTCGTCGAGCGGCGGGCGCGGGTCCGGTTCGGCCGCGCGGACGTCTACACGGCGACGGTCGGCGGGGTTCGGCTCGCCGAGCCGGCGGCGGATCTGGCGGTGGCGCTGGCCACGGTGAGCGCCGCCCGCGACCGGCCGCTGCCCGGTGATCTGGTGGCGATCGGCGAGGTGGGCCTGGCGGGCGAGGTGCGTTCGGTGGGCGCGGTGCGTACGCGGCTCGCCGCGGCGGCCCGATTGGGCTTCCGCCGGGCGCTCGTGCCGACCGGGTCCGGAGAGGCGCCGGAAGGGTTGACCGTCCAGGAAGTACCGGACCTTATCGCGGCCATTGCGCACATGTACGACGAATGAACCTGCTTTGGTGATTGCCGGATATGGTGAGGCCGCTGTGAGCCCACACTGATCCGCATGCGACTTACCGATACCATTACGGCGACGGGCACGACACGGTGGGGGCGTTCGACGCACAGGACGTCGAAGAACAACGAGGGAGCCTGATGGCAGGACCACCCGGGGATGACATCTTCCGGGCGACACTCGCCGCGGTCGCGCCCGGTACCCCGTTCCGTGACGGTCTCGAGCGCATCCTGCGTGGGCACACCGGAGCGCTCATAGTGCTCGGCCACGACAAGGTCGTCGAGGGCCTGTGCACCGGCGGATTCGAGCTCGACGTGGAGTTCTCGGCCACCCGCCTGCGCGAGCTGGCGAAGATGGACGGCGCGATCGTGCTCTCCTCCGACCTCGCGCGGATCGTGCGGTCCGCCGTGCACCTCGTCCCGGATCCGACGGTCCCGACCGAGGAGTCCGGCACCCGGCACCGCACCGCGGAGCGGGTCGCGAAGCAGACCGGCTTCCCCGTGATCTCGGTCAGCCAGTCGATGCACATCATCGCTCTGTACGTGGCGGGGCGGCGGTACGTGCTCGACGGCGCCGCGGCCATCCTCTCCCGCGCCAACCAGGCGCTGGCCACGCTCGAACGCTACAAGCTGCGCCTCGACGAGGTCGCCGGCACCCTCTCGGCGCTGGAGATCGAGGATCTGGTCACCGTCCGTGACGCGATCTCGGTGAGCCAGCGGCTGGAGATGGTCCGGCGGATCGCCGACGAGATCGAGAGCTACGTCGTCGAGCTCGGGACGGACGGCCGGCTGCTGTCGCTGCAGCTCGAGGAGCTGATGGCCGGCGTCGAGACCGAGCGCGAGCTCACCGTGCGCGACTACCTGCCGGTCGGCTCGCGGGCGGGCAACGCCGCCCAGGTGCTCGCCGAGCTGTCCGCGATGTCACCGACGGACCTGCTCGACCTGACCGTCATCGCCCGGGTGATCGGCTTCTCCGGCGGGGCGGACATCCTCGACCGCCAGATCAGCCCGCGTGGCTACCGGATGCTGGCCAAGGTCCCGCGCCTGCCGCGGATGGTGGTGGACCGCCTCGTCGACCACTTCAGCACCCTGCAGAAGCTGCTCGCCGCCGGGGTCGACGACCTCCAGGCGGTTGACGGCGTCGGTGAGACCCGCGCCCGCGCGGTCCGTGAGGGGCTCTCCCGGCTCGCGGAGTCGAGCATCCTCGAACGCTACGTCTGAGAGCGCCGCGGTAGGCGGTGCGGTGGCGGGAGGCGGCCGCGGGCGGGCTGAGGGCCGGCGGTGGGCGGTGTGCCGGGGCTTGAGACGATTCCCGCGATGACATCCGTGCGAATGGCTGACGAGGTGCTGGAGTGGTTCGCGGTCTGTGCCCGCGACCTGCCCTGGCGGCGGCCCGAGACGACGCCGTGGGGCGTCCTCGTCAGCGAGATCATGTTGCAGCAGACGCCGGTCAACCGGGTCCTGCCGGTCTGGGCGGAGTGGCTCAGCCGCTGGCCGACACCGGCCGACCTCGCCGCGGAGCCCTCCGGTGAGGCCGTGCGGGCGTGGGGGCGCCTCGGCTACCCCCGCCGGGCTCTGCGACTGCACCAGGCCGCCACCGCGATGCTGGAACGGCACGGCGGCACCGTCCCGGACGAGCTTGACGACCTGCTGGCACTGCCCGGTGTCGGGAGCTACACGGCCAGGGCCGTGGCGGCGTTCGCCTTCCGGCAGCGCCACGCCGTGATCGACGTGAACGTCCGCCGCCTGGTCGCCCGGGCTGTCGAGGGGGTCGCCGAGGGACCGACGTCGGTCTCCCGGCGCGACCTCGCGCTGGTCGCCGACCTGCTGCCGGCGGACCCGGAGACCGCGGCGCGGGCGAGCGCGGCGTTCATGGAGCTGGGCGCGCTGGTCTGCGTGGCCCGGGCGCCCCGCTGCGCCGCGTGCCCCGTCCGGGACGGGTGCGCGTGGCTGGCGGCCGGCAGCCCGCCCTTCGAGGGCCCGGCCCGGCGCCCGCAGGGCTACGCCGGGACCGACCGCCAGGTGCGCGGCCGTCTGCTGGCCGTGCTCCGGGAGGCGACCGGGCCGGTCGAGCAGGCCGACCTCGACGCGGTGTGGGACGAGCCCGTCCAGCGCGACCGGGCGCTCGCCGGGCTCCTCACGGACGGCCTGGTCAGCCGGACGGCGCCGGGCGTCTACGCCCTTCCACACTGACGCCCCGGGCCTCCCGCCCGGACGCCGCGGCCCTCTTTCGCATTCCGCGGACCATTTCACGGCACTTCGGCGGCACGGAAGTGCCGTGAAATGGTCCGCCCCGAAATCAGGTCGGGCGCGGAGCGGGAGCCCGAAAGCGATATCCGATCCCGCGGATGCTCTCGATGAGCGGCGGATGAACGTCGATGAGGCCACGGGAAGTCACAACCGGGCGCGACACGCCGGGAGCGTCGGCGGAGTCGTGTCGCTGCGCGGCGGCGCCGTCGGCCGCGCCGGAGATGGAGTCCCCGAGGCGGCGGCGCAGGCGGCGCACGTGCACCGCCAGCGTGTTCGGGTCGGTGTCGGCCGAGCCCCAGACCTCGGTGAGCAGGGTCTCCCTGGTGACGACCCGCCCGGCGTGCCCGAGCAGCAGGTGCAGCAGCCGGAACTCCCGTGGCGGCATGTGGACGGCGCGGCCGTCCACGGTGACCTCGTGCGCGTCGACGTCGAGGACGACCGGCCCGGAGCGCAGCACGCTCGATGCCGCGGGGACCGCCAACACGCCGGCCGACCCTGGCCGGCCCGTGCCGCCGGCGGTGAGGAGCCCGCCGAAGCCGCCGGCGCCCTCCGGGCCTCCGGACGAGCCGGCGCGGCCCGCGGCCGGCGTCATCCGGGTGCCTGAACCGCTCAGACCGCCCGAGCCGTCCAGGCCGGCCGTGACGGCCGCCAGGCCGCCGACGGCACCGACCATCGCCAGCACCTCGTGCAGGCGGTACGGCTTGCCCACGCAGGCGCTCGCCCCGGCCTCGAGCGCCGCCGCGGCCTGTTCCCGGTCACCGGGGCCGACCGCGAACAGGATGGGCGTGGTGTCCCGGCCCGCCACCGAGCGGACCGTGCGGATCACGGTGACGCCGTCCACCACCGGCAGCCGTGCGCTGATCAGCACGGCCGACGGGTCGAGCCGACCGATCTCGACGAGGGCCTGGGCGCCGTCGGTGACGACGCTGACCTCCACGCCCCGGCCGCGCAATGCCGGTAGCAGTTCGTCGTTCGCCTCGTCGTCGGCTATGAGCAGCGAGGGCGAGGGCTGCCCGTGATCTGGCGCGGCGGAGGCGACCGCACCGTCGCCCCCGCCGCTGGCCGTCGGCCACACGTCGGGAGATCTCAGCCGAACCGCCCGGAGACGTAGTCCTCGGTGCGCTTCTCCTTCGGGTTGCTGAAGATCTGCGAGGTGCGGTCGCATTCCACCAGCCGTCCCGGGTCGCCGGTCTTCTCCAGGGAGAAGAAGGCCGTCGTCTCGCTCACGCGGGACGCCTGCTGCATGTTGTGCGTGACGATGACGATCGTGTAGCTGGACCGGAGCTTCTGGATCAGGTCCTCGATCGCGAGGGTGGAGATCGGGTCGAGCGCGGAGCACGGCTCGTCCATGAGCAGCACCTGCGGCTCGACGGCGATCGCGCGGGCGATGCACAGTCGCTGCTGCTGGCCTCCGGACAGCCCGGCGCCGGGCCGGTTGAGCCGGTCCTTGACCTCGTCCCACAGGTTGGCGCCGCGCAGCGACTCCTCGACCCGCTCGTCGAGCAGTGCCTTCTTGCGGATGCCGTTCAGCTTCAGCCCGGCGATGACGTTCTCGTAGATCGACATCGTGGGGAACGGGTTGGGCCGCTGGAAGACCATGCCGACGTTGCGGCGGACGTTCACCGGGTCGACCCCGGGGCCGTACAGGTCCTCCCCGTCGAGCAGGACCCTGCCCTCGACCCTGGCTCCGGGGAGGACCTCGTGCATCCGGTTGAGCGTCCGCAGGACGGTCGACTTCCCGCAGCCGGACGGGCCGATGAAGGCCGTCACGGTCTTGGGCTCGATCGTCAGGTTCACGTCGGCTACGGCCTTGAACTTCCCGTAGTAGGCGGTCAGCCCGGAGATGTCGATACGGGTGGCCATTGCTACCTCGACTCAGGTGTTTGTGCGGTCGGTCGGTTCGTGGAAGAAGGCAGTACCCGGACTGCCGACTGGCGCCCTGGGCGGACGACGACGGCCACCACGGGCTACTTGATCGTCGCCCGGCGCGCCACGAGCCGAGCGAGCAGATTGAGCAGCATGATGATGATAATCAACGTGAGCGCCGCGGCCCAGGCTCTGTCGATCGCGACCTGCTGCGGCTGTCCGGCCTGTGAGTAGATGTACAGCGGAAGGGCCGACTGTTCACCGGAGAACGGGTTGAAGTTGATCGAGTTCGCGCCGAAGACGGTCAGCAGCAGCGGCGCCGTCTCGCCGGCGACCCGGGCGACGGCCAGCATGACGCCGGTGACGATTCCCGGCAGCGCGGTCGGGAGCACCACCTTCAGAATCGTCCGCCACCGGGCGACACCGAGCGCATAGCTCGCCTCGCGCAGCTCGTCGGGAACGAGTTTCAGCATCTCCTCGGCGGAGCGCACGACCACCGGAATCATGAGGATCGTCAGGGCGAGGGCACCGGCGAAACCGGAGAAGCTCTGCCCCAGCGCGAGAATCCAGAAGCCCAGCACGAACAGACCGGCGATGATCGACGGGAGGCCGGTCAGGACGTCCACGAAGAAGCTGATCACGCGGCTGATCCGGCCGGTTCCGTACTCGACCAGGTAGATGGCGACCAGCAGCCCGAACGGCACCGCCATGACGCTCGCCAGCCCGACCTGCTCGAGGGTCCCGATGATCGCGTGGTAGACGCCGCCGCCGGCCTCCCGGGCATTGATGCTGCGCATCGAATGCGTGAGGAAGTTCCCGTCCAGCCGCTCCGCGCCCCGCGTCACGACACTGATGATGATCGCCAGCAGCGGGATGAGCGCGAGGAGGAACGAGCCGAACACGGCCGAGGTGACGAGCCGGTCCCGCGCCCGCCGTGACCCCTCCACCATGACCGACGCGATCGTCTGCCCGATGCCGAACAGGATCAGCGCGATGAGGACGAACTGGATCCGGCTGTGGATGGAGGTCACCAGGTAGAGCAGGAGGGTCAGCACGACCGCTCCCGCAGCGATGGCACCGAGTACCGGCCGACCGAGCGTCTGCCCGCGCAGGTTCAGCGAACCGTCACCGACCGGAGCCGTCGGCGCCGTCGTCGTCGCGGTGCTCATGCCGCGCGTCCCGAGAACTCGGCACGCCGCGCGATGACGGCTCGAGCAATCATGTTGACCACCATCGTGACGACGAAGAGAACGAGACCGGACGCGATGAGAGCGCCCTTTCCGATGTCGTTTGCCTCACCGAAGCCGTTCGCCACGTTCGCGGCGATCGTGTTTCCGGCGGGAGTGAGGATGTTCCAGGAGATGTTGAAGGAGGCCGGCAGGACGAGGGCGACCGCGATCGTCTCGCCCATCGCCCGGCCGAGACCCAGCATGGAAGCGCTGATCACACCCGGCTTGCCGTAGGGAATGACCGCCGTCCGGATCATCTCCCAGCGGGTGGCGCCGAGCGCGAGAGCAGCCTCACGATGAGTGATGGGCACCTGGGAGAAGACCTCCCGGGATATCGCCGCCACGATCGGGAGAATCATGATTGCCAGCACCACGCTGGCCAGGAACATCGAACGTCCGACCGTGCTGTCATCGATGTTGAAAAGCGGGATCCAGCCGAAGTAGTCGGCCAGCCAGGACTGCGTCCCGTTGAAGTGCGGAGCGAGGACGATCAGGCCCCAGAGACCGTAGATGACGCTCGGCACGGCCGCGAGCAGGTCGACGATGAAACCGAGCCCGGAGGCCAGCCGGCGAGGCGCGTAAATCGTGATGAAAAGCGCGATGCCGACCGCGACCGGAACCGCGATGACCAGCGCCCCCACGGCGGAGACCAGAGTTCCGAACAGGAGGGCGGCGACACCGAAGACGGGCGGGTCGGCGTTGGCCCGCCATTCCTCCGTGGTGAGGAAGTTCCCGGTGTTCGCGCTCAGGGCGTCGGTGGCCCGCAGCACCAGGAAGATCGCGATCAGCGCGATGAGCACGAGCAGGCTGACGCCCGCCGTCCTGGTCAGGTTCTTGAACGCGACGTCGGCCAGGCCGACCTTCGGCTTGGCGTCCGCCGGCGGTGTGATGCCCGGTGGCACGAGTTCCGGCGGCGTTGTGCCCGGCGGTGTCGCGCCCGCCGCTGTGATGTCCGTCGACGTGGTGCTCGTCGGCGCGGCCTCCGCCGCTGGTGCGGTGGCCGCCTCCGGGGTGGTCGGTGAACCGGTCCCCCGAGACCCGGCGTCGGCCGGGCTACCCGGCTCAGTCGTCATCCGTACCTACCTCGACTCTTCCTCCCTCAGGGGGCGGCCGGCCCGGCTGCCGGTCGGATCGACCGGCAGCCGGGGCGACCGCCCGGAAAACCAGGTTCCGCGGCCGGGGCGACGGTGCCCCGGCCGCGGAAGGACATGCTGGTCAGCCCGTCAGCCAGTTCTATCCGTCAGGCGATCTTGGCGATGACGGCGCGGACCTTCGTGGCGATCTCGTCCGGCAGCGGGGCGTAGCCGAGCTCCGTGATCGCGGCCTGGCCGTCCGCGGACGCGATGTAGGTCAGGAAGCTCTTGAGGAGCGGAGCCTGGTCGGCGGGAGTGCCAGCGGTGCAGGCGATCTCGTAGGTGGCCAGGTAGATCGGGTAGGCACCCTTGGTCGCCGTGGTGTAGTCGAAGGTGAGCTTGAGGTCGTCACCCTCGGCGACCTTGGCGGAGCTGATGCCGATCGAGGCGGCGTCGGTGCTCACCTCGACGAACTCGTCAGCGGCGTTGCCGATCAGCGCGGTCGACAGGCTGGCGTTCTCCGCGTAGGAGAGCTCGACGTAGCCGATCGCGTTCGGGGTGGACTTGACGGTCGAGGTCACACCGTCACTGCCCTTGGCGCCCTGGCCACCCGGCGCGGTCCAGTCGGAGCCGCCCTCGAAGGTCCAGTCGGACGCCGCGGCGCCCTTGAGGAACTTGGTGAAGTTGTCCGTCGTGCCCGAGCCGTCCGAGCGGTGGACCGACTGGATCGGAGCGTCCGGCAGGCTCGCGCCGTCGTTGTCGGCGACGATCGCCGGGTCGTTCCACTTGGTGATCGCACCAGAGAAGATCTTCGCGATGTTCGACGCGCTGAGGTTCAGCGTGTCGACGCCGTCGAGGTTGTAGATGAGCGCGATGGGCCCGACGACCATCGGGATGTCGACGGCCGCACCGCCGGTGCAGCGGGCGTCCGCCGCGGTCTTCTGGTCGTCCTTCAGCGCGGAGTCGGAACCCGCGAAGGTGATCTGCTTGTCGATGAACTGCTGGCGTCCAGTCGACGAGCCGGTGCTCTGGTAGTTGATGGTGGCGCCGTCACACGCGTCCTGGTAGGCCGAGACCCACTCGTCCATCGCGTTCTTCTGCGCGGAGGACCCCGACCCGGTGATCGACCCCTTGGCGCAGTCGATCGCGCCGGCGGAGGCCGTGGACGCGGTCCCGTCCGCCGTGTCGGTGTTGTCGTCCGAGCCACACGCGGCCAGAGAGAGCAGCGCCGCGGCGGCGAGGCCCGCGACGATCTGACGCTTGCCTAGGTTCACTAGCAATCCTTCGTCCATCTGGTTCGCGCCTCGCGGCGCGGATCTGGTCCCGCCCCCCGGATCGGGGTGCCGGCGAGAATCGAAGCGATGCCGAGTGAACGAAGGGTGAACATCGACGGACATGAACCGCACTCAAACAGGAACACATCCCGGCCATGGGTTTCGACACGAGTCGACAACCCACACACGACCCATTTAGCTACCTTCAGTAGTTGCACGCTACACACAGAGGCACCATGGCCGGCGGTGGAACGGAGTCGTGAGCGCATGCGACAGGTTGCCGTCATCGGTCCGGGCGAGGCGACACCGGAGCAGGAAACCGACGCCGAGCGCCTGGGCGCGGGCCTGGCGAGGCTGGGGCTGACCGTCGTGACCGGCGGCCTCGGCGGCGTGATGGCCGCGGCCTCGCGGGGCGCCCGGGCAGCCGGCGGGCGGACCCTGGGCCTGCTTCCAGGCAACGATCCGGCCACGGCCAACCCGTGGATCGACGTCGTCGTTCCCACCGGTCTCGGGGAGGCACGGAACGCGCTCGTGGTCCGTTCCGCCGCCGCGGTGGTGGCCGTCGGACACGGCTGGGGCACGCTGTCCGAGGTCGCCCTGGCGTTGCGGACGGGCGTCCCCGTCGTGAGCCTGCGAAGCTGGGCGCCGACGCCGCCGGCGGGCGACCCGAGGCACCGCGATCAACCGACGTCGGTCCAGGTGGCCACCGGCGTAACGGACGCGCTCGCGCGGGTCCAGGCTGTTCTCGAAGCCGCCGCGCCCTGAGCGGGCCTATCGCGCGCCGCGGGTCGCGTGGTCTCTCGCGTGACGTCTCGTCGGCAGGCCGGCGTAGGTCCCCGTGGCGGCCCGCCGACGAGACCACCCCCAGACACAAGGTCGCGCACACCGCTTACAAGACACTGCGAACGCACCATTTCGGACTTCTGATTACGCATACGAACCGGACTTTCGTCCCGCGTCACCAGACGTCCAACTCTGACCGGAGATCGTCCCTTGCCTTCCCGGCCAGCCGGCCGTTTGCTATAAAGCAAACAAGCGGTAGCTGACAGCATTGCCTCATAACCGCAGAGTCAGGAGGTGGTTCAGGCTCGACCCGAACGCACGTCACGGCGACGACGACGCCCCTCCGGTCTCACCCGGACTCGCCAGGGAACCACCCGGAACTCCCGCGAGCTCGGCGACGGCGCTGCCAGCCGTCGCCATCGCGTCGCCGATCGTTCATGTCGAGTTCGGTCGCCGGTCACCGCAAGCACCGGGTGCCGCCGACCGCGCTCCGCCCGCCGAACAGGCCCGGCCGGCACCGGCTGTCCGACGGAACCCCCAGCTCCACCGGTCAGCCCCACAGCCGGGACCAGGTCCCGCCGGCGGGACCAACGCGCGCTGAACACACCTGTCTCCGATCCCGCCCGCGACACCGAAGTCGGTGGACCGCCAGCAACAGGAAGGCAGCATGCACGATGAACACCGTCGACACCGGTGAACTCATGCCGGAACCCAGACCCGTATCCGGAGGTCCACCGCCGTCGCTGGCGGAAGTCGTCACGGTCCGGAACGGGTTACTGGTGGAGCACGAGCTGGTCCTCGCCCCCGGCGCGACGGCGGCCGACCTGACCAGCGCCATGATCCTGGTCCCGCCCGCCGCCGCCCTCGTCAGCCACCACGGTGACGTGGACCTCTCCCTCATCTTCCGCGAGGTCCCACGCCCGGATCCCGAGGACGCCGTCGCGCACCACTGAGCCGTCCGCCGAGCCGTCCGCCGGCCGGCCGCGGACGGACGGCTCACCAGCGGACGGCTCGGCAGCGGACAGCGCGGCAGAGGTGTCGCCGGCACGCTGTCCCGGCCGGGGCCCGCCGCATTCCGCGAGCGGTGGGTGCCCCCTTCCCATCGGCCGGTGACGCGCTGGTGACCCACCCGCCCGCCCGCCCGGCCCCGGCCGCGCACACCGGGGCCGGGCGGGCCGGGGCCGGTGCGGCCCGTCTCGGGGGGCGGGCCGTCTCGGAGCCGGGGCCGGAACCGGGCCCCGTACGCGTCCGCGGGGCCCGTGGCGGTCGCCTGGGCGGGCCGTGTCCGCCGGCCCGTCGTACCGAACCAATATCGTGGACGACGTGGCTGTTCTCACCCCCCGCTCCACCGACTTCCCGCGTTGGTACCAGGACGTGCTCGACAAGGCCGAGCTCGCCGACAACGGGCCCGTGCGCGGCACGATGGTCATCCGGCCCTACGGCTACGCGCTGTGGGAACGGATGCAGGCCGACGTCGACACCCGGATCAAGGCCGCGGGCGCGGTGAACGCCTACTTCCCGTTGTTCATCCCGGAGAGCTACCTGCGCCGGGAGGCCGAGCACGTCGAGGGGTTCAGCCCCGAGCTCGCCGTCGTCACCCACGGTGGCGGCAAGGAGCTGGCCGAACCGGTCGTCGTCCGTCCCACCAGCGAGACGGTGATCGGCGAGTACATGGCCAAGTGGACGCAGAGCTACCGGGATCTGCCGCTGCTGCTGAACCAGTGGGCGAACGTCGTCCGCTGGGAGCTGCGCCCGCGGCTGTTCCTGCGCACCAGCGAGTTCCTGTGGCAGGAGGGGCACACCGCCCATGCGGACGCCGCGGACGCCGCGGCCTATGCCCGCCGGATCGCGCTCGAGGTGTACCGGGAGTTCATGACCTCGGTGCTCGCGCTGCCGGTGTTCGTCGGGGCGAAGACCCGCAAGGAGCGCTTCGCCGGCGCGATCAACACGATGACCTGCGAAGGCATGATGGGTGACGGCAAGGCGCTGCAGATGGCGACGAGCCACGAGCTCGGCCAGAACTTCGCCCGCGCCTTCGACATCGACTTCCTCGGGCCGGACGGCGGCCGCCACCTGGCGTGGACGACCTCCTGGGGCAGCTCCACCCGCATGATCGGTGGCCTGATCATGGCTCACGGTGACGACAACGGCCTGCGGGTGCCGCCCGCGCTCGCGCCCACCCAGGTAGTGGTGCTCCCGGTCCGCGACGACGACGCCGTGGTCACGAAGGCCCGCGAGATCACCGACGCGCTCACCGCACTCGGCGTCCGGGCCAGGCTGGACGCCCGCCCCGGTCTGTCGTTCGGCCGCCGGGTCACCGACGCCGAGCTCAAGGGCATCCCCGTCCGGGTCGAGGTCGGGCCGCGCGACCTGGCCGCCGGCAACGTCACGCTGGCCCGCCGGGACACCGCCGAGAAGTTCCCGGTGCCGCTCGGTGAGGCCGCCGGCCGCGTCCCCGTCCTGCTCGACGAGGTGCAGGCGAGCCTGTACGCGCAGGCCCTGGCGCTGCGCGACGAACGCACCTCGGACGTCACCTCGCTGGCCGAGGCGGTCGAGGCCGCCGCGACGGGCTTCGCCCGGCTGCCCTGGCACCTGGTGGGTGAGGACGGCGAGGCACGGCTCGCCGAGGACTCGCTGACCGTCCGCTGCCTGCAGACGCCGGACGGCGCCCTGCCGACCGCGGACACCAGGGACGAGGATCTCGTCTGCCTCGTGGCCCGCGCCTACTGACACGGGCACGGCTGGTCCGGTGGCCACCGGACCAGCCGGCGCAGATCCCAGCCGGCGCAGATCCCAGCTGGCGCCAGCCAAACGAGGGCCGGCCGAACGAGGGCCGACGGGCCATTCCCGCTTTTCCGGCGCACCGGCCCGACGTGCCTTAGCGGTGGAAACCGCGATTAGGTGACCCGGTAACTGGCGTAGCCATTCTTGACACCGCGGACGGAAACATCGAAAAGCGATGGAAGTCCATTTCCGGACGGCTCCGCCCGCCGTCGGACGCCCGCTGACGTGCGGCGGACGCCCGTGAGATGCGCCTGCGGGACGCGGTAAGCCAGGCGCTCGGTGAAGATCCCGCGAGCGCTCTCCGACGATGTCCGAGATCCTCCCGAGCGACCGCGGACGGCCGCGTGGAGATCCATGGATCTCCGGTCCGGCTGGGCCGGGTCTACTCCACTGTCAAACGGTTGACTCCGAATTTGGCGTAAGTAGGATTACGACACGAAATAGGACGTGGCGGTCAGGACGCGATCGAGACGTGTCAGGCTCCACCGGGCCGCCTGCTCGGCCCGCCCGCCCCGGCACGCGTCCGAGAAAAGAGGGCGAGATGCGAACCGGGAGCGAAACGGCGGGCACAACCCGTGGCGGGCGGCGTTCCGGTGTGCACCTCGGAACTCTCACCGTGACGACGAGCGAGTCATCAAAGATGATCGACATCAACGAGGAGCGGCTGTGAAGCGGTTACTGATCGACGGAAAGCTTGTCGAGACCGAGCGGACGGTCGACTCGATCAACCCCACGACCGGCGAAGTCATCGGCCAGGCCGCGGACGCGACGGTCGAAGAGACCACCGCCGCGGTCAAGGCCGCCCGCAAGGCCTTCGACACCACCGACTGGCCGACCAACGTCGCGTTCCGCGT